>NZ_JBFUHL010000007.1:0-153062 GCF_056402415.1 Paenibacillus sp. P4_A9
CTTCTGGATGGATCGTGCCTAATCGAAAACTGTTGGATTATTTACTTATTTACATTCAGGAAGGAAGCTGTCAATTCGATATTGACGGTAAATTGACAGAATTTCAGGAAGGTGAATTTTGTCTCATACAACCAGGTTCAATATGCTCACTAAAGGGAATTACGCGAACCATTACACCATTTGTTCATTTTGATCTTTTCTACAATTCGACCCGGGATCAAAGTTTTCCAACTAAACCAGGACAAATTGATCTATCTGAGTACAAGCATCTTATGCAGCCACGATTGAACGACTTTGTAAACATATYGATACCCGTGAAATTTAGGCTTTCTCGCTCTGTTCAAAAAGAAACCTTAATAAAAATAGTTGGACTTTGGCAAAATGGCGACGTGATCAGTCATTTGGAAGCGAATCATTTGATTACGGAAGTCGTCCTTGAGTTATTGAAACAATTTAGCGATCTGAATCAAGAAGATAAATCGTTTAAGCCACAATCCTTAAACTGGATCACTTCGTACTTGTATAATCATATTTCAGAATCGTTATCGCTCGATGATATGGCAAAAAGAGCAAGGCTCTCACCATCAAGGTTCTCTGCTCTTTTCAAAGAGAAGTTTGGTGTTGCTCCTCATCAATATTTCCTGCATTTGCGTATTCAGCATGCTCAAGAACTTATAAAACAAGGCGCCTACTCAATGGAAGAGGTAGCACAATTTTGCGGGTTTACCGACGCCCCTCATTTCTCAAACGCATTTAAGAAAATTACGGGTGAAACGCCAGGACAATATAGGAGAAATGACCTGATGTAACGCGCAAAAAGGGTGTCCCCAAAGTCATAAAAATGACTGAGGGACACCCTTGGCGTATTCCTTGACTACTGCTTAACTTCCAAAAAGTTTCATGATTTCTTCCCTCCTTCTCATTGCGTACTTTGCCTAATGATGAGATTAGGCGTCAGAACTGTCAGCTTCTTCACCTTTTCTTTCTGAATCAATTTGGATAAAATGGCGATCGCCTGCTTACCCAGTTGTTCACTATGCTGCGAGACTGTCGTTAGCTCCGGATTCATCGCCGATGACAATTGCGTATCATCAAATCCAGCAATTGCGATGTCCTCTGGGATTCGCATCCCGCGAGCGATCGCCACTTTCATCGCACCTATGGCTACATAATCGTTTATGCAAAATATAGCTGTAGGCCGATTCGGCAGCTCAAAGACGGCATCCATGAGTTTCCCCCCGCATGACATAGAGAAATCCCCTAAGCGTACCCACTCCTTGCGAAAAGAGAGATGATTCGCCTCAAGTGTACGCCGGTAAGCTTGCAGCTTCTCCATCGTCGTTGTGGTTTCTGCGCATCCGCCCAAGAAACCAATCCGCCGATGTCCACGATCAATCAAATGCTGAACAATCAGCTGTGTGCCCATGAATTCGTCCGTTTTCACACGATGACACGGATGTCCTGGCAGAGTGCCATTAATGAGCACAATGGGAATCCTCTTCTGAATATCCACTACTTCCTGTACAAGGTCCTCCGGGCAATGACGTGCATTAATACGGCCGCCCATGATAATAAGCCCATCCACCTGCCTTTCACATAGCAAATTTAAATATTCGGATTCTCTGCTGCAATCACTGAAGGTATTGCATAGAAAAAGGGTGTAACCCAGCTTTTGCGCAGCTCTCTCTGCCCCTCCGAACACCTCTGGGAAAAACATGTTGCTGCTATCCGGAAATAATACGCCTATCATTCCRGTCTTCTTATTCACAAGACTGCGCGCTAAAGCGTTGGGCTGAAACTTATGCTTTTCGATGATAGCCATAATCTTCTGCCTGGTCGAGGTCCGAACGGGTGCCGTATCATTGAGAACGCGAGAAACCGTCGCGACGGAAACGTTCGCTTCCCTAGCAATATCGTAGACTGTAATGGTTTCCAGGAGCTCACTCTCCGTTACGTCAAAATGAAAAGCGAAAGATCGAAGGCCTGTTCTGAAACAGACCTTCGATAGGATACATCCTTATTTCGTGCTTTCTACCATTTTTTTGAATTCGTCCAATTGCTTCTGTATTTCCGCCATAACTTTGTCAAAACCGGCAGATTTCAAACTCGCTCTGAAATCTTCTACTGCTTTCACAGGGTCACCCGCTTTACCGTAGAGGATCGCAGGTCCCTTGGATCCCACTACCTGTGTAATTGCCGTTAACTCATTCGTGACGTTGGCTTTGTCGAATACAAATCGGCCGTAAGGATAGGCTTTCTTGATCTTATCGTAAGAGGCATATAAATTGCCTTTCCCAGCCCAGTCTTCGCCATTCGGAATTTCATTCTTATCGATACGACCACCCCAGAAGTTAGAGTAGAAGTCATCTCTCTGGACATCGTAACCATCAGGACGGAAGCGTTTGCCATCTTTCACAACATACTGTACGCCTTCGAGTCCATAGTTCATCAGTTTATAGATTTCAGGGTCTTGGCGAATCAAATCATAAACCATCAATGCGCGCTCTGGATGCTTACTTTTCGCACCAAGAGAGGTACCGCCATGTGTGATCGACATCGAGACTAGATTATTTTTGGTCGCTGAGAAAGGGAAGAATTGCAGATCTGAACCTGGCTGCAGCTTATCCATTTTGATGCGCTCGCCGAGGTAGGTTTGCGTATGATGCTGATCCACGGACGTTTTCCCCGCTTCGAGCAACGAACGGTTGTCGCCTTTGTAGTTCAAGACATCCTCGCGCCAGAAGCCTTTGTCGCCCCAGCTTTTCATCATTTTAGCAAAATCAACGAACGTATCATCGAGGAAAGGGCTATACGCTTTATACTTATCGTTAAAGGATTTGCCATAGACTAATGCGAATAAACCTGTATTAATTGGGAGCTCAATCGCGTCCGTGTAGGAATTGATGTAGCCGCCAATATTTCCGCCTGATGTCCCATTCGTATCCCAAGGAATAACGCCTGGCTTCTTATCCTTGACGCCTTGCAAATATTTCTCTAAAGTCTTCCAATCCGTGATTGGCGACGTAATACCGAATTCCTTCGCCCAATCTCCCCGATACTGGAAGCCGTGATTTACCCATTGTGTATAGTGATCTTCGGGGATTAGCATGATCTGATTCTTGTATTTCGTCTCTGCCCAGTTCTCTGCGGGTACTTCCTTCCACGTGATCGGCGCATAGGTTGGCAGGAGCTTATCCATCGGCATGAAGGCGCCTTTTTGCGCATTTTGCCACGTATCCAGCCAGTCTGTTGCTACCGTAATCAAATCAACAGGCTCGCCAGAAGCCAGCAATAGATTATACTTCGTTTGCCAATCTGCCCACTCCACCCATTTGATGTCCAAATTCGCATTGACCTTTTGTTTCAGAAGGGCGTTCAGCTTTTCCATTACTTTCTCAAACTGCCCATTTTTCGGCTTGTCGCCTAACATGACATAAGAAATCGTTTGGAACTCAGAAGTATCGATTTTACCACCTGCTGCCGTTGAAGCCGCTGTCGAATTGGGATTGCTTGAACTCGTACAAGCTGTCAAACTTACTGCGAGCGTTGCTGCGAGTGCGACACTAAGCACTTTCTGATTTCTCTTTAACATGGAATTGCCTCCCCATCAATAATTTGATCTATGCTTTGACGTCAGCCTTTAACAGCACCAACGGTGATACCTTGGATAAAATATTTCTGAATCATCGGGAAGAACAGGATGACGGGGCCGGTTGCTACGACAGCTGTCGCCATTTTCATAGACTCCATCGGCATATCTCGGGGTTGTACGTTGGAGGAAACCGACGAATTCTTGATAAAGTCCGCACTGGTAACCACATTATAGAGAAATAATTGTAAGGGCCTATATTTCAAATCTGGTGAAAGGAAGAGCATGGCATTATACCATTCATTCCAATACCCGAGGGCAATGAATAAGCCGATTGTCGCCAAAGCTGGTGTCGTCATAGGCAAGATCAGCCTTGAAAAGATTCTGAAATCGCCGGCTCCATCCATTTTGGCGGACTCTGTAATCGCATGAGGAATCGATGTGACGAAGCTTTTCATCATAATAATGAGGAAAGGGCTCATCAATCCTGGCAGCAGAACCGCTAAATAATTATCCTTGAGGTGCAGCCATTGGGTCATAATTAAGTAGAAAGGGACGACCCCGCCTTGGAACAACGTAGTAAAGTAGATGAAGAAGGAAATCCGATTCCGATAAGGAAAGTCTGGGCGCTGCAAGGAATATCCAGTCATGGCAACAATGAATAGTCCGATGGTTGTTCCAACAATCGTGATCCCCATCGTTACCCCATAGGAACCAACAATCATGCCAGGATTCTCGAACACGATTTTATAAGCAAACGTACTGAATTCTCTTGGCCATAAATTATAACCATGTAAGGTAATCGACTTCTCTGCCGTGAATGAGGTTCCAAGGACGAGTAGAAACGGCACTAGGCAGCATAGCGCGAAAAACCCGATAAAGATGTAGCCGAATAGTCGTATGGCGACGGACGAGAAATCTCTCCCCCTCTGACGAGCGATGACTTGCTCCACTGGGTGTCCCTCCTAATCGATCAAGTTAGATGAAGGCTATTTCAATTAAAACAGTGTATTATCAGGCGAAGCCTTCTTCACAAGCCAATTCGCTGTGATGACAATGAAGAAGCCAAATACGGATTGATATAAACTGACCGCGCTTCCTAATGAGAAATTGAAGTTGTTCATTAAGGATCGGAACACGAAGGTTTCAATAATATCTGTCGCTTCGAAGAGTGCGGTGTTATTGGCGCCAACTAAGTTGTAGAACAATCCGAAGTTCCCGCGAAGGATACCGCCCAAGGAGAAGAGCAATAAGATGATGAATGTCGGCTTCAGCCAAGGCAGTACGATGAAGCGAATACGCTGCACGGCATTAGCACCATCAATTTCTGCGGCTTCCACGATTTCGGAGTCTAGCCCCATAATGGCGGCGAAATAGACAATGGAGCCGTAGCCGGTGGAGTGCCACAAATACGTAATGACAATGATAAGGGGCCATATCGTTGGGTTAGAGTACGTCTTCACGGGGTCCCAACCGATTGATTTGAGAATGCCGTTCAACATCCCATAATCGTAGCTAAGAATGTTATACGCAATGAGGCCGACAAGGACGAATGAGATGAAAAAAGGCAGGAACATCATGGATTGCGTGACTTTCTTGAACCACTTTTTACGAAGCTCATTCAGTAATACTGCAATACCGATCTGCAGGATATTTCCAAATAGGATGAAAGCCAGATTATACGCAATGGTATTAGACGTTAGCTTCCAGAGCGCGCCTGAGGTAACCAGAAATTTAAAATTGTCAAACCCAACGAACTGACTGCCGAAGATCCCGGCCGAGTAGTTATAGTTGATGAAGGCAAGATATAGGCCAGGCATGGGCAGATACGACATCACTAAGAAAAAAAGAATCGCAGGCACGCACATAAGTACTAAGGTGCGGTGTGTCCAAAATCTAAAAAATCTACGCATCGGTGTCGCACGCTTCTTGAGAACCAAGGGTACATCCTTTACCGCTTGTGTTGTGTTGGCGGTTTTCATGCGCACGCCTCCTTCAATTAATTCTCGGATACGGGTTGGAAACGCAACGGCTCCAATATCGCATCCTCATTCAAAGCTACCGCTTCCAGCATAATAACAAGGTCATTCCCCGCTTCCTGTTCATGAAACCAAGCACCAGGAACATAAAATGATTCATCGCTGCCGCCACGGAAAACTGGCCTATTTGCACCACCTTGGGTCCATAATCTCCCCACCAAATGACCATTGAAGAACACTGTCAGCTTCATATCACGGCCTTTGACGTAAACACGCCAGCCTAATCCCTCATTCCGATCTGTAAGCTTGCTGTAGAGCCATGAGACTGCCCCGGGCTTCATCGCTATGGCATCTGTGACAGGTTGCGCTTCTGAATGCGCCATCTGCGCATGTTGCAATAAACCTTGTTCCTGACAACCCGTTACCGTCCACTTCTTCGCAGACATTCCTTCGTACAGCTTGATTTGACCGTTCAAAGAGATATACGTTTTATCTAAAAATAGCGTGATTACCGCTGTTTCGCCTGCTTCTACATAAGGTGTCAGTTCGAGAAAAGGATCATGTGGATTCACTTGACCAAGTGAATGACCATTAACATAAGCATAAGCTTGTGTGAAGTTACCCGGCGTATGCAGGATGAACGAATCGGCTGTGTCCGACAGCTTCACCTGCTTCCGATAGCAGTGGTGTGAAGGCTGCTCCGCAGATAACCAGCCTCCAAGGCTCCCAATTGGCCACTGGCCATCATCCAAATCTGTGGCAGCGTAATCGTCCTTGTCCTCTGTCGATTTCATGTGCTTGCATCGCCAGTTCTGGATTAAATCCCGTTCCGAAGTGACCCCAACGATGCCGGTAAGTCCCTTCAGACTGTTCAAATGTAGTCCGGGAAGCGTCGTATCGTGGAAATTCGTATGTCCCCAAATTTCCGCGCGAGCTGTGAGTTCAGAGCTTATGTGAATATTCGGAGGGATTGGCAGCATGCAGCTTGTACCGCCGGGCGTTACTGTCCCCAAATAGGCTTCGCCCGAATAGAGTGAAATCACATCACTAGCACGTTGTACAATAAGGCCTTGATAATCTCGCTGAAGCGGTAATTGCGCTTGATACCAAGCAAACCCGCGATAGATCCCGTGTTTTTCTAAATAATCAGCGCAATCTCCAATCGATATTGCATCACTTGCAAGGGCAATGATCGGGTCAACGCTGCTATGCATCCAAGTCGAGTCCATGACTCGGCTTTCTGTGGTTCGCACCACTGGTATTCCAATTTGCAGGTTGCCTGCTTCATCGACACCTTCCAACAGCAGTGCACGAGCGCGACTGATACCGACGATTTCGAGAATTCGCCCATCTGCTAGGTGAATACTGGCACTAGCATCGTTGACCGCAGCTTGAAAGGATAAGGTAATTTGATGCTCACGAATAGGGGCATGAACCTCCATCGTTGCGTTCTGTATGTCAATCTCCGACTCGAAGGAGAAACGTAATTCCCCTACTCCCTCTGTATGAAAAATGAGGAGAGTGCGCTGCCCATCCGCAAGCTGCTTCACCTGAATCAGCTCTGCCGTTGCATAATCGAGTTGGCCGCCCCCTTCTATTCCCCATGTTCGTAACGGTATTTTCAGTGGCAAGATCGGACACTGACCTGTAACGACATTTAATAAAAATAAGAGCTCTCCACCTTGTTTTAAACTTAGTCGACTCGTTACTCCTTCCGTTGGCGATGCTTCTGCCAAAGATGACCCATAGGTTTGAATCACATGATGCAGCAATCTGCCTTCGTATGCTTCTTCACGTATGTGCCCTTCCGGCGTAATCATGCCATGGAAATCGTAATCCGATGTGAGAAAAGATAAAGGGTTGCCCCAATTATTGGCCGCATTCGTAAAGCCGAAATTCGTTCCTGAAGCTTGCAAATAAGGACCAAGCAGCTTCGCGCCTGCTGATAAAAGTCTTCGGAGAAGAAAGTGAGAACGATTCGTCTCAGTTACCAGTAAGGGATAGCCCCTGCGCGATAATTCTTCTCTGTAACTGAGCACTTTCTCTTCAAAGACCGGATCACGGTCATTCGGGTAAAAATTACAGGTTGGCACAACACCGTCCGCATCCCCGGTTGCCTGAAACAATCCGCCTTGACCCGCACATGCAATCAGCGGGACCTTGATGCCAGATTGAAGGGCCATATCTCTCAATGCTGATATGTAGCCTTTTGGGTCCTCACATGGGTAGAAATCGAGCTCATTCTCCAATTGAACAGCGATGATTGAACCGTTCTGCCCAAGCTCATATTTCTGAAGGATTGGTAGAATTTGCGCATACCATCTAGACACATGCTGCAAGAAATGAGGGTCATTATCCCTCAGTCGCAGATTTTCATTGACGAATAAGTAGGCAGGCAATGCGCCCCCATCCCACTCTGAGCAAATATAGGGTCCTGGTCTTGCAATAACCCATAAGCCAGCTGCGGAAGCCTCCTGAAGAAAATACGCGACATCCTTCCCTCCGCTGAAATCCCAATCCCCTTCTTMAACCTCATGATGATTCCAAGGAAAATACACATCAATTGCGTTATAACCAATGGCCTTCACTTTACGTAATCGCTCTGTCCATACTGCGCGAGGGAGTCGAAAGTAGAATAAAGAAGCACAGAGTATGATTGTTGATTGGCCATCTATTCGCATCGCTTCGGGCGATAATTGAATGATTTGTTCTTGGCTAATGGATCCCTGCAATGGTTAACCCCCTCAGTTCATCTCTCTGACAGATATTATGAAACCCGTTTCATTCGCCCGTCATGTATAACTGTTGTCCCTAAAGTCAGTATAGATGATTTATAAAGCGCTTTCATTGAAGGAAACTTCTAAATATATAAGAAAACTAAGATGTTTCTGACTTCCATGCATAGCAAAAAGCTGTGAATTATAACGCAATTCACAGCCCCATGCCTTCTATATTTTACTGATTTCTTATATAAATCACAGAACTCACGAGTTATTTCACTTTAATATTAAGACTCACATCGAAATTCTTTGACTGTTTTCCCTTCAAGCTCTTTAAACACCTTACAGAAATAGGAGGTCTCTTGAAAGCCTGTTTTCTCAGCTACTTCATAAACCTTCAGAGAAGCATCCTGAAGCAGCAATTTCGCCTTACGAATTCTACAGCGATTCAAATATTCAACGAATCTTAGCCCTGTCTCACTTTTAAACAAATTGGATAGATAGTTAGCGCTAAGTTGAAGGTTTTCTGCCAACAGAGCTACCGTAATATCCTCGGCGTAGTGCTCTTCCATATAGGCAATGGCAGTTTGAATTTCCTTGCGAAATGGTACATGCCCCTTCGATTCACATATCATCTCTTTCATCCAATCCCGGAATAAGGGTTGCCAGTGGTGAAAGGAAGGCATGGGTTCAAGTAAAATATTCAATTGTCGAAAGGTCACCTCCGCGCTAGGCGTAAACGTACCTCTTCCGATTGCTGTTGCTTTCGCCAGGATGGCCAACTCATGGAGATAGCTTTTTACTTCCGCTAATGGGGGCTTTCTTTCCAATAAAAGGTCAAAGAAAAGTTCCGTTTGCATATCTACTTCAGAGAATTGTCCGTTTTGGATGGCCGTCGATAAGGCTTTCATCGAAATCTCTTTACCCTCTGTTGCTGTGGACTTCTTACTGGCGTAGGCATAGACTTGACCTGTCCCTTCATAAATCGATCGTTCAAGGGCAGCTTCAGCTTGCTTATACAGCATCGGCCAATCCTTTAAACCATACCCGATCGAACTGAGTCCAACGGTCAGGGTAGAATTTCCTCCACTTTCCTTCATGAACAAGTCTGCTTGTCGCAGCAATTCTTCGTTGCACGCCCGCTCACTTTTTTCATTTGGCATATACGTCATGATAACGGATCTATTGTCTGAAATGGGAACGCGTACATGGGTACCTTCTAGTTGTGAGAAGAAGGTGCCATTGCCACCACTTTTGTTGCACTCACCTTCGATGAGGATTACGGCTGTTGGTCCTTTGGACATCGGAAATTGAATCGCCTTTGCTTGCTCCTCCATCTCCTCAACTGTCTTTAGTTCCCCGAAGAGGAGTTTACGTCCGAGTAAATGCCACATTTCTTGCAGGTTCGCATCTCGAATATTTGCTTGTCGCTTCTGATGTTGATCCGCTTCAATTTTCGTATTCATTTGATGAAGCAATTGCTGCAAGGATTCAGGCTCCAAGTCATGCTTAAGCAAGTAATCCTCAGCACCTAGCTTTAAAGCCTCCTTAACGAAACGGAAATCATCGAAGGAGCTTAGCGCTACGATTTTGATCGAAACATCGTCTTGCTTCACCTTCTGAATCAACTCAATCCCATTCATCTCAGGCATCGAAATATCTGTCAGAATCAAATCAACAGGCTGCTGCTGTAATAAATCAAGGGCATGCACGCCATTCAATGCTTCGCTCACAATTTGGAAACCGTAATCTTCCCATCGAATAATCGATTTAATCGCATATCGGTAGATCGCATTGTCCTCAACGATCATGGCTTTCAGCATGTTCAGCCCACCTCTGTCGATTTATTTTATAGGGAATACGTACAATCGCTTTGGTGCCCACGCCTATCGCACTCTCGTAGCTAAGTCCATAGGACTGACCATAATAAAGCTGAATCCGCTCATGCACATTGTGAATACCAATGCCTGTCACACCAGGGACTGATTCTTTCTGTGAGGCCATTTTCACAAGACTCGAGGCTGCTGCCTCATTCATGCCTTTGCCATTATCTTCTACGATCAGTGTTAAGACCTGCTCATCAACCTGTGCGCTTACCCGAATGAGACCCTGCCCTTTGGACATTTCGATCCCGTGAAGAATCGCATTTTCAACCAAAGGCTGCAGGATGAAATAGGGCACCTCACTCGTCATCCACTGCTCATCCACCTCATACGTGATTTCAAAGGCATCCCCATAGCCAATCTTCTGAATAAACACATAGTTCTTCAACTGCGTGATTTCTTGAGCTAGGCTTTGAAATTCACCCACGCGCCGCACGGAAGATTTCAATAGGTCGATGACTGCAGTAACCATTCGCTCGATCTCCGGCTGTTCGTTCATCCGAGCGTACCATTTCACCGTGCCAAGGGTGTTATAAAGAAAATGAGGATTAATCTGACTTCTTAATACGGTGAATTCCGCTTGCTGCTTGGCGATTTGCTCCTTGTACACGGTATTTATGAGCTCATTGATCCGACCGAGCATGAAATTAAACCGGATCGCTAGACTGCCGATTTCATCTTTCCCTAATGGCATTACTCTCACGTCAAAATTGCCATCTTCTACGCGTCGCATCGTCTGCTCCAGAATTTTGATATTCCGCGCAGCAGAGTTGGACAGTATGGCAGCGAAAATCGTTGAGATCAATACAGCTACTAATGAAACAAGGATGATAACGAAAACTAATACTTGTGTACCTGACAACAAAACAGACATCGGAATAAAGCAAAGTACCCGCCATCCCAAGGTTGGTGTTCGTTCTTGCACGAATAAATGGCTATCAGCGCCTGCAAATTCCACAGTGGCCATGGCCTCATCTTGTTCACTCAGTTCATTATGAATACTTTTCTTGATGAGCCTGTCTGATTCAGGAGTGCCCCCGCCTACCAGCAATTCGTTGAATGGGTTAAGAATTGCGACATTATTCTGCTGAATGATAGAACTCCCACTGCCAAGTGATAGAAAATAGCTAGCATCAATACTGAAAATAATTGTACCTAAGCTGCGATCGATTTGGTTCACATCAATGAAATCTCGGACTAGGAACACTTCTTTTTGATTCCGCAAAGAAGCTGACCATCCAACACTAAGATGTTGCGATTGCAGATAGTCTTTCCCGCTTACCGTCATGGAGGAAACATCCTGTTGACCCAGTGTATGTTCCAGTCCCTTTTTATTTTCCCACCAATATAATTGTCCTTTGCTCGTTTGAATCATAATGGCATTCAAATAGGGATTACTATTGCCATATTGCGCCAGGAGAAATGACATGCGACTTCGGAAAGCAGGGTAATTATCGCTCGTTACTTGCTCCCCTTGTTCAGCCATAATTTGCCGAATACTCGTATCACTGAGGACATAAACGGAGGACGTGAAGGCTTCCTTCGCTTTGCTTTCAATATTGTCTGATACCTGGTGGATCACTTGCATGGACAGATCCTTGGTATTCGCTTCAATGAACTGGGTTGACGCATAGATCGCAGCCCCGCCGATAGTGGTGGAGATAAATAAAATGAGAACCATATTGGAAAGGAATAGCTTCGTACGAATTCGAAAATCTCTGATCCGTTCAAATACCGACGGAATACCCACCATTCATGCCTACTCCTTACCACTTCTCATTTGGAGAGTGTACGAATTTGATTAAATGCTTTATCCAGCTCTTGCACCGTTTGGTCCACATTGTGAGCCCGATCAATGACGAATTTCGTAATGGCATTGAGATACAGCTTCTGCAAATCTTGATTGACGAAATCGATGGACAAACTCGACCAATCGTACGTTTTACCTGTTTGAATATAGGTTGTGTCTAAGTCGACATAGGTGGGATCAAAGTCTTTCGGTAAGCCTTTAATGACAGATAGTGCTTTCTTTCTTGTTTGGAAAATGTCGCCCATTTGCTGCGTAGCAAATAGCTCCAATGTTCGTAAGGCGGCTTCCTTATGAGGGGATTTGGGATTGACAACAATGCCGCCTGTCGATTTTAATCCGAAGATCGCCTTGTTCGGGTCGGCCGAATAAGGGAATGCGAATAATCCCAAATTGCTGGATGGATTTTTGGATTTCACCCCATCAATCGTCCAAGTCCCATTAATAATCATCCCGGCTCGCCCTTCCGCAAGCAGCGATTGCGCTTGGTTCCAGTCCGTATCAAACGGTCGTGGATTGACATAATTCAAGCGTTCACCAAAGCGTTGCAAAATGTCTTTGAAATGAATCTGGTCAGCAGCAAAGGTTGTTTTGCCTGCTTCAATATCCGCAATCCATGAGGGATTCCAGGCATGCTGATTCGCCAAAAGATCTGCCGCGATGTCCCAACTGATTGTCCAAGCATCCTTATAGCCCGCGGCGATCGGAATGATCCCCACTTTTTGCAGAGCTTTACAGGCTTCTATGAATTGTTGCCACGTCTTCGGCGGTTCCTTAATACCGGCCTTAGCAAATGCCTCTTTATTGTAAATAACACCAACACCATTCACATCGATCGGCAGCGCCCAAACTCGCCCATCGGCTGACTTCACACCACTAAGGTAACGCTCATCAATGTTAGTGAGGAATGGCTGATTACTTAAATCCATTGCGTAGCCTGTCCCAATAAAATCCTTCGCCGTGTCCAAATTATCAATCATGTACATATCCGGCATATTGCCCGATATCGCCCATGTACGAAGCAAGCTCAAATAGTTGCCACCATCAACACCCGTAATAGCGAATGAATATGAAGGATGTTTCTCAGTGAACAGCTGCGTACCCAAATCGATCCATCTGCGAGCGCCTTCCTCATCAAAATGGTGAACCCATGAAAGTGTTTGCTCCGTTGGTTGCACTTTGATAACATTCGTTTCGTTCTGCGTCTGACAAGCCGTTAACCACATACATAGGGATACGACGAGGGTAATCCCGCGAAATTTCATCCAATCACTCTCCCGATGATAGCGTTTACAAATAATTCGAAAGACATCATCGTTTTATGTTCTCACATGAGGGTTGCTGTATATAACGAGAATATTCTGTCTATCTACTATAAGTGGTTTAGCTCAAATAGAAAAGAGCTGAAAACCCTAAATGCGGATTTTCGGCCCTTTTTAATAGGGGGGGGCACTCAATATTCTTCATTATTTCGTGCGCGCTGCGAGCCCTGCCAAGAAGCTGAGCATGAACTGTACCGCTAAACGCGAGGTTACATTACGCACATCGACGGTCGGATCAATGCAGACGAAGTCCAGCCCTTGCACCTGCGGCAGCGAACCTAGACGGTAGAGGGCATCCAGCGCATCCCACGGATTCATCCCGCCGGTACCGATCGCCGGGCATCCCGGTGCATAGGCCTGATCGATAACGTCAACGTCAAAACTTACATACAGCACATCCGTGCCATTTCCCGCAAGCAAAAGCGCCTGGTCGAGCACAGCATCCATGCCCATCCGCCGAATATCACGTGCCGTATAGACATGTACGCCTTTACTCTTCACGTAGTCATGGTACGGCTTCGAATTCATGAAGCCTCGAATACCGATTTGTACGATGTGATGTCCCTGAACCACACCCGATTCGAGGATGCCGCGGAACGGCGTTCCGTTGGTGACGCCACCGTCCTCAAAATTACGAACATCATGATGGGCATCAAAATGAAGGATACCCACTTTTTGACCAGGATGGCGGTCGACGAAGGCCTTGATCGACGGGCAGCTCGTCGAATGATCACCACCAAAGATGATCGGGATCAAGCCCGGCTGATCGTTATATAGCGCGCGCAAACTTTCCTCGATGCGGCGGTGGCATTCGGCGATGTCCGTCACATGCATTTGGATATCGCCGAGGTCACGAACAGCTAACTCTTGCAGGTCAACACCATACTCCATAGAGTATGTAGTAAACGACTTGAACGCCGTACGAACCGCCGCCGGCGTAGTCGAAGCGCCTGAATGCGAGATCGACGGCTTAGACAACGGGATGCCGATAATGCCTGCAAGCAATTGTTCTTGACCGTCCCACTGGTGAATCCAGTGGGCAACCTTGGTTTCCATATGATCTCTGAACGCAGCTTGATCAGGCGGTTTGAGAAATGGGATCTCGTGGCTCATAGCGCAGCCCCCTCCTTATTTGCTTCTCCAGTCACGATGGAACGGTTCCATACGGTCACGTTTCCGCTTTTGATAACACCAAACGTATGGTTAATACCGAAATGATACGGCAAATAAGCGAGATTCGGCGCATCAAATATCGTTAAATCCGCACGCTTCCCCACCGCGATCGAACCAATATCATCCCCTCGTCCCAGCGCGTTCGCCGCGTTGATTGTGCATGCGGTCAGAATCTCTTCCGGCGTCATCTTCAAGTTCAGAGACGCCAGCATCATGATTAGCTGAATCGACTCGGTCGGACAGGAGCCTGGGTTATAGTCCGTTGAAAGGGCCACCGGCAGTTCATAGGTGTCGATCATGTCGCGTGCACGCGCATGTTTGGCCAGGCCAAGGTTAAACGAAGTGCCTGGTAACAGCACTGGAATCACGCCTCGTTCGGCCATTGCAGCCAAGCCTTTATCGGTCGCTGCCAGCAAATGCTCAGCGGAAATTGCACCGATTTCTCCCGCCAGCTCCGCTCCGCCAAGCGGTTCTATTTCGTCTGCGTGTATTTTCGGAAGCAAATTGCACTGTTTACCTTTCAGCAGAATACGGCGTGACTGTTCGACGGAAAAAACACCCTGCTCACAAAACACGTCGCAAAACTCCGCAAGCCCCTCTTCAGCCACCTTGGGAAGCATCTCATGGACGATGAGATCTACAAATTCCTCAGCACGCCCTTTATACTCTGGTGGCACCGCATGTGCACCCATAAACGTAGAGACAATATCGAGCGGGTGGGTATCGTTTAAAAGTTTCGCCACACGTAATTGTTTCAATTCGTCTTCCAAGGTAAGACCATATCCGCTTTTCGCCTCAACCGTCGTGACACCATGCAACAGCATCTCGTTCAGGCTTCGACGCGCCTTAGTATAAAGGTCCTGCTCACTGGCGGCCCGTGTACTTTTCACCGTGCTAAGAATGCCACCGCCCTGCGCCAAAATGTTCAAATATGAGACGCCGGACCGCTTCAGCGCCAGCTCATGCTCACGGGAACCGCCGTGAACGAGATGAGTGTGCGGATCGACCAGCCCTGGCGTAACCATACGTCCGCCAACGTCGATGGTCTCTACAACTTCGACGTCTACTAGGAGGTCCAGTACTTCTTGGACTGGACCAAATGAGGTGATTCTACCTGCGCGAATAGCTATCGCTGCATCCGTGATCTCATGTACTTCCTTCATTTGTTGCCCGCAGCGCGGTACATTCCCCGGAGGCGTGACCAAACGGCCAATCCCCGTAACGAGCAAATCAATCCGTTCCATCTCCTCACTCCCCCTTCACTGTCCCTGCTCACGCATTGGGATGCGAATGCCATGCTTTTCCGCTGTCTCAATCGCTTCGTCATAGCCTGCATCCACATGGCGGATAACCCCCATGCCGGGATCAGAGGTCAGCACACTGCGGAGGCGCTCATCTGCCGCATCCGTCCCATCTGCTACCACTACCATCCCTGCGTGAAGCGAGTAGCCCATGCCTACGCCGCCGCCATGATGGATAGAAACCCAAGATGCCCCTGCTGATGTGTTGATCAGCGCATTCAAGATCGCCCAGTCGCCAACAGCATCGGAACCGTCTTTCATCGCTTCTGTTTCACGGTTTGGCGACGCCACAGAGCCACAATCTAAGTGATCGCGACCGATAACAATCGGCGCTTTCAACTCGCCATTTCTCACCATTTCGTTCAACGCGAGACCGAATTTTTCGCGTTCCCCAAAGCCAAGCCAGCAAATACGCGCCGGGAGACCTTGGAACGCGACACGCTCACTCGCCATCGTAATCCAGCGATGCAGGTGAGTATTTTCCGGGAACAGCTTCATCACAAGTTCGTCTGTTTTGCGAATGTCTTCCGGATCGCCAGAGAGCGCTACCCAGCGGAAAGGTCCTTTGCCTTCGCAAAAAAGCGGACGGATATAGGCTGGGACGAAGCCTGGGAAATCGAAAGCGTTTGTTACACCTTGGTCGAAGGCGACTTGACGAATATTGTTGCCATAATCGAATACGACGGAGCCCAGTTGCTGCAGGTCGAGCATCGCTTGCACATGGGTTGCTATGCTGCTTTTGGAAAGCTTCACATATTGTTCAGGATCCGTCTCACGCAGTTCGGATGCTCCCTCCAACGTAAAGCCCGCTGGGATATAGCCGATCAGCGGATCATGAGCCGACGTTTGGTCCGTAACGAAATGCGGCTTGATCCCGCGTCGCACAATTTCCGGATATATTTCTGATGCGTTGCCCAGTAGGCCGATGGCTAGCGCTTTATTCTCTTCCATAGCTTTACCTGCCAGCAGCAGTGCTTCATCCAGCGTTTCAGCAAGCACATCACAATAACGAGTTTGAATTCGGCGCTCAATGCGAGTTCGGTCAACTTCGACGGCAATGACGACGCCCTCATTCATGGTGACCGCTAACGGCTGTGCACCACCCATGCCGCCAAGGCCCGCGGTCAACGTCAAAGTCCCTTTGAGTGAGCTATTTGTATGTTGGCGGGCAGCTTCGGCAAAGGTTTCATACGTGCCTTGTAAAATGCCTTGCGTCCCAATGTAAATCCAGCTGCCAGCAGTCATTTGTCCGTACATCATCAGCCCTTTTTGCTCCAGCTCACGGAAATGCTCCCAATTCGCCCATTTTGGCACGAGAACAGAGTTTGAGAGCAGCACACGCGGTGCACGTTCATGGGTTTTGAAAACGCCGACCGGCTTGCCGGATTGAATCAGCAGCGTTTCATCGCTTTCCAACCGCTGCAATTCGCGGACAATGGCATCGAATGAAGGCCAGTTGCGAGCCGCTTTGCCAATACCGCCGTAGACGACGAGATCTTCCGGACGTTCTGCGACATCCGGGTCAAGATTGTTCATTAGCATGCGCATGGCAGCTTCCTGTACCCAGCCTTTGCAGGAAAGTTCTGTACCGCGAGGGGCACGAATTTCTCGTTTGGACTTAGTCGAGTTTGTCATTGTCATCGGATTGTTCCTCCTGAAAAAATTATTATTTCGAGTAACTCCAAGCGTAGTAACGTACACAAGTAGCTAAAATAGCTTTCCCGACACACCCTCAACCGCTTGCAGCCATTCGCCTTCCAGCAATGCAGTCGCCACGTTTTCGATATCACGGGAAATAGAACGGTCTTCCACAACTGGGGGAACGAGCGCCCGCAGCTTATCGTACAGAACCCGCGTCGCCGGGGCGAGACCTTCAGCCCCAACAAATTCGGCAGCTTCAGCTGCACAAATCAACTCGATCGCCAGCACCTTGGACACGTTGTCGATGACCAGCACAGCATGGCGTGCTGCTGTGGTTCCCATGGACACATGGTCCTCTTGATTCGCCGAAGACGGGATCGAGTCTACACTGGACGGATGAGCCAGCACTTTATTTTCCGAAACGAGCGATGCGCTTACATATTGCGTGATCATCAAGCCTGAACCCACCCCTGGGTTATGGCTCAAAAAAGCAGGTAGTCCCCCAGATAGCGCTGGATTGACCAGTCGTTCGGTACGACGTTCCGAAATGTTCGCAAGCTCGCTCATGCCGATTTTTAGAAAATCCATGGCGAACGCGATCGGCTGCCCATGGAAATTACCGCCGGAGATGACAAGACCTTTATCCACGAATATCAACGGATTGTCGGTCGCGGAGTTAATCTCAATGGCAATCTTATCCTGCACATAGGCAAGAACTTGGCGTGTCGCACCATGCACTTGTGGCAGACAGCGCAGCGAGTATGCGTCCTGTACGCGAAGTTCGCCTTGGCGTGTCGTCAACTTGCTGCCATTCAGCAGAGTGTACAGGTTCTTCGCTACGCCAACCTGTTCAGGATAAGGGCGTACCTGATGCACCTCTTCCGCAAAAGCATCCGGAATGCCTCGCAAGCATTCCACTGTCAGTGATGCGATCACATCGGCGATTTTCGCAAGACGTAGTGATTTTATTAAAGTTAAAGTACCGATGGACGTCATAATCTGGGTACCGTTAATCAGAGCTAGCCCCTCTTTCGCCTGCAAGGTAATCGGTTTGAGCCCTGCATTTGCAAGCGCTTTCTCACCTGGTAAGCGTTCACCTTGGTAAAAGGCCTCACCCTCGCCCATCAGCACCAGCGCCAAATGTGACAGCGGAGCCAAGTCTCCGCTAGCGCCGAGCGAGCCTTGTTCCGGCACGATCGGATGGACGCCACAATTGATGCAGTCGATCAATAGCTGCAGCGTCTCCGGGCGGATGCCGGAATATCCTTTGGCCAGCGCGTTTGCACGCAGCAGCATCAAAGCACGAACCGTCGGTTCCGGCAGCGGTCTGCCGACAGCGCAGGCATGGCTGCGGATCAGGTTAACCTGCAGCTGTACAGCGTCTTGCGGTGAAATAGGTACGTCGCTAAATTTTCCGAACCCTGTCGTGACCCCGTATACCACTTTGCCAGCAGCGACCAGTTCCTCCACCATTTTGCGGCACTCGACCACACGCCTAAGTGCCTGTTCATCTAGTTCTACCGGCACATTGTCATAAACAACCGCCGCTACTAACTCAGGTATCAATTGCTCCCCGTCTAATACAACCGGAGTCGCTTCTAGGCTGTTTTCCTGCTGTTTATATACCATCGCCATGTCAACTCAGACTCCTTTCCTTTCTCGCTTTACCAAAAGAAAGGGACCGTACGGAAGTTGTTAACTTCCATACGGTCCCTTTTTAAAAAAGAGGGTTGTATGCGATTGTCCGGTATCAAGCTCCAGCCGATCCATCATCGCGATCACTCACTTTATCGTTATTATGTTTTTGCCTAATCTTGCTTAATCTTATTTTCACACGCTGGTTCGCAAGCTGTCAAGATGGCTTAATGCCCAGTTTCAGCATCTTTTACAGATGCATCGTCGTGTTCGCAACTATTCGCATCAACGCTTAAGCACGGGCTTCAATTGCGCGATGATTTCCTCCATTTGCTTCGAGCAGTGCTCGTACATCTCTTTCGCCTTTTTATTATTCGTGGTCAGTCCATACAACATCAGATCGCCCTCGCATTGCTTTAATGTCGCAAATAGCGTTGCTTTCTCCTGCGGCACAGGTACCATGATCTTGTCGTCGAACAGATCCACAAACAATTGGCCGTATGAATCCACTTGACCTAGAAATACATTTTCAATCGTAACACCGATTTTATCTAACTCGGTTTTCAACCATCCCCGGCTAAAACCGATCGTCGCTAAAGCTTCATCCATGATTTCCCCGTCCATGATAACCGCTTGGGGCTCCTTCTCGGGCGCAACTTTAATCCCCAGAAGATTGGGAGTCAGCGGTTGGTTTGCACGCGTTAATAATACATTAATTTCGCCGCTTGGTTCCATGATTGCAAATTCAACATCGGCTACTTTAAATGCAGATCTTTTGCGCAATTGCTCCATGAGTTCATCGGTGGTGAGACGTTCTTTCTTTAAATTATCTTCTAAAATCTTTCCGTCCCTAATCAGCACCGTACCTTTACTATCAATGAGATCGCGCATCTTTTTACTTTTTAACTGCAAAAATTCAATTCCTAACGAGCATGCGATCCAAACGGTTAAGGATACTAAACCTAGATACCAATTCGAATCCAAATCCAACGATATGTAAGCCGCAAGGCTCCCAATTGTAATGCCGGTTATGTATTCGAAGAAGGAAAGTTGAGATATTTGTCTTTTACCCAACAGCTTTGTCATAAAGAACAATACGACAACCGCTAATAATGTTCGTAAAACAACTTCAAGCCAATTTAACACTGGGGATCCTCCTCAATATCATACAATATTCCAATTGTATTCAATTGTTTGTCGATCCCATGAAATTTATGCAAGGATAAGATATATTTTCCAAATTTTCACCATCATTAATGACATCTGATCTCAAAAACTCTCGCATGATCGAGCCCATTGGTGCTTAGGACTTCCAAACGTAACCTACACACGTTTTCCAATTGCACATGAGCTGTAAGCTGCCGTTGGTAGTTATCCTGGATGTCCATCACTTGACGACCGACTTCGAACGTATTGGCAAAATAAGCAATCACACGGAAATCCTTCAAGGTTTCCGGTTGTGGTCCCCATTCGTTTCTTTTGTGCAGATTATCCTCGTGTGTCAGTGTCAGTCTTCGATGCATGCCTGTATCTAAAACCACCGTTATTTCGCTTATTGATATAGGTGTTTCCCATTCCAGCTCAACCCAAGGGATCTGGTCTTTAGGCTGCGACATCCACCTGTGTGAACCGGGAAGGACTAAGTCCAGCCTGACGCCGTTAGTTCCATGCATCGAGCGTGTGTATCCATCAATAATATTCGAAGCTAGCCCCTCTGGCTGTTCCGATGAAGCTCGAACAACCGCTTGGCTTGCCAAATTGTCACTGCTCGGAATGCCAGGAAGAAACGCATCCTGTTTGATTAATTGCTGTTGTGTATTCAGGATTAAATTGTTGTTTTGATACGCCTGATCAAGCGGAAGACCTTCCTTTATCGCAAGTGCCGCAAATGTGCCAGCGCCTTGCCCCATCACACCACAGGTTGCCATGACCCTTGTGCTTGAGAAGGCAATATGCGTAGCTGAAATATTACGCCCTACAAACATTAAATTCGCCACATTAGCGCTAATCATTGCTCTTAGCGGTATGCCATACACATTGTTGGTATGCGGTTGATGGCAGGGATCGACCTCTTTGGCCTCTATCCCTTGCGGTGGATGTGTATCCATCGGCCACCCGCCATAGGCGATGACATCCTCGAAATGGACGGCATTTTCCAAATCCCCTTGCGTCAGTATATGTTTGCCGATAAAACGACGAGACTCCCGCTTGCCGGGCACGAAGCCGAACCAATCAAGCGCCCAGTTCTCGGACTCCGGATGGTTACCGCTATTTTTAATATGATCCCAGACGCCCATCATGATGGCTAAGAGCTCATCGCGGATCATTTCGTTATCTGAGATCGTATCCAATAATCCGCCAAACTCCACCCACCAATACCCGTATTCCCATGAGGCATGGTTGCGGTATTTCAAATCTTCTTCTGTATACTGCTTCGCCCATACAGGCCGTATAAACTTCATCGGTTTCCCCATATTTCGAGCTGTGAAAAGAAGTGAAGAACCAAGACGATAGGTATCGGATTCCTTGCCTGCAAAAGTTTCCCCATATTGCTGGGAAGACTCCCTGCCTGTCGTAAATAACGCGCCCGCCTCTTTCCCGAGACGACCGTCTCCCGTACAGTCCATGAAGATGTCCGCGAATATTTCGAAGCCATGTTCTGTACTTTCTCTTGTAGCTAGCGCCGACACAATCCGATTCCCGTCCATTCGTACGCCGATAATCGTTGTATTCAGCATCAGTGTCAGGTTCTCTTCTGCACGGCATTTTTCATATAAAAGGAGATCAAGCATAGAAGCGCTTCGCTGTGGATTGCGAACAGCACATTCAAGAAGAATTTCTTCCAGAATGCCGCCTTCCCTGGCTTCCGTCTCTAAGGCCGTCCCTCGCTTTGAATGTGCGGCCCCAACGATGTGCATCCGAATTTCAGAAGAGGCATTACCGCCTAGAACGGATCGATCCTGACAAAGAATAACTTTCGCACCGTTCCGGGCAGCCGCAATGGCGGCTACTACGCCTGAGATTCCGCCTCCAGCAACTAGTACATCCGCATGTATGAGAGCGCTCTTATTTTTTCCACTCATGACTGATGTTTTCCCCCTCTATCAGGTTTCAATTTCCATTTTTTCTAGAAGCGTGCAAGAACGCTTTATTATTCATTGTAACTTCCAATGTCTTCAAGAAGCTATCAAATTCTTAATTTTCACCATACTTCTGAATCCATGCTATTTCGATACATGAGATCACCTACTTAACAACTATCTTTACACGAAAGGCACATAAAAGAGAAAAAAGAGACTGCCGAAGCAATCCCTCATCCCGTTTCTATACATTACAAACACCATCGTAACTAGCTGATGATAGTAAGGACCATTCATATCACTACTTAGACGCCATTTGATGTCGGAAATCAACGCTAGTTCGCTTATATTCAATCCCGAACCGCTCCAACTTCTTCCTCTTTCTCGGCCCTCTCGATGACGGCTGCAAGGAACGCGAGCGCGAGCCCTTGTCCCCAGCCTTGCGCCCATTTACGGTCAATGCGGAGATACCCTTCGATATCGTTCATGACGGCCGTCCCACCGGATACGTGCATGACCCGCCCGTTTTCGGTTATATTGGCCAGTATGCCATCTAAGGCCTTCCGAACGTACTTCGCATGCAGCGGATTGCCTTGCATCACCATCGAGGCGGCGATGCCCGCAGTCGCCGAAACCTCGCCGTAAGCATCTGGGTAATCGAGCACAGTGCCCCAGAGGCCGTCTTCCTTCTGCAGCTTTTTGATTGCTGCAAGCTGGTCGCGCAATGAACTCCAGATATGCATCATCGGGGGATACAGATAGCCTTCCGGCACCGACCTTGCCGCACGAGACATCGTATAGGCCGCCCAAGCATTGGCGCGCGCCCAGTGAATCCCGGACATGTGATCCTTGTTGATATGATTATAGCCGTGGTACCATAGCCCATTTTCCTCATCCTGTAAATAGTTGATATGCCAGAAGAACTGATGCAGTGCATCGTCGATCAATCGCTTTTCCTTCAGCTTGACGCCGACGCGCAACAGAAAATAGGCCGCCATAAATAACGTATCCGCCCAGCATTGCTCCGGAAAATCGTTTTTAGAAGACACCGTATGCTGAAGCACCCGGTCCCCGAAACGCAGTGCCTTGTTTTCCAGATAGTCCACCTTGCTGAGGATGAGATCGAGGTATCTCTGATCGTTTGTTTGATCATAGAGGGTTAGCAGCATGTGCCCCATGGCGCACGTGTTTACCGTCCAACCCGGAATTCCAGCATCGATATACTCGTCGCACCACGCCACCATCCGTTCCAGATAGGCGCGTTCGCCCGTCACTTCGAACAATCGGCTGACGCCGTAGAACGCAACGCCTCCTGGCCAATCCCACGTCAGATCCATCCCAAAAGTATAGTCCGCCACACGACCGGCAATCTGTTGCAAATCGCTCGCTGTTGCATCTAGTTTCAGTTTCATATTGCCCTCCATAAACTAGAGCCCCCGCTAACGGCAGGGGCACTTAAAAGTTTAGATACGGTTATCGCGATTAACGGAATTGACCCGCGTCGATCGCTTTTTGCTTCTCATCCAGAATCTCTTGATAGCCTGCCTGAAGGAACTTCTTCTTGGCATCCGCATACAGCTTATCAAACTGATCTGGAGGAGACATAACAATCTTCAGGTAGAGCTCCTGGAAGAGGGCATTCAGGTCCGCTTTATGCTCGGTTACATTCTTGAGTACAACGGAGAACAAAGCATCCGGCGTACGATATTCTGCGGTAGCGTTCCAATTTTTCATCAGCTGTTCAGTCAATGGCTCCTGTCCAGGAACCGTCCAATTGCGCAGGTTCGCCTTGGTTGTCAAATCTGGTGTGGAGAATTCCGCGATTTCGGTCACTAGCCCCCAGTAATCCTTATTGTTGTTGTTGGAAAGCTTTGATTCGCCTTTGAAATCCGCAACTTTCTTCGGCAGGCCATCGGCATCGAGGGTATAGTTCTGACCTTCGACCCCGTTCTGCAGGTAGAACAAGTTCTTCGGCTGGCTCATCCACTCAAGATACAACCACACGGCAACCCGTTCTTGTTCGGTTGATTTGTGGTTAATGCCCATGATGAACCCAAACGGCCAGTCGGCGCGGCCCTGCGGCTTGCGTCCTTGAGGTACGCCGGCTTCCGGAGGGATCACGGCAAATTGGGCTTGCGGATTGTTCTTCAACGTAGCGGCGAATAAGTCCGTATTGCTGGCAAGATAAAGTCCATAGGTACCGGTCCTGCCTGCCACGAACTCGGCCTTGATCTTGTTGTCGTCGTCGCGCAGATAAAACTCCTTGTCAATCAATCCGTTGTTATATTGATAGTTTAAATTCTTCAGCCAACGCTCCGTATCGGCGGTGGTGAAATCCGCAACCGCAAGATCGGAATTAAGCGCGCGGTACTTCGGATCAATCGGCCAATCGCGGAAGGCATAGCTGTAATTGAACACATTCCGGGTTAAGGCTCCGCCTGATACACCGAGTCCCGCTGCCTTCCATTTCACGAGCATCTCGTTGTATTTCTCCAAAGACGTCAGATCTTCTACCTTCATGCCGACCTTCTCGACCCAGTCTTTCCGGATGAGACTCACAAAGTTGTTATAGTTAGGACGCTTAGCGAAGATGAACATATTCTTCTTGTCCACTACACCATATTGTTCAACCGTCTTGCTCATGTTCTTCCAGTAGGTCGGGGCATACTTGGCAACTTCGTCCAGTTTGAGCGGCTGCAAGACCTCTTCGGAATAGTATGTAAGCGCCTGAGGCATGTCATAATGGAAGATCATATCCGGTGCCTTGCCGGCTGACAGCATCTGCTCGAAATCCCTCACTTCGTTACTGCGCGAAATCGGCACGAAATTGACTTTGACATTGTGTTTCTCGCCGAATTCCTTCTGGATCCATCGCGTGTAATAGTTGTCGGCTACGTTCCACCCCTCGAACGCACGATCATACACTGGAATATCGAGGTTGACCGTCTGTGCGAAGCGATTCGAAGAATCAAGCAAGCTGGTGCTTGCGCTCGCACTTGGACTAGCCGAGCTGGCCGTGGATGGTGACGTTGTGCTCCCGCTGCCGTTATCATTGCAGCCCGCCAAAAGACCAGTACTCATCACGGAGGCCAAAATCACAGGGGCCCATTTCTTCATGCTCATCGTATTTCCTCCAATATCAAATTAGTATCTATGCCAACGCCGCTTTAAAGTTATTCCTTAACGGCCCCAAGCATCGTTCCTCGAACAAAATACTTCTGGATAAACGGATAGACACAGACGATCGGCAATGTCGCGAAGACAACGACCGAGGCCTTGAGCACCTCAGGATTGCTAAGCTCCACTTGGGTGCTCTCAAGTTGAAAGCTTTCGGTCGCCTGGATAACCAGATAATAGAGTTTTAACTGTAACGGCCGCAGGTCGGTATTCTGTTTAATGTAGAACAGAGCATCTTGATAAGCATTCCAACGACCTACCGCGTAGAAGAGGGATAATGTTGCCAAAATCGGCTTGCAGAGCGGGAGGACAATATTCAATAGAATTCGGAAGTGTCCAGCTCCGTCAATTCTTGCCGACTCCTCCAAGCTAACCGGAATACTGCTCGAGATGGAGCTCCTCAAAATCAGCAAATTGAATGCGCTGAACGATAGCGGCAATACGAGTGACCATATACTGTCCAACATCCCCAGGCTGTTCATCAACATGTAATCGGGAATAATCCCGCCATGGAAGTACATGGTGAACACAAAGATAAAGGTCAGCAGCCTACGGCCTTTCAGCTGCTTGCGCGATAACGGATAGGCCGCACAAATCGTAACGATCATCCCCAGAATCGTGAACAGCACAGTAACGAGGACGGAAACGTAAAGGGATCTTAGGATACTATCGTCAGCAAAGATTTTCTCGTAGGCCCCAATAGTGAAGCCGGCAGGCCAGAGATACACCTTGTTAGCGATTACATAGGCGTCATCGCTCAAGGATTTGGCGACGACATGTAGGAACGGCAGCGTACACGCCAAGGAGGCAATAATCAATACCGAGTGAATCATCACATCCCAAATGTCAAAGCGAAATCTACGTTTTACGGCATTCGTGCCGGCAGATAATTTCATGGGTTCGCATCCTCTCTAAATCAATCCGTCTTCGCCCAGTTTCTTCGCTATCCGGTCGGCGATCAAGACGAGGACGAGCCCGATGACCGATTGAAATAAACCTAATGCGGTCGCACGGCTGAAGTTGCCGCTTTCAATCCCCCAGCGGTACACAAGAACAGGTATGGTCGTGGTGAACTCCGTGGTCGCCTTGTTCTGTAGGGCCATAATCCGCTCGAAAGAGCCACCCATTACACCGCCCAAGCTCAAGATCAACATAGTCACGATCGTCATCCGGATCGAGGGTAAGGTAACATTCCACATTTTACGCCATCGGCCCGCTCCGTCGACGATAGCCGCTTCATACATCTCTGGATTTATGCCGCTGATAGCCGCAAGGTAGATGATCGACCCCCATCCCATACTCTGCCAGACACCAATGGCCAAATAACTGATCACCCAATTGGTATCCTCCTGCAGGAATGGGATCCGGATGCCCCCCAGCTTTTCGATGAGATTATTCACCATGCCGTTGCCTTCGCTTAAGAGCTGATAGGCGATGGCACCGATAATCACCCAGGAGAGGAAGTGKGGCAGATAGAGCAGCGTCTGATTCACCCGCTTGAACATAATGTTTTTGACCTCGTTGATAATAAGAGCGAGTACAATCGGCATCGTAAAGCTGAACAGAAGGTCCAGGATATTCAGCAGCAACGTATTCCGAATCGCTCGGCTAAAGTCGGGTTTGGCGAAAATCTCTTTAAATACTTCAAATCCTACCCATTCACTGCCCCAGAAGCCCCTCGCGATTTTATAGTTTTTAAAAGCGATCGTGAGTCCGAACATGGACGCATACTTAAAGATCAATACCATTGCTAAAGGAATAAGCAGCAGCACGTAGAGCTGCCAATCCCTGCGCAGATAGTGATATACCCCCCGTTTGATCTTCTTGGCAGCCGATAAAGCGGTTACATTTTTAGTATCAGAAGTTGCCAATGCTTTCATAGTCTCACCTCCTCCGTACTTGGGGTCCCCGGTTGATGTTCCTTTTCGGTTGCAGTTTAATGGGAATGTTTACCTTCTCACATCATAATGGGTTTTCCATGTCATTCACATGTAAAAAGTCGATCTGTTTGTTAAAAAAACAGTCTTTGTGATTGCGCTTATAAACCGACTATTTACGAGTATTAAAAAGAATTTGATTGATATATAGATATAAATCCCTATTAATTATCGTATTTTGTCGAAAATGAATGAATTCCGTCAAATATGAACACAAATCAACCTTGGCGTAATAATTCTTTCTTACACCAAGGTTGTTTCTATTTCTGTCATTTAGTCTGTCGTTTTAAAAGTTCAGTCCCGTTAACCTGAAAGTCGATAACACCTTCAACAGGTTCATTAGATTCCAAATGTGAGTAGCTTTCGTTATCAAGGGCAACACTGACCGATTTTCCGCTAAAATTCATTATAAATACATAATCATTCAAGCCGTCCGTACGTACCTGAGCAGTGACCCCCTGTGGAAGATCCGTATCTATAGCTCGCACAACTCCGGCTTGTTTAATTAATTTTTGATAAAATGCATGAAGAAAATCCGACTTCAGCCGCGTCGCCATATGATAGGCTTGCCCCTCGCCAAAGCGGTTTACGGTAAGTGCAGGTTGCTCCGCATAAAAACTGTCTGTATAGACGCCTAGTACCTCCGCGCCCTCGGTATGGATAATTTCACAGATCTCATGAGACTCGAAAGACCCTGTCAGTCCAAGTTGATTATTTGGCAGCATCGCTACGCCATTTCGGTCATGATCATATAGTCCCTCAATTTCCTCGGCCCAAATGCCGAGCGTTTTGCGAAGCGGACCAGGGAAGCCGCCGAGATGACACAAATCATGCTCATCGACAACGCCGGACCAATATGTCGTAACTAGCGTCCCGCCTTGTTCTACAAACTTCTCGAGTTTACCTCCAGTTTCTTCACGGCAAAGGTACAACATAGGCGCAACAATTAGCTTATAGACGGATAGATCATCCTCCGAACCTATCACATCGACCGCCACGCCTTGCTCCCAAAACGCACGGTGATGGGCAAGCACGGTTTCCTCATAGTGTATGCCCATGTTTCGCGGACCCTGGGAATCTTTGATCGCCCAGCGGTTGTCCCAATCAAACAAAATCGCTGTTTCCGCAGGCGTTGTTGTGCCAACCACCTCGGAGATATTCGTTAAAGTCCGTCCCAACTCGGCTACATCCTTGAACACACGTGTGTGCTCATGTCCGGCATGATCAACAACGGCTCCGTGGAATTTCTCGCTTGAGCCGCGGCTTTTACGCCATTGGAAATATTGCACCGAATCCGATCCATGTGCTATAGCTTGAAGGGAAGACAATCTATGCATGCCAGGTTGCTTTAGCTTGCTAACTGGCTGCCAATTCGTCAAGCTTGGGGTGCTTTCCATAAGTAGGAAAGGCTTCTGTTTCAGCGAGCGGAACAAATCATGATAAAAGGCAACGGTTGCTCCCAACTGGCTATCATCCTGACTCTCATGCCAAGTTGGATAGGCATCCCACGAAATAACGTCTAATATTTCTGCAAATTTGCGATAGTCTAATCCTTCAATCAAATGCATGTTTGTCGTGACTGGTAGATCTGGATTCGCTCCACGAACCGCGTCGATCTCATGCTTGCAAAAATCGACGGTTTGATCCGTAACGAATCGATGCCAATCCAGATTTTGTCCGTGAACCATTGTCTCACCATGCGGTGCAGGTGATTCGACCTGCTTCCATTCTGTATACGTATGCGCCCAAAATGAAGTCCACCAAGCCGCGTTAAGTGCTTCTAGCGTCCCATACTTCTTTTGCAGCCATTCTCGGAAAGCATCCTGACAGTAGTCGCAGTGGCAATCTCCGCCGAATTCATTGGAAATATGCCAGCCGATAACTGCCGGATGCTGACCATAGCGTTCAGCAAGCTTATTATTCATGATCGCCGTCTTTTCCCGATACGCAGGGCTTGTGAAGCAATGATTGTGCCTAAATCCATGCAAGTTTCGTACACGGTTGGCCGCCACCCTCCTTACCTCTGGATATCGTTCGGACATCCACGCAGGGCGCGCTCCACTTGGCGTTGCAAGCCATGCATAAATACCATTTTCAGCAAACGTATCCAGAATTCGATCCATCCACTCCAACGTAAAGGTTCCCTCTACCGGCTCCAGTGCAGCCCAGGCAAAAATACCAATTGCCATGACATTACAGCCCGCCAGTTTCATGAGTCGAATGTCTTCCTCCAAAACATGTGGATCGTGAAGCCATTGGTCTGGATTATAATCAGCGCCATGCATCATGACTGGCAGTTTATTGCTAATAGGTTGAAATTTTTGTGTCATTGCCCTATCATCCCCTCTTTTCAAAAATCGTCGTATTCTCTTATTGATTTTGATTATAAACCAACCAATCGTTATACTAATAGAACAGAAGAGATGAAAAATCGTACAAAATGAACATTGGTGGTGAGAATCTCATGATGCCATTTCTTCTTGCTGAATTTGCCATGATTGAAAATATGTTGCCTCTATACGTGTATTGTGTTGGCAGTCATGAGCAGAAGCATCTTCAAAGACCCGAGGGGTATCCCGCACATCAGCTCTTCTTATGCCGAAGCGGTAAGGGGATTTTTCGCATTCAAGGTAGTCGAGATCTGTTGATGACTCCCGGAAGCATACTCATCCTTCCCTCCGGCGTACCCCATGAATACTTTCCTGATCAAGGCGAKGAGGATTGGGAGCTAGGCTTCGTCGCTTTTGACGGCTCATCTTCCGGTTCCATTCTGGAGCACATTGACAACCGTATACCCACTCAATTAAAGAAGTCCCAGTTTCATGAGCTTTGGAATAAGCTTGAAGCCTTATGGCAGCTGATCAACCTGAATGGCGAACACGGATTCTGGAAATCGTCTCGAAGTATGTATGACATGCTGCTCTTCATCCTTGAAGGAGAGACCAGTCAAGAGGTAAAACAACGGATTAACCCAGTCGGGCAATCCAATGTTGCTCTTCAAGAAGCGATCAAGCTTATACATGATCACTATAATGAACGCTTGCATTTATCCAACCTGGCTAGAGCTGTCGGTTACTCCGTTCAACATTTCCATCGACTATTCGTAGGCAGCTATGGCACGTCACCCATGCTATATATTCAACAAATCCGAATGCGGCGTTCCCTGCAACTTTTTCAAGAGAACCCTGGTATGACTGTTGAACAAGTGGCGCAGCAGCTGGGAATGGAGACAAGTTATTTTATTCGGATTTTTAAACGAACCTATGGTGCGACGCCTAAACAATTTATTAAGAAATGACAGAAAAATGATGTATTATCGCATCAATCCTCTGGAATGGGTGCGGTAAGCCAACAAGAAATAAAACCATCCAGCCTTCTGCAGTTTACACTGCTATCGCTGGATGGTTCTTTCTAATGCTTTTTAAAGTAAAAACTTATAATAACTCCTTCAACTTACTAATCGCCTCAACATAATAATAATCACCATAGATGAGTGCACCGTTCTCTACCGTCGTGCGTTTGTTTTCTCCAGGATGGAAGGCTGATGTCGCATTCGTCAGGATACACTCRTCGGAAGGATCCCAGATGGCACATTTCTCATCGAGCGCTTTGAGAATCAACATTGCGGATTGGAGGTACAGCGCCTTTTCCGCATCTGGCACAGCTTTCGCAATTTCAATTAAGCCGCAAGCGGTGATTGCCCCTGCACTGCTATCCAGAAGCGTTGCATCTGCTGGTTGTCTATAATCGCATAGTGGTACATAACCCGTAAGCGGTAAGCACGCTAACACATAATGTGCGATTCGTTTCGCTGCTTGCAGATACTCGGGTTTCTGTGTCCAATTGTACGTTTGAGCGAAGCCATAAATCGCCCAGCTCTGGCCTCGTGACCATGACGAACCGCTCTCATAGCCCTGTCCTCTTGGAATATCTAGCACTTCGCCTGTTTCCTTATCATAGTTCACGATATGATTGACGGAGCCGTCTTCTCGAATGAAGTCCTTGATTGTCTTGTCAGCATGCTTCAAACCAATATGCTTAAAGCGATCATCCTTGCTTTGTTCACTAGCCCAGAACAGCAACGGAATATTCATCATGCAATCGATAATAGCCACGCCTTCCGTGCCGTTTCCATTCCAAGCACGAATGTAACCGCCTGCTAGATTATATCTAGCGGATAGTACATTTGCAGCCAGCATAGCGCGTTGTCTTGCTTGCTGATCACCAGTAAGTTCATAATTCAGTTTACTGGATAACAGCCACATAAAGCCTACATCATGATGCAATTGATCATAGCTATGTAGTACCTGATCTAACTTCTTCTCGATACTTTGCGCATATTGCTTGTAAGCATCGGTATTCGTGTCTTTGTACAGCTGCCATAGAATACCAGACCAGAACGAATTCGTCCACCAGGAAAGATTATCATGCCAATCGTCAAAGACTCCATTATTGGTCGTGTGAGGAAATCCGTCTTGAATGCGGGATGAGGTCTTGGCTATTTTCGCTGTGATCCGATCCCATGTGCCTTGAATGTAAGCTTTGTTTTCCTGTAAAATCGCTTTCATATTGATTGCCTCCCATAGCTAATCTGTGTGAATAACCTAAGTATATCGGGATTCCGATCTTGTACCTATGGTAGACCTTGCGCAATAGATTGCATAAATTGCTTTTTCAGTTTGCATTTTATGATATAGTTGATTCATTAAATCCTATGCCAAAGAGGGATACTATGAACGAAATACTTACCTCCATTCGCCTGAAAAATGGTGCTTTTAGTTATACCCATTCCATAACTCAAACCCCTCATGACGAACAACACCGCACCTATACGCTGGATTGTTACGAAATTTATTATTTAATCTCCGGCAATGTCGTTTATCAAGTTGAAGAACAGAATTATTCCCTAAGTCCAGGGGATCTCTTGATTATTAATAATCGAGAAATGCATCGACCCTATTTCACTACGGATGCTAGCTATGAACGAATCCTTATTTTTTTCACGCCTGAATTTTGTCAGCATTACCAAGAGATGAGCTACCCGATTTTGCAATATTTTGACCGTAAAAAGCCCGGAAGCTTYAACCGCATCCCGAGCAAGCTGGTAGAACAACTAGGCGCCTATTTCACCGAAATTGAAGAGCATATTCGTAACCGTCAACCGGCAAGTCAAGTGCTCATTGAATTGACTTTTATCCGACTCCTCATTCATTTGAATGATCTTATCGCCACACATCTGCATACGTTTGAGCTTGAAGGCAACTACGCCAAAATTGAGCATATCGTCACGTACATCCATAACAATCTATATCGTGTGCTTACTCTCCAGCATATCGAGGAAACCTTCTACATCAATCGGTATTACTTCTCCCATCTCTTCAAAAAAGTAACGGGCTACAGCTTCAAGCAATACATCATTCACAAACGAATCGCGAAGGCGATCGAATTATTGAAGCTTTCCATCCCTCCAACTGAGGTCTGTAAGATGACTGGATTTGAGGATTACTCTAATTTCTATAAGGCATTCAAGAAAATTACAGGTGTTTCGCCAGCGGGATATACGTAAAGCGATTGAGCTCGTATTTATGAGCACATGCTCCCTTTTACTACATTCATCTATACTTTTTACGCTTGCTGTTGCCGTACCTAATTTGTAAAAAATTTGAGTATTGGATCGCAGATGCGTTAGATATCGAAGTCCACGAGTTTTTCAGTTATTCCAAAAATATCAAAACCAAATTAAGTGAAAAAGAAGAAGAAGTTGTGTACAACAAGCACGTAAAAACACGAATCCGCCGCAATTAGTTCAATAGCCTTTCCCCTAGCTGACAACAAACCGATAACCACAGGAGATCCCTCACCCATGTTTGTGTTCAATGCCATCCCTTGCTCCCTTAAGGCACTTGCACCGATTCCGGCGTTCCCCACGTATACACCTTCATTTTTACAGAAGGCCTATGCTCTCCTATAAACTTACAACTGAACGAGATGGTTTGACTCCCTGCCCGTACCGTCAGAGCCTCTTCGGAAGCTTGAACCGTCCGAAGCAAATTCCAGTTGCTGTCGAAGATTTGACCGTTTCGACTGCCGTCGCACACCAAATACTCGCCAGCCTTCACCTCCGTATCGAAAATCATATACACTCCGTCTGTATAGAACGTAGGGCGTTTCACAGTACCATGCTCGTTACCGTAAGCTGCAGACACAGACATGCAAAATCGCAACGGCTGCCCGCCGTACTTGTTGTAAAATACCCAATCCGCACCTCCTGGCTGGCCGGGCTGCAGTTCCTCCGGATTACATTGGAACGAATTAGAAATTGCTATAGGATATAATTTCCATACCCCTTCTTCTGTCAATTCCAAATGCCAGTCGCTTTCAGGATCTTTCATTCTCTCACGCTGTTCTGATGAAAACGCTCCGGCTTGACGCGCACTCTCCCAAGTACGCACCAATTTCAGCAGGCTGTCGATGTTACCGTTGCGCCTAAGCACTGCCACATCGGCTGACAAGGCAAAGCCGGCGTTAAAGCCTGCCGCTTTTGACAGCACCCATTCAATCTCATCCTGAGTCGTCGCTTCAAAGCGATTGGAAGCAGATCGGATAAGAAACCATCCCAACATCGGAGGAATAAAATTTCTTGCATAATAACGCTGGTTACTGAGCCGCCATTCCAGCTGTCCTTCGCGAGTTGCCACTCCCCACGGCTCTCCCCAATTGAACCGCGTAAAAATATGCCACGCATAATTCGGCACAACAATGCTGGCGTCATTGATGACACCACTGCCCCATCCGTCATAGCATCGCTTGACGAAACGGTTCACTCCATAATCGTCATGACCGGTTGCGTAACAACCTTCCAGCCCGTCAAAAGAAATCTGTTTTAAACCGGTTACTTGGAAAAGTTGAGCAATACGATCGCTGTACTCGTCTTGAAGCTCCATATTCGGAAAAAGCACATCATACGGGTGATCCCAAACGCGGCCGATTTCCGAGCCGCTTTCATGAGCGGCTGCGACCGTGCCGTTCGCTCCTCGTGTGACGCCAAGCAGCATCCAAGGCGTGCTCTCCGAAACAATCTCGTATTCGATGAGTTCTTTGCCGATAATCGCCGTTTTTCGGTACAAACTTTGTTGAAAAGGCAGAGGATCATCAACTTCAATCTCAATTGCCGCCTCACTTAGCGGTTCTTTTAGACGCGCAACGCCAACTGTCTGCAGCCGGCTGTCCGGAACTGGCGTTACGTACGGGTCATTCAAAGTAGTAAAGTTGGAAAGCGTATGGATACCAACGTGCACGCCTTCACGTTCGGCCGTCTCAACGCAAGTACGCAGCCCCTTGTCACCATTCGGAAAACTTCCGGGCTTCAGCCTAAAATGTCCCCATTGTGCGAACGGGTCAGGATGGTAAACGTATTTCAACCCTGCCTGCTTTGTATATCCCACAGCTTCATCAATTGTCGCTTCGGTGAAATCTGTGATCAAATAAGACTGATTCGCTGCGGGTGATGCTTTTCCCCATTCGCCTTCGATCATCGGGTGAGGTAAATTTTCCCTCAGTTCAACTGCCTCGATCGTATCCAGCACCCGATCGACAGTGCAGCCGAACAGCGCTATCTTTGATCCGAGGATTTCCGCATCGTCGTTGTGCAGCGGAGCCACATCAACTTCCTTTAAATTCCAGACCGGTCTCCGCCCGCCTTTCATACGGTTTCGTGCATACGCCTGAAGCAGACTGCCTTCGTGGGTCGGCCAAGCTGTACAAAACTTATATTCGAATTTACTGTCTGCGAATGGAAAATTCACGAACTCCAACATTCCTAGCTCAGCCGGCCATCCGCCTATGGTTTTGGGATTGAGCGACAATAGGCCGACAGCCCATTCGCCATTGTGGACGATGCCAACGGACTCACCTATCGAACCGGAAATTTGAGTAGCATATGGCCCCCAAATGATCGCGTCGATTTCACCTTTCCGATTCGTTTGCTGTATTCCGATCACTTCAAACGTGACGTATTTTTCCTTCTCGTCGACCTTCACATCCACCTGCGCTCCGCTGCTTTCGTAAAAAAGCGACAGCTTCCCCGAAGTTTCATCGAATGCGGCGGAATCCGGCACCTCGATATGCTGTCCAATGACTATTCGCAGCAAAGGAGAACAGCACGACTGCTTATCGTACCTTCTACCGGTTGCCGCATCCGAAAACTGCATCAAATTGCCTTGAGCACTAATACAAAATATCAATTGACCTGCCTGAATTTGTATTCCCATCGTTCTAGGCCTCGTCCCACAGGCGGCGCAAATTGCCCATACCTATTTTCGATGCCGTCCTGCACTCTTCCATTCCCTCGAATTCCACCGTCATATACCCGTCATAGCCGGAATCTTTGATCAGCTTGACGATTCGCCGCAAGTCAATATCGCCATGACCCACGATGGCACCGCGCAAATAATTGCCGTGCGACGTCAGGAACCATCCTTCCTCACCCGGTTTTTGATCGTAAGACCGGAAATAAAAATCTTTGAAATGAATGAGCGAGGCATAAGGCAGATTGTTCATCACGCCAATAATGGAGGACTCATCCACGCACATGAAATTACCGATATCCAGCGTCGTACGAAAATTCGGACGATCGACGGCTTGCAGGACGCGCTGCACGCGATCGCTCGCTTGCACGCTGAAGCCGTGATTTTCGATCGTCGTAGTAATGCCAAAGGACGCCGCATAGTCGGCGATCAGACGACTGCCCCGAATCATTGACTCCAGATTTTGTTCGAACCAGGCCATGCCCATATGCTCTTTCGGAAGGGAAAATGCAGTTACGTCATGTCGCATATGCTTCATATCCATGCGTGCGATGAGATCCACATGCCGCTTGACCCTCTCAATCTCAAGTTGAAAAGCCTCTTCTGAAGGCTGGACGAAATTGGCGGGCATGGAATAGTTGGATAGTTCAATGCCCGCTTCCTTGGCTTTTACCCTGACCTCATCGGCAAGGTCTAAGTTGTCAACAAGCGTGAAGCCGTACGGCACGATTTCCATATGCTCTCCGCCATTATCGGCAATCCAAGTTATGATATCGAGAACGGTCATTTCTCCTGAATTGAGAGCGTTTAACAAACTATAAGTGCTGAGACCGACTTTCATAACCTTCATCCATCCTTTTAGAGTTATTTTTCGAGCCACACTCTCGAATCATTTACTTTTCACAACTATCGGCACGCTAATTACATCATCAGAATTTTTACCTATCTTCCGAAGACGAAATACGTGGGCAATCGGAGCTTCCCTATTTACTTCACTGGCAGGAAGAGTGACTGCGATCCCCTCTTTCGTGCATACAAATTCCAATTGACATTCGATTCCGACAAGCTCAATGCTTACGACAGGTTCAACATAAGGAATATGAACAACTTCGTCAACGGCTGTTTCCAGGTTTGGGTATAAGTAGGTGCAGTATACAACATCTTTATTTGATGTAAACGCACAAGAGCCAGTAAAGTATGGCGCACAAATACGTGTGCCGTAAACAGCCTCTCCGTAAACATTCATCCATGCTCCCAGCTCTTTGATGCTTTTGACAGCTCCTGCCGGCAATCTGCCATCGGGCTGAGGCCCTACGTTCAGAGCCAAATTCCCACCCTTGGAAACAACCTCCATTAAAATATGGACCAGCTCCCGCGCTGACTTGTACTGATCCTCAAATTTGAAAGAGAAGGAAGTGCCTATCGTGATGCAGCTTTCCCACGGCACGTTCAACGGACGTTTAGGGATGGTCTGCTCCGGCGTCACATAATTTTCATAGGGTCCTCCTACCGTGCGATCTGCGGAAAGCAGCCAAGGCTGAGTCTGACGAGCCCGCTCCACAACTTCACCTAGCCGAATGTCCTGCTTCACGCAACCACCGTCCCTCACCCAGCCTGCATCCAACCACAACACATCGATTCGGCCGTAGCGGGTCATCAGTTCCATAATCTGATCATGTGTGAATTCCACAAATTTCTCCCATAACCAAGGGTATTCTTCAGGACTATACGAAGGTCCTCGCCACATATGGCGACCTCGCGCCATACCGGGCGCCCAATAATAGGGGGTATGCCAATCCGCTTTGGAGAAATAAGCAGCAATCGCCATCCCTCTATCGCGAAAAGCATCAAATACATGCTTGCAAATGTCGGCGTATCGGTGTGAATGAAACGGCGTATTTTGTCCGGTGATCCGGTAGTCTGTCGTATGCGTATCCCACATGCAGAAACCATCATGGTGTTTGGTCGTAAATATCAAATACTTGAACCCACCCTCGGAAGCGATGTCAGCCCACACTTCCGGCTGAAAGCGGAACGGATTGAACGTACGGTCCAATCCGAAATATTCACGTTTCATTTCCTCGTAATCGTTTGTCCAATCCACATCATGACGAGCCCAATCTCCATCCTCATCACTAAGAATCCACGACTCAACCATGCCAATTTGTGAATATGGCCCCCAGTGCATCATCAGAGCCAATTTTTGATCCTTGAACCACTCTAGGCGTTCCACAGTAATCGGATTATCCGGCTTCACCCACTTCGACTCACTGCTGTAATTGTGAACACCTTCCTCCACTACCTCGGCTTCAGATGGTGCAGTCTGCAGAATTACCTCTATGTTCAAATCACTCATACTTGTGCGTCCTCTCCTTTTCAACAGCCATTCGACTGCAATGTAAGCCGGAATCGGTACTTCATATCGTCATCAAACCACATGACGAAATTCGTTCCCCACAAGTTGTTGTGCAAGTTGAAATGAAATCCGCCTTCCAATGGAGCGTAGATATTGTCGAACTGCAAAATTTTGTTACTTCCTGGGCAAACCAAAGGCGCATCTAACGTCTCGATCACAGCTGACCCATCCGCGCCTGCGTAATACAGTCCCGAGTTAACGCCGTGCATATTCCGATTGCCATCCTTGACTACAAACAGAGGCGATATTCTGCGACCCAATTTATCCATTTCCCAAATATTCGGGTTGTCAACTAGCGGGACGAAAGAAAACCAACTGGCTTCGGGCAGACGGCAAGCTTGCTTATCTTGCCACTGCAGCTCAACCTCGATATGTGGTTTGTCTCTATGAAACTTGTAAACTACAGCCACTTGACGAGGAGCACCGTGATGCTCACAAACGTATTCGGGCAGCTGTAAATCCGCGATGACAACGTCATATTCGCTCTGTCTTTCCAATACGATTTTCTTAGCTCTCGCCTTAAAAAGCCGATGCTCTGGCTTCGGTTGGACATATTCAATGCCTGGCTTCCCAAGGTCGTTGTCTGCCCAACTATGATGAATATGTAAATTGGTTACATACTCTTTAAAATATCGATCATAGCATTCCTTACTAAATGTTTCATAATTAAAGCTTCCCAATCGATGTTCTTCATCCGCCCAGACTTTACCGCTTCTATCCGTTAACGCACAGATAGAGCCATCAGTAGCGAAGGCAACCTGAAACATCCCAACGTTACAGCTTTCACCGATCTGCAACAACTGAGCGCACTCATCTGGAATACTCAGTACATTCGGTTGTAGACCCGCCATTGCTGCGATAGCTTCTTTTGCCAAGTGGTTGGGCAAGGCAGTAATCGCCTGCGCGATATAGTCGCGCTGTTCTTTCCATGAGCTCTCATAGTAGCTAAAAGAGCGAACAGGAGTCGCAAGCTGACGTAAATAGTCGAACTTCTTCCATTTCGCGTCATCGATCGTATCCCGCTCCCTTGCAGCAGCGAGATCAGATGGCGAATAGTTAGTGAAGTCAACGAGATAAACTGACGCATTCAAGCCCCACGTATGCTCCGGAATAAGCATCAAGCGCTCGCAAAATCGGGCATATGTCTCGCTCCGTGCATCAATTTCCCCTGAATGAAGCCATTTATCGCATAAACGCAACAGCTCTCTGTAGCGAGCGATCTTCCAAGGATCGGAGGCGATCCCGTGAATCCAGCTGTCGCCGATTTCTTCGCAGATCACAGGCAAACGATGTTTAATCGCTTGCAGTTTTTCGGCAAAATTATCCAGAGTCGAAGCAATAATTTCCGCTTCGGGATATTCAAGTTGCAACTTCGCATAAAGCCCACGCACCTCTTCCAAAGATGAAGGTCCGTCATTATCGCCTGTGTGCGCAAAGTACAGCGCATCTTCCAATCCTTCCATTTGAAACGGCTTGCCGTACGCGTCGGCATAATTTACTATAATTTCCGAGCCATCCGCTGCACGCCATAAAAACATTTTGGGCACCTTCGGATTTTTTGAAACCACATTGACACCTAAATGCAAATATTGAATACCATTTTTCGCTAATAAAGGAACCATGGCGATAGTATGTCCGGGAACGTCTGTCATTTTGGCAGCAATCGTCTTTCGTCCAAATTCCTGATCTAGCTCACGTGAAAACGACAGACCAAACTCAAACAATTTTGCATCCATGATCTCAGTATGCGTAGTGAATGGCAAACCGTGCCAAGCGATTCGGCCTTGACGAATTCCTTCCTCCATACGCTCGCGCATCTGATCCGAAGCTGTTTGCAAAAATTGACGTATCAGCCACGAGCCTGTCGTCCAAACGAACTTGACAGGCCCCTCTTCATGCGCGAGTTTTTCCGCCATGTCCAAGGCTTGCGGAATAAAACCATTCATATACTTATCGATGACGTCTTGTGCCATATGCGTAAAGCCAATATCTAGATGCGTTTTAAATATAACGTGTACTCTCTTAATCATTTATTCACTCCCCAATTCGCCATGATGTAAGCCCTGCGCTCAGCGTATGGCAATGTTCGATCGCTTTCTCAGCGACAGTTATCTCTTTGTTCCATTCCAGACAATATCGGAATTCGTAAAATCCACCAAGCGTAGCTTTAAAATTGGTTTCCCAGTAATTTGTCATCGCCCATACGTAAAGTTCCGGCTTCAGCTCTTTTGGCTGCTGGGTATGAAGGTATCGCTTACCATATTCCAGTGTACCAAGTTGAATAAGCGGTGTATCCGGTGTAGCGATTATTAGTGAACCGCTGTTTCCTACAAATGCCATCCCTTCCTGGATGCACGTAAAATCAAGAAGAGTGCCTGGAATCTGATCCACCCACGGCCGAACGGGTCCACCCGATTTTTCCAGCCAAAGTGTCTCATCCATTTCGTTTCCAGCTGAAAACGGGATTGACAAGTATACATTTTCCGCCTCCCAGACGGAATCTTTGTGTAAACGCACTGCGACATCGACGCGGTTCATCGTAGCATACACCTTGATAAACAGTGAGTAATAGCTCGTCCCCGGAAGTTCGAACTGCAGTTCTACAATACCGAATAGAGGTCCTGTCTCAACTGTTCTCACTTTCACGATGCATCCAGATGAGCGTTTGACATTGATGCCCTTGCGATTTCTGCCCATTTGGTTCCTTGACGTATACATATTCCCTTGATTTTTCGGATCGGCTACAGGTGTTTTTTCATAGACAGGTGTAAACGCTCCATGTTTTTTATCATTACGTATCAGCTCATTACCTGTTTCCTTGTTTATCCACGAGACGATTCCTTCCGCCTCATTCCAACTTATATGTACGAAAGGTGACGTGATGGAATGCTGCGTGACAGCAACAAGCTCCTTTGCAGTGCTGCTATCATACATATCTTCAACATCGTTGACCGAATCGACAGCCAACAGCTTGAAGTTGTCCGTCGTCTTCGCCTTGGACGGCTTTGCTGGTCGGAGCGCATATTGTTTTTGCTCTCCGGGAGCCAAACTGACTTCGATCGTCGCCCTCTGATAGCCCAGTTGATGAGGTATGGCCTGCAGCGTGCTTTCATCAATTACTTCAACCCCATCTTTGAATCGCTCGTTCTCAAATCCGTCCCATTCAAATTCAACAAGCTGACGGGAAGGCTGAAGTTCCGTATTTACGACACGATAACGGAATGGCCGACCTGGGTATAACAGCGAACCGCCCTTGGCGTCACGCACTTTATCTAATGCTGAATGCGCGAGTCGGCTCCCATTCGCTGCATACGCAAGCTTACGTACTTCTAACATTTGAACGTTCCAATGCCATGGCTGACCAATTGAGCTATGAAATCCCCACGTATGCTCGGCATACATCGCAAGCTGATACTCAATCTCATCAAGCTCCTTACGGTTAACAATTTCCTGAGTTGGGTCAAGTCGCTTGATTTTGCGCAGCGTGCGTTGGCTATCTTTGAAAATTTGTGTTTGCATTGGCGTCGAACCAGCGCCATCAGACCACCAATCCGGCCAGTCTCCTGCATATACGGGAATATCGGCGCCATGCTCCTTGAGTTGGCTGAAAAATTCGCTCAATGTCACCATCTGAATTTGAACTTGCTCCCCATATTCCGCATTCCATCTGCCAATCACATCCATAATCGCTCCGTTCGGTGCGCCATTGTCTGTCGCCAGACCAGAAAGCGTAACCGGGACAAAGTCATACGGATAATCCTCCGACTCAAGCAGAGTCAAATACCGTTCGATCCGAGTAGCCATAATTTCATCATGATTGTTGACGATGCTTGGTGTATGAAACTCATCGCGAATAATGTAGCTGCCTACTGCGTCTGGGCATATGCCAAGCTCATTGCCAAGAAAATAATGGTCCCCGTTCCAGACTAGCAGCTTTTCTCCCTTCGGCGTCTTCCACCAAAAAGGCGTTTGCTTGCGTCCCAAGGCAAACATGCCATGATGCGTATGAATGCACGAAAACAAATGTTGAACGCCTGCGTCCAGTAAGCTTTGACCGTAGCCCCAGCTATAGCCGTTAATATCAGCTGTCATCGCCGAATCCACACGATGACCGATTGATCGTCCATATTCTGCAGCTTTGGCATGAATTGCTTTCAGCAAGTCATAATCCGCCAATTCCGTCATGTTCAAGTACGTCCCTGACAGCTCAATATCGCCATTGCGAATAGCTTCTGCAAATTCAAGCTTCTCTTGCTCACTGGCTACCTCCAAAAATCTCTCGACAGCCCAGAACGTTTCGCAAGTCCATTTAAAGCCTTTCCATTCTTCCTTTTGTCCCGCTCGAATTTGTGTTGCGATTCGCAGCGCCTGTCGAATAAAATCAACATGAAATTGCTCTATTCTCTCTTGTCTTTCCGTATAGCCAATATCGGTATGGGAATGATGAATGGCATAAATTCGCCACTTACGAGCCAACTTTTGCATGTATTGAACCCCTCTCAGCATTTGAGCCTATCAAGTTATGTCGATTACTCCTTAACACTTCCAACCACAATCCCTTTTACAAAAAACTTTTGCAAAAAAGGATAGACCAACAAAATCGGCAATGAGCCGATAATGATTTGCGCCGCTTTCGTTGTCCGATCTGATATTTCAGACAAGTGCTTCGCTTGCATCATGCTGATTTTGGCAAAATCAGGTTTAATAATGATCGTTTGCAAATAGGTTGCCAGTGGATATTTATCCGGCGTATTCATAATCAGCAGCCCGTCGAACCAAGAGTTCCATTGATTGACGAATGAAAACAACAAGATTGTAGCCAAGGCAGGCATTGAGATTGGAACTAGAATGCGCCACAGTGCCGTCCAATGGGATGCGCCGTCCATGAAAGCCGATTCTTCCAGTTCCTTAGGCAAGCCCCTAAAAAAATTAAGAAGTAATATGGAATTGAATACTTGCACGGCTCCCGGCAGCACTAGTCCCCAAATGGAGTTCATCAAGCCTAACATCTGAATGGTCATAAACCACGGAATAAGCCCGCCTCCGAATAGAATCGTAAACACAAAAAACCATGCATACGCCGTACGAAAACGAAAATCTTTCACTTCCTTTGACAGTGGGTAAGCAAGCAAGATAGACAATGCCACACTGATCGATACACCCAAGATTGCTCGCTGAATCGAAATTACGAAGGATTTTAAAAATTGAGAATTTTCCAGAATAAACGAATATGACGCAAGTGTGAATTGAACGGGCCACAGCTTCACCAACCCAGCGGAAGCAGCGCTGCTAGTGCTGAAGGAAATGGCTAACACATGAACCACTGGCGCAAGGCACAGCAGCGACACGAATATTAAGAACACGTAGTTGCTTATACTGAACAACCGATAACGAATCGAAGGTCGATGAAACATGAGGGTCCCCCCCTAAAAAATACGATAATTAGAAAAACGATACGCGAACCAATACGAAACACTTATAAAGATCAAGGACACGACAGATTTAAACAGCCCCATCGCAGTTGCGACACTATATTGCGCACTGACTACGCCAGTTCGATAGACAAGAGTATCCAAAATATCTCCAGTCTCGTAAACCGTTGAGTTGTACAACGTAAAAACTTGATCGAATCCCGCATTGAGCACATTTCCTAAACTCAATGTCAGCATTAAGATAACGATAGGGAATATGGTAGGAAGTGTAATGTTTATCGTTTGCTTCCAACGCGATGCCCCATCGATGACTGCCGCTTCGTATAGAGCAGGGTTTACACTCGTAATGGCCGCCAAATAGACGATCGTGCTGAATCCGAATTCCTTCCATACATCCGACACGATCAGTACGCTTCGGAACCAATGATTGTCTCCTAAAAAAAAGATAGGTTCAATCCCCATATACCGTAGCAGTTGATTCACTATTCCTGATTCTGGAGACAAAATATCAATCAAAATTCCGCCTAAAATAACCCACGATAAAAAGTGAGGCAAATAGATGAGCGTTTGAACGCCGCGTTTAATTGAAGATATTCGAATTTCATTCAATAGAAGCGCAATAACGATAGGTACGACAAGTCCGGTACAAATTTTAAGCACTGCAATAATGACCGTGTTCTGAATAGCCTGGAGCGTATCTGGCAGCTCGAAAATATATTGAAAGTTTTGAAGACCAATCCACTTATTTCCGAAAAAACCCAAGAGTCCATTCCCGCGTATATGCGTAAACTTTTGAAATGCAATAACGACGCCAACCATAGGAAAATAACTAAAAAGTACGGCTAAAATGAAACTGGGTAAAACCATAGCATGCAGCGGAAGCTCCCGTCTCCACCTTTTACGCATCACGGCACCTTCCTTTACCATTGATCGATTATTTTGTTATTTAGTATAAAGCGAGAGGTGAATAGTAGCACTCCCCTCTCGCTTCAGTATCCTGTTTTATTTTAGTTTGGCGCTCGCATCATTGACTTCTTGCGTGATTTTATCTCCGCCCAATTTTTTCCATTGCTCAACGAATTTATCAAACTCGTCTACTGGAGCAGCACCCATAATAATTTTCGTAAATGTTTCATTTTGTAACTTATCCAAAACTCCCTGCTTCTCGACCATTGTTGGTGTATTGGCTCCTAGGTAACCTGTCGTCAACAACTTATCCTTATAACCCGCCAACACCTCGAACGAGGATTCTGTCGGACCGGCTTGACGGTAAGTAGCCCATTGCAAGTCGTCTCCCTTTTTGAAAGCCGTTATCTTCTCAAAAAGCGCTTTTTGCTCTGGATTCAGCTTGGAGGCATCCCCGGAAGACGTTGCGTTTTTCACGGCAAGGTAGTTGTCTGGCACGTCTTTATTCGGCGCAAACGCTTGGAATAACGGATATTGGAATATTTCTGTTCCTTTCGCTGAAACTGAGAATTTATTCCAGTCGGCCGTTTTTCCATAGGCGCGCTCCATCCACAAATTCAGCATCTTTACAATGACTTCCGGATTTTTGTAACCTTTTTTCGCTACTTCATACTCATATATTGGGAATCCGACTCCTGGGGTCGCAACTTTAGCGTCCGCGGACACAATCGGGTACGGCTTCCACTCCATGCCTGGATTCTGCTTTCTAGCATCGTTAAATGGCCAATAGGAGTACCAGTTCTGACCATAATAAATGCCTACTTTATTTTGCGAAATAGACTCAACAACTTTGCCACCGTCTTTTACAGCGAATTCCCGATCAATAAATCCTTTTTTGTACAGTTCTTGCATCTTGGATAGTGCTGTTTTCATTTCTGGAGCAACGATTCCGTTAGTCAATTTTCCAGAAGCATCTTTAATCCAAATGCCCGGATAAGCGTGGAATCCGTTGAAAAATCCCGCCAAACCGTTAAGTTCCTTACTGACCGCTAACCCGAACGTATCATTCTTCTTGTTTCCGTCCGGATCTTGCGTCACGAACGCCTCAGCAATTTTCAACAAATCATCCATCGTTTTCGGTGGCTGCAGATTCAGCTTATCCAACCAGTCAGTACGTAACCATAAAATATCAGCACTTGTAATGTTGCCTCCGAATTTAGGAATAGCCATTAATTTGCCGTCGAATGTAGCAGATTTCAGAGCCAGTCCTCCATCTTGATTGGCCAATTCCTTCAGTGCCGGTGAGGCGTATTTGTTCCACACCTCCGTCAAATCCTGAATTTGTCCCCCATCGACCAATTGATTCATTTGCTTCGCGGTTGCAGCGAATACATCCGGTATTTGGTTGGATGCGATCGATATATCCAGTTTATTGGTATCACCGTTCGGATCACCGAGCCAATCGTAAACGAGCTTGACGCCGAGAGCGCTTTCATATTCTCTTGTCCAAACGTTGGCTTGGTTCGTGTCGCCATTTTCGAAGCGATCATTTGGAAGTGCCATACGTACGGAGTGAACCTCAATCGGTGGATCGTATTTGCCCAGAGGATCATAATTTACAGCCGCACTTGCAGGTGTACTTGACACTTTACTGTCTGTCGATTGCTGCGAAGCATCATTGCTTTTTCCATCTTCTGAACATGCGGTTGCCAGCAGTGAAAGGCTTACTAAACATACGGTTGATAGAGAGAACAATTTTTTAACTGCCATTTTATAACCCTCCTATTGGATATATATTGAATAACTGGTTACATATTTATAATAATATTAATTTTTGTATGTTTCTATTGTCCTTTCTTTACTTTATAGTCGCATTTCTTAACATCGCAACACTTTCCCGATATTCTTGAGGCGTCTTGTTCGTCGCTTTGCGAAAAAAACGGTAAAATGACTGATCCGATAAAAAACCGACGGCGATCGAAACTTCGTGAATTTTCAGCCTATTTTCTTCCAGAAGCTCTTTCGCTTTTTGAAGCCGTGCCGACATAATATAATCTGACAACCCTTCATTTGTGATCTGTTTATACAATCGGGACAAATATGAAGGATTGTGCCCGACTATTTCACCAATTCGGTTAAGCGTCAAATCGCCCGATAAATTATGCTGAACATACCGCTGTATCTTACGAATCACATCGTGTTCTTGGCTATCCTGCCCAGTCAACTTATGCTCGAACAACACTTCGGCTAATTTGTAAAAATAGTCAACGACCTCTTTCCAATTGTTCTGATAATCGAGCGTCGTCAACCTGCCCAAATTGATTTCTATCCCGATTTCACTCTGAATTTCCAACCGATTTATATAGGATAAAAAAATCGAAACAAGCGTGAAATAAATTTCGGCTCTAATCGAATTCAACTGCGGCGCAGCTTCACTTACTGCATTCACAACACTGGTGAATTCATCCATAAACTGGTCTTTCTGTCCGTTATCCAGCACACTGTGCAGTACGTTCAATTTTTTCAGTTGCTTTCTTCGTTCGTGCTCGACATATGCTTCCGGCAATGCCCCCATATTTTGTTCCAGCAGCATCAGTTCCTGACCAAGCCCTAGACCTCTATTGAGCAGCATCTGCAAATGCTCGAATTGTTCGGATATATGGCCCCACTCTTTGAAAGTGGTACCGACTGCCAAAGAAAGGCTCAGCTTCAACAGGTTCTTGCAGGCCCCTTGAATCATTTCCGCTGCGCCTTTGCTAAACACAAGTGTGCGTTGGCGCACCATGGACAGCTCATCAGAGGACAGACCTGTTTCGCTGACGCTAGGTTGTATCAACCAAATGATTTTCGTCTTTTTCTCAAAGTCAAAAGAAAAAAGCTGCACCGTTGATGACAAATATTCTTTCGCGATATTTTGAATAGCAAATAAATATAGAGACTTGTCGAAGGAACTCACACTCTCGTTCCAGTTATCCACTCTTCCGATCATGGCAACTACAGGCTCAGACGGACGCAGCTCCATGTATACTTCCTCGAAGCTTCGCTGCATGGAACGATAGGCATGAGCATCCCCTTGCAGCAGCTCCCATAGCAACTCCTTTTGCAAAAACGGTGTGACCATTTGCATTTGCTGCTTCGATTTTGAGATGAATTGCTCAACGGCCAAAGCATCGGACAACGACGACATCGCCTTCCGAACCGCCTCAACGATTGCATCGCTTCCCTCAGTTTTCAATAAATAATCAACACTGCCATTTCGAATCGCCATGTGGATGTACTCGAAGTCGTTATATCCAGTTAAAAAGATCACTTTACACCAAGGCCAATATTTAATAATTTCGTGATGGAGCTCAATTCCACTCATGCCAGGCATCCGTATATCCGAGAGCACGATATCGAACTTGAGCTTTTCCAGACATTTCAGCGCCTCAACAGAGGAATATGCGCAATGTACTTCCAATTCGGATACGGAAGTTCTTTCGAATAAATCAACAATGCTTTCGACAATCAACGGTTCATTATCCACGATTAATAATCTATACATCCAGGTTATCCCTCCTTGCATGGTAGCCTCATTACAACATAAAGGCCCCCTAACGCTCCTCTTGTAACAATTAGACCAAACGCTTCACCATATCTTAATTGCAAGCGACGATGAACATTAAACAGTCCTGTCGACTCCTTGTAGATTTTGGGTGACTGCAGCATTTCCTTCAATTCTATTAACCGCTCATTCGAGAGGTTCTCTCCGTTGTCCTCCACAATTACTCGTAAATAATCCTGCTCCACCTGGAACTGTATCGTCAGCTTGCCATCTGCTATTTTATCTTCTAATCCATGAATATAGGCGTTTTCAATGAGTGGCTGCAAAATGAGGCGAGGAACTTGCATATGACAGTGCGAGCGCGGCAGTTCTCCCCATTTCACCTCTATCAAATTGCAAAATCGCAACGTTTGAATTTCGGTGTACGCTTTCGAATGGCCTACTTCCTGCTCTAGCGTAACTGTGTCCGCTCCTGTTCGTGTAATGAACTTGAAATACTCTCCGAGATGCTGAATAAGCTTTTCTGATGTTTCAGAATCGCGCATCCGAATAAGCCCTTGCAAAATGAAAAAGCTATTATATAAAAAATGAGGATTGATTTGAGACTGCAGTTGCTTCAGCTCCGCTTGCTGCGAATAAATCCGCTCTTCATACACTTCACCGATCAACCGATTCAAATGTGCAACCATCTGATTGAACTGACCATACAAGTATTTAAACTCATCGTTAAAATTGTGATGAATTTCGACTTGCAAATTACCTCGCTCTACCTGCCGAAACGAACTGATGAGCCGCTTGAGAGGTTGATGAATAAGTCGATAAATCCAATAGGAGAAAATCACAATGACAATGGAAGAAAGAATAGACAGCAACCACAAAATTTTACGATACTTGTCTAATGGGCCGAGCAGTTGGCTTTCAGGAATATAAACAGCTAAATACGTTTGCAATAGCTTCGAATATGTGAAAGTGATTGAGTACTTTTTGCCGTTGACCGTTAAGCTGCCTTGATCGCTCACGCTATCCTTCTGTACTTGAGCGGAGAGGAAGACTCGTAGTTTTGATAATATAAAGTCGCTTTTCCCATCCGAAAACGACCAATTTTGCCCGATATTAATCAAGGCAGCACCTGCCCCATTCATATCAATAATTCGATGAAGTGAGCTTTGCAGTTTTGGTGTAGATAAATCAACACCGAGAGCAATCGTCGGATGTAGCTTCTGCAGATAAGGCTTCGGATACATATCACTTAGAAACAGCCCATTTTTCCAATAGGTGAGCGGCGAACCTACTCGGCCAGACTCCATTAGCGCGTCCAGTTCGTCCTGTGGGAATTCATTTTCATAATTATTGGCGAAGATGCCTCTATCAAGTGAAGGAATATACACCTTTACGTTTTCCACGTATAAGCTAGATGTTTTTAGCAACTGCAGCTTCTTTTTTACGCTTAAAATCGTCTGTGCTCGTGTATAATCATCCATTGCGTCAGCTATCGTACGGATTTTTTGGAAATCGTCATCGAATATAAGTTCCTTATTTAATTGCATGATCCGTTGCATCTCATTTTCAAAAGAACTCATATAGAAATTCACATTCGAAACGACAGATTGCGATAGCTGGTCGCGAACATTCTCTTCTGCAGATTGAATGGCATAGATACTAAGGCCGTAAATCGGAATGAGGACAACCAGAAACGATAGAATCAGTTTCGAAAAAATGTTTGGCTTTAGCCACTTCTGCAAGTTCAATCTTGTATTCCCCCTGATGTCGATGAGATAGATTTGTCTCTGTATTCGACAAATGGATGAGATTTCCTGTACAATGACCCTTTTCTGGATAAAATTGCATGTTCTGATGCTAGTATAGAAGAAAAGGCCCAATCTTTCTATTCACTTCTTTTTACTTCCTGCTCACTATTTTCAACGGGGCGAAGCAAAACAGCCTTGGTTTTGGAAAATATACTTCCAGAACCAAGGCTTATATCTGAATCCTTTTTTATTGCCCTAACTTCCAAATGGAACTTGTACAGGCTTAGACATATTGCCATTAAAATCTTCCAATACAATCTCAATAACGCCAGAGCTTCCTACAACGCTGAGTGCTCTTAGATCGTCAACGCCTCTAATTGCATATGCTTTTCCATTGAATGTGATCGGGTTACCGTTCTGCCATGCATATAAATGCCACCAGTCATTGGATGTTGGCCCTGATAGTTTAATTTTTTTAAGGCTGCTCAAAGGAGGTGTAAAAAATGTTGCTGTTCCCTCATAAACGTCGGAATGATCATCTTTTAATACGCCTGTATCATCCGCATAAGTAACTACGTTACCTTTGGCGTCTAGCAATGAAATTCTAACTGTATATGTACTTCCGTCTGCAATTGGAACTTCAACTTTCACTGCATTGGTTCCTTTTGCCACAGTCGTTGAATATACATCTTTTGTTACGGAGTAGTTCAATGTAACGTCTACTTTTGCTTGTACGTATTTAACTGCCGGAGTTTCCCAAGTTACATCAACAGAACCGACATTTTCCACCGTCTGGATATTTCTTACAGTATTCGAGAAATCTTTTTCTACAACTGCTGCATTGCCTTCACTTCCATCAGCCCCAACAGCTTTAACTTTGATTTTCACAGTGCCTTTCGGATCATATAAAGACTTAATATAAAATCTGTCATCATAGGTTCCGCCTAAGAATATTTCTTTGCCATGCTCAAATTCCGCATACACATTGTATTGTTGTACTTTGCTGTAATCTTCCAAATTCCAGGAAATATACGTTTCAGACGTATCAAACGATTTATCGATTTTTAAGCCTGTCGGCGCGGCAGGTTTAACTACTGTACTATCGGTAATGTTAATTTCACCAACATTAAATTGATAATCCTCAATCGTTCCTTGTTCTGGGGTGAAAGACAGTCCGAAGGCTGCCAATGTTTTACCCGCAAATTGGGACAAGTCTAGATTTTTTTGAACCCATCCTTGTGTAGTTTTATTTGCTCCGCTTGGAATTTCAATGTACTCAACTTTTGCTGGATCATCCTCAAAAATCAATCCGACTTTAACGCTGCTTGCATCGGTAACAGATGGTTTGTTGAATGTAATGTTTAATTTTGATTCCGCTTTAATGTCTAATTTTGTTTTGTACAAAGAAATAAAGTTAGGTGCATCCAAATCCCCAAAGATTGCCAGAGAGCTGCCGCCATCATATCCGCCAAGCTGAGTATACTCATCTCCCGCACTATATTTCTTGCCATAGTCGAAATCGACTTTTAAACGGGTACCTTCCGTGTCGATCCGCCATTGCCATGTTGGGAGAATATCTTGGATATTGATGTTGGCCCATTGGTTATCATTCGAAACTTCACCATCGACAAAATATTGCATGCCATGTCCAGTATTAAAGTTCGTATAGAAATTTGAACCATCAATGACGGATCTTTCAGAAATGTATGCCGCTAGACCTGGCCATGTCTTATAGTTTTTACCTTCGTTTGGTTTCCCACGATTAGGATCATTGGCTGTTTTGACAGGGTCTGGAGTAGCATCTAGAACAGCATCCAACAATTGATCCTGTGTCATGCCAGCTGAAGCAAGCGTCCCTTGTCCCGCGTTATATGTAGGAGCGTCTGCAGCACCTGACCACCATGTTCTTTCTCTTGCGGCAACATATTTGTAATAATCAGGGTTTGCGCGTCTATTTTCAGTGTAACTATTTGGACCCGAATGACCAAAGAGTTGTTCGTCCAAATGATCATAGACCGTTGTATTGCCCAGAGAAGCTAAGCCCGTTCTTGGGACTAAATTTTCATCATAAGTGTTATATAATGCCCCGCGTGTTCCGCTGAAACCAGTTTGACCTGCTTCAAGTGTATTAAATACAGTATTTCTTGGGTCTAAACCTAATGCCTTCATGGTTGCAACCGAACCGTCTACCATTGCTTTACTCGGGTCAGGGTTCATATACAAGGAATTGGCGGCAATAGTCGTATCTGTAGGACTTTTAACCCAGTTGCTAAACTGTTTTGCATCTTTATTAGAGTAGTTAATTCGCCCCCACGTGCTTTGATTTGTTTGACCATACAGATTGGAAGCGTAAACATTAACATATAGACCTTGAGATGTCATTGCGCGAATGAACTCTTGATAAACGGGCATAAAGCTGGCATTCAGTGCTTCTTCGGCATTCACAAAGTACCCGTCAAAGCCGTAATATTTAGCCAGTTCAACTAATTTATCAGCCATAGGGAATCTTCCATTACTATCTTTATAAATATAATCTTCCGTATGCTCCGATCTCGGGAAGAAAATACAACCTACAGATTTAACGCCGTTCTTGTGAGCGGCATTTGTGTATGCCGGGTTTGGAATATTTAACACGCCAAACTCAAATTGATGTTCCCACCAATTTCCCACAGGATTGTACAAAGAATCCGGCGTCGGATTTGTAACTACACCATGCCAAGATGCTTGAACATCCACATACTGCCAAAAGTTGAATAGATATCGTGAAAATTGATCATTATACACTGTCGGATTCATATATTCAATACCATAGTCGCCTGTCAAGTTTAGGTATTGAACTTCTTGATCCAATTTGGGGTTTGCCTGCGTGGGCTTAAAAGCTTCATTACGATTCTGAAGCGGTATTTTTGCTCTCATAAATTCAGAAAATTCGTCTGTTTCAGGAGTCCAATCCAAAATATTTTGTTTTCGATGTCCATGATAAACCGGCTGGTTTTTACCCTTGTAGCCTTGTTCACCGACACGCGGGGGTAGCGTATCGCCACCGGCATATACGATACCTGTTGGTAGTATCGCACCCATGGATAGTAATGATGCCAAAATGACCGCTATACGTTTTTTTTGCTTTGCTTTCATGATCACACTCTCCTCTTTAATATTAATATTAATATTAATAAAAACGATAAAAGCTTTTATCGAGGTTAAAATGATTCCCCAGAATGCGTAATAAATCTCGCTGCCGTCATTTTGTCCTCCTCCACTTTATTATAAAATCCGTACGATTGGTCAAACCAGTCTCCGTTCATGACATTTATATATCCATTATTTACTTTTTTTCAGAAAATTTTGGGAAAATAATTTAGGTTACATAAAATAACAGACAAAAAAAATGTGATGTTTCATAATTAATTAGAAAACGGAGCTCGCAAACCCGCGGCGCTCCGTTTTTGTTGTTACAGAATTCGTTAGAATAAATATTTCTGGCGAAAAGTGACCTTATGGATAAATATACAGAGATTGATATGAAAGAGTAATTCCTGGCGCTATGGTTGCGGAAAGGAATTCACTCTCGACTTGACCGCGCATGACCCCCTTTTAAATAAATTTATTGTAGAACTATATACAGGAATAAAGGTTTACAGAAATAAGGAGGAATGGGTTATGGGAGCCATTATTTCGATCGGTAATCAAAAAGGCGGCGTTGGCAAAACGACAACCACTGCCATAACGGGGTATCTTCTCTCTAAGAAGTACAAGGTTCTCTGTGTGGACTTCGATAGCCAAGGCAATTTGACACAGTTTCTTACTCAACGAGATATACACGATTACTCCAAAATGACTATTTTTGAGGCATGTAAAAACATGAACCCCACCCCCTACATCCGCAAATTAACCTACAACCTTCACTTCATTCCTGCTGATGAAATGCTTGCAACTCTGCCCATGCTTATCCATCAAAATCCTTCAATGAGTTCGACCATTTTGAGAGATACACTACATAAAATAAAGGCTAGATACGACTACATACTTATTGATTTACCTCCAAATCTCGGAGAGCACACTATTAATGGTTTAGTGGCTTCAGACTATGCAATCGTCATGCTACAATGCGAACCAATGTGTTATGACGCGCTGGACAGATACATCGCAACAATGATTCACATCAAAGAGGTTAAAAAGCTGGACCTTGTATTATGCGGCATATTGCCAACAATGATCGATTCTAGAACAATCATTGATAAAACAATCATTGATAGGGTAAGGAGAGAATACGAGGAAGTTGTGTTTCGATCGGAAATAAAGCGAAGAAATAGAATCAAGGAGTTTTCTATTACAGGAATACAGGAATACAGTAATACGGATACATCGGCACTAAGTAATTATAGAAATTTTGTCGAGGAGCTGGAGCAACGTGTCCAAGCGTGATGCGATTGATCAGTTATTAGGAAAACGGCGGAGTCAAGAAATACAGGAAACTGTAAATACAGGTATACAGAAACCTGTAAATAAGAAAAAAGCAACTTTTGATTTCGATGATCAATTCCATACTGATTTAAAGATATTTGCCGCGAAACAGAATAAGAAGATGGTTGATGTTGTGGTAGAGGCCGTGAAAGAGTATATGCGAAGACATAAAAATACCCCTCCGGTCGAGTAGGCCAGTGGGGATTCATTCATTTTACAGTCTGCCCGACACCCGCGACACCGCTGCAATCGATACGATATCGGACTGCTGCTGCTGCAGAGTGGAAAAAAGCCACAAAAAAAAAAAAAAAAAAAAAAAAAAAAAAAAACAAACCAGGTGTGATATTCCATAATTAATTAGAAAACGGAGCCCGCGAACCCGCGGCGCTCCGTATTTGTTGTTCCAGAATCTGTTGGAATTTAAAGAGCTCCGCCGGCGAAAATAAAGGTTTGTTGCAGAATTCGTTAGAAAAAATATTTAACCAATAAACAGTCTATACATTAATATGCAAGACAAATAATTAATCGTAGATACGCTTATTTTGCCATTAATTCAACATTTCTTGTTATAGTGGGACAGACTGAATTACTCGGTAGCATGTTTACACTTTGAGAAGTTGACCTTCTTTTTCTTGTATTTTCTTGCTACTTGTCATACGCGTCACTATTTTCTCAATAAGATCTTTCATATCCTCTGTTAGACGAGAAAAACCGAATAAATGTGAAACAGGCTGTGGTATTGCTTCTGTAGTTATGCCAAAACTTTCCTCTACAATTTTAATTATGGCAGCCTCAATTTCTTGAGGGGCAATAAATCCAGCCTTTTTGTTCGCCATTTCTGAACGATTCCTTATTTGAACTTTCTGGGTTCCGTTAAGCCATAAAAACTCATCTTTCTTTTTTATCGATCCATCATGGACTAAAACTCTAATTGCTTCTTCTATAGAACTTTGAATCCTCGTACCGACTCTTTTTAACCCCGCCGCGTCACAAATACGTTTGATCACTTCATTAACGTGTACTGGAGCTTCAACTCTCACCACCTCATTTACCCATGCCTTAACTTTGGGTATCGGAAGGGTATGAAATTCTTTTCCTGCTAAATCAATTTTCAAATCAGCTAGCTTGTATTTCAAAACTTCATTCCCTTTTTGCGGCCCAGCATCAACTTGATCACGTTTTATGGAGAGATCCTGGCTTTCTACTTTTTTTACCTTTCTTACATTGCTATCTAGCTTACTCAGAACCTTTGCTTTTTCAATAGCTTCAACAACACGTTTCAATTCCCGTTCCGGTTGTTTAAACCAATCTGTGCTCCATATCCGTTGAATATTCCAACCTAGGCCTTCAAGCACCTCTTGCCTTAAGCGATCACGATCTCTTGCTGAACGGGCACTGTGGTATGTAGCCCCATCACATTCTATTCCAAGGAGATATCTCCCGGGTTGAACTGGATCAATAACAGCTAAATCCACAAAGAATCCCGCTGAACCAACTTGCTTTTGAACCTGATATCCAATTTCAATAAGTGATTTATACACAGCTTCTTCAAACGGTGAATCAAAATCTTTACCTGTTTCAGTGGGAATATCCAGATGTCCTTTTTCTGCATATTTCAAGAATGTTTTAAATGCTTTAACCCCACGGGCATTGGATCTAGCCAAATCAATATCATCTGACTTAAGGTTCGTAAACACTTCACAGCGAATTCGTGCACGAGTGATAAGAACGTTGAGTCTTCGTTCTCCACCTTCTCTATTAAGAGCACCAAAATCCATAGCTAAATAGCCTTCTGCTGTTTTACCATATCCAATACTAATAAAGATAACGTCACGTTCATCCCCTTGAACATTTTCCAAGTTTTTCACAAAGAATGGCTCATGTGCATGAGCTATAAAAAAGGCTTCGGTCGATGGATCCGCTCTTCGCATCATTTCCACTTCATCCATGATAGCTTGCATCTGCACCATACTAAATGCGGCTACCCCGAGAGATAAGTTATAGTTATTTTTAGCATGATGCATCACTGCATGAGCAACTGCCTTTGCTTCCAATTTATTAGTACGCGTCCGCCCACGATCATAACTAGTTTCCGGAAGGAAACGATAGATTAATCCTGAATCAACCTTTTCCCCATCAGGACTAGGGAAAACTACTAGTTTGTTATCATAGAATTCATGATTCGAAACAGTTATTAGTGATTCATGCCTGCTTCTGTAATGCCAACGAAGCATTCGTTGTGGTGCATTCTGCCCGACAAACAATCCCAAGATACTCTCCATATCAGCTATGTAGTCATCTTCATCAGACTCATCTTCTCTGGATAAAGAATCAAAGAAATTAGTAGGAGGCATTTGTTTGCTGTCTCCAACAACAATTGTTTGTTTCCCCCTAATAATCGCTCCAAATGCATCAACCGGCTTTACTTGGCTTGCTTCGTCAAATATGACCAAATCAAAATCCAAACTTCCGGGAGGGATAAATGTGGCGATTGACAATGGGCCCATCATAAAAACAGGTTTAATTGCCTGGATTGCATTACCTGCAGTTTGCATCAGTTTTCGAATTGGCAAGTGTCTTGTCTTCTTTACCATCTCACGTTGTAAAATACCGAGTTGCCCCCCTCCTTCGTATCGCGGCAGTTTAGTCCAATGTGTTTCTGTCAACTTCAACCGGTTTAAATGAATTAATTCCTTATCTAGCTCGCTAAATTTTTTAACTACCTGTTCATGCCTGCTACCATCGAATTGAGATAATACTTCTCGTTCCCTAAAAGCTTTCTCAACAAGAGTTTGGTACCAATTCCATCTAAAGCAATCTAACAAATACATGGAGGCTAATTCCCATGATTCAGCTAATATCGCAAAATCATGGGATTCCTCTTGTAGACATAAACCAGCAACTTGATTAAAAGAAGCTATTTGATGGATGGTATCAACTTGTTCTCTCCATAGTGAGATCATCTCGTTTATAATAGTGAATATTTGTTTGTTCATGGGTTGCTTATTTTCGAATCGGATAGACCCATCTAATTCTAAAAAGTTAACTAATAAGTTAAGATTATTTACCAGATTATCATATGAGTTCTTAAATTCGACTAAAATTTGATCCAAACTATTGATTTTCACAGCACCCAAAATAAAATCTATACTCCAAGAAGGAAGTTTACCCGCTGCGCTTTGGTGTAACTCCAATACCCAATTAATCAGTATTTTTAATTCATTCCAATCGGTTTGCATACTATTCCAGTAAGAAGCAAACAATTCTTTAGCGATTGTGTCATATTCCAAAATCATTGTCTTGCAGCTTTGAGCCTTGAGAATTGCATCGATAATTTCTATGTCTGGGACTTGGTTCCCTTTAGGATCACACAAAAACGACTTCACTTTTCTTTTAGCTAATCTATAATCTTTAGAAAAAAATCTCCACCATTTATCTTGATTAGAAAGCAGAGATAGTCTTACTCCCAAAACTTCTTGTTCCCAAGCGGTAGGCACAAGAAGTTCATCAAATTTCGAGTGAACATTCTTATAACTCAACCCAATGTCAACTAAATTGAACAAATTGTCTTTCGATGGCAACCACTTCACGGAATTTATATTAACATCATTTATCTTTGGCGCATTTAACGCTTGAGTTGTAAGTTCAAGGAACAATTCCGCATCAATACAATTTTTAGGAGTTGGAAACTTTGTACTTTCTGCAATATTGAAACATTGACTGATAAAATTAGAATAGGCTACTGATGCTACTTCTAAAGCTTCTTCCAAGTGACCTATCTCACCTGGCAGTATTACTTTCTTTTTGCTTCCCCAAAATGGATGCTTTGAAGGTATGCCCATCGATTGTATTAGACTTTGTAACTCTTCTATTAGCGCTTCCCGTTTTGTGAACTTTTCTCCTGACCACTCAGACATGCTTGCAGAAGGTACTCGTGGTAAATTATTTTTTTTAAATTTTACTTTGTAATGCGCAAGCTCCCCTAAGGCTTTGTAAGGAGTCGCACCTGAATTAGATACTGGAGTGTTCATTGCCTCACAATAACGATTAAGCCGATCTCGCAATTCTTCTATGAGAGCAATCTGATCGTTATTTTTATTTAATGGTTTGCCTAAATCAAGAGTATTGGCGAGATCCCTAAGCAATATCTTCTTGTTTGTTTTATGACTGTGTAGCTCCAAACAGGCTACACCAAGCCCTACTTCATCAAGACGGCGCTTAACAACCTCTAATGCAGCCATTTTTTCAGAAACAAATAAAACTTTTTTTCCGTGGCCAATAGCGTCAGCTATAAGGTTCGTAATTGTTTGAGATTTACCTGTACCTGGAGGTCCCTGTATTACCAAATTACGACCTTGATTTGCATCCAATATCGCTAATATCTGCGAACTATCCGCATCCTTAATTAGATTGCTTTCTCCATACTTTAGATACTGATCAAGATGATGCTCCTCACCAAATTTTGAGGAGGTCTCTTGGAAGCCTTCTTGTAATAACGCCTTTAAAACAGAATGTTCTAGGGGGTGCGTGTGCTCTGGCCAATGTTCAACATCTAAATCCCAATACATCAGAAATTTCCCAAAGGAAAAAAAGCCAATCACGATAGAATCGTTGTCGATACTCCACCGTGATTGACCTTCAACTGCTTGTTTCACGTTTTCAAAATACTCATTTACAGAATTGTTTTCTTCATCAAAATCTGGGATTTCAATCCCAAACTCTGTCTTCATTTTTGCAACGAGAGAAATATTATGTCCTACTTCATCTTCCGTGTAAGTCATCGTAAACCGTTCTCTTGCGTTCACGCGTTCTAACTGAACTGGAACAAGTAGTAATGGAGCTTTACGTATTTCTTGGCTTTGATCGGATTCGTACCACTTGAGCATACCGAATGCCAAATAGAGAATATTGACTCCTTGTTCCTCAATATAGGTTTTAGCAGCCGTATAAGTCGCTAGTAGTCGACTTTGAAGCTGTTTGTCGTTGTAATTAGTTTGCAACTTTGTATCCGAATAGATCTTCACTTTATTTAAATCATCATTATTCCCAAATTGTTCTTCAACGTGTGCATCTCTAATAGGTTTAAGTTCACTCTTCCTATCCAATACTTCTAAGAAAGTCATCTTTCTTTTATCCAAAACTAGATTTCTGAAAACCTCGGATGACTTTTCACTCATAATTTCTAGTCCTCGTGCTTTAAGGGTTCGATAATTAAGCAATGGATTTCGGAGACCAAGATCAAGCAGTTCTTGTCTGGCCAAATTTAGTTTCTTAGACATACTGCTCTTGGCATTCATAAGTTAATCCTCCGAATTCAAACAATTTTAAATATTATTCGATAAAAAACACCAAAATCCTCCAAATTAACTTTCTAAGTAAAGTATATTCATCATAGTTCACAAAAAGAAGAAGAAGTAAACCAAGTCAGCCTACCTATTAAATAATAGATAAAGATAAATATATAAAATATAAAAAAAAAAAAAAAAAAAACCAGGGCACCCGCCCTGGTTTCCTCCTAATTACATCTGCTATAGCCGCAGTTGATACAATTCTTACACCCTTCGCTGTTCACCAGCGAAGCGGAACCGCACGCCGTGCACAGGTCCTTCGACGCGACACTCGTCGCGTTCGAAGCTTTGTGCCCGCTTGGAGCAGCGGCCGGCGCCGCCTCAAGCACTTCACTCGTCGCGGTCACGTAGTTCCGCGCATCGTCTGGCTCGCTCATCACTTCGTCGTGCTGCTCGAGCGCTTTAGCCACCGCGTCTGCGATCGACTCGACGCGGTTACTTCCGAAGCCAATGGCGCCTGAGCCGCCAATACCCTTCAAGTGCTTGACGAGCAGTTTCACTTTGTCCCCGTGATCGCCGTAGCGCAAGAACAGGGAACACACGCGGCCAAGTGCTTCGGCCATCGCGAACACGTCAGAGCCCGCTTTACCAACATTCAAGAAAATCTCGCTTGGTGTGCCGTTCATATCGTTGATCGTGATATACGCCATACCGAATGGGGTATTCACTTTATAGGTGGCACCACGCAGAATTTGCGGACGGCGCTTATATTGCTTGTCGAAGACTTGTTCCGTCTTGGCGTCCACATTTACCGCTAATTTACTAGAAATAGTAGCAAAACTTTCTGTTTCCACAACAGCCTCTGCTGCAACGGCTACTGGAGCTACTTCCGGCTGAACTTGAGCCTCAACTTTCACTTCGTCTTTCTTATCCGAACTCGTGCTCAACACCTGAACATCACGACTGCCATCGCGATAGATCGTCACGCCTTTACAGCCAAGATCATACGCCAGTTCATAAAGTCGCTTCGTTTCTTCAACGGTGAAATCAGCTGGGCAGTTCGCTGTCTTCGAAATCGAGCTATCCACCCAGGTTTGAATCGCTGCTTGTGCACGAATATGGTCCTCAGCGGACAAGCTCATCGAAGTGACGAAGTAATCAGGCAGCTCTTGGTCTGGATTCGCATCCTTCCAATTCTGTGCAATCGGTACATACTGCTTATCGAAGCCTAGACGACTTTGACGGAAGTATTCGAATGCGAAGTAAGGCTCGATCCCCGTGGATGTGCCAACCATCGTACCCGTACTTCCCGTTGGCGCTTGTGTAATAACGGTAACATTACGCATACCCTGCTGACGAATCGCTTCACCAACCTCTGGATAGACCTCCGTCATTTTGCGCATAAAGCCGCTCTCCATAAATTTATCTGCGATGAAGGCTTGGAAGGATCCTTTCTCACCTGCGATCTCAGCGGAAGCCAAGTAAGCTTCTCTGGCCATGAACCCATAAATCTTGTCCAAGAACACGAGAGATTCCGGGCTTCCGTAACGAATTTTCAAAAGGATCATAAGCTCAGCAAGGCCCATTGTGCCCAGCCCTACGCGACGTTCGTTTTGTTGATTCGCACGATTTTCTTCAAAATGATAAGGTGTTTTATCAATTACATTATCTAGGAATCGCGTCGAGTAGCGTACAACTGTCGCTAATTCTTCCCAATCTACATCGTGGTTCGCTTCATCATAGAACTTAGAAAGGTTAATCGCAGACAAGTTACAAACGCCCCAAGCCGGAAGTCCCTGCTCACCGCATGGATTCGTACAGATAATCGGGTTGAAGTACCAGCTGTTCGACATTTGATTGTAATATTCCAAGAAGACAACGCCTGGCTCTGCCGATTTCCACGCCGACTCAATGATCGAGTGCCAAACATCACGCGCACGCACAGTTCGATAAGGCTTAACAGCCTTCCCTAGTTTCTTCCACGCATCTAAATTACCATCCCAAAGTTCATTGTATTCAGGATCCGTCGTGTCTGGGAAAACAAGCTCCCACTCCAAATCCTCCTTCACAGCTTTCATGAAGCCGTTGCTGACGCACACGGATAAGTTCGCGTTCGTAATTTGCCCCATCGTAGACTTCACCGTAATGAAATCCTCTAAATCGGGATGCCAATCATTAATCATCAGCATTAACGCGCCACGACGGCTTCCGCCTTGCTCGATCAGGCCTGTTGTGTAGCTGAATAGTCCACCCCAAGAGACAGCACCACTTGATGAGCCATTTACCCCTTTCACCACCGAGCGTCTCGGACGAAGTGAAGACAGGTTGATCCCAACGCCACCGCCGCGTGACATAATTTCCGTCATTTCGGACAATGTGCTCATTATACCGCCACGGCTATCCTTCGGCGATGGAATAACGTAGCAGTTAAATAGCGTCAACTCATCACTGGCATCCGCTCCAGCTGCAATACGGCCCCCGGGTACAAGCTTCCAATCGTTCAGAATGTATCTGAATTTATCAGTCCATTCCTGACGCTTCTCCGCTGTCTTCTCGACCGATGCCATAGCGCCTGCTAAGCGATCCCACAATTCTTCCGGTGTTTTTTCCATATTTAACGTAAGCTTCTCAACGGCAGATTCTACGGTTACCCCGCTGCGTGTTCGAACCTTCACGATATTTCCTTCACGACTCGTAATTTCGCCAACCTCTTTGGCTGGGAATTTGGGATCATCCTTGGTCAGAACGAGAACGGTATCTCCCACCTTCGCATGACTCGTGTCTGCATTCTTAAGTGCATACCGATCCAAAAATATCTTCTCACTCAATCCCGTTAGCTTCTTACTCTCATAAACATTCCCCATGAACATAATCCTCCCAATAGACTGCATTTTCAGCTGCAATTAAGATACGAATTGCAAGAAACCATTTCCAACAATTCACAATATATGGTATCGCCCTAACATTATACTACACAAGATATGGTTCAACCATTGGCAAAAGTCCTAAAAATAAAATTTCCTAATCTTCTATTGATTTTGCTAGCTTTGACGCGGTACTCTTCCTTTGATAACCTATTAGTAGGATACCATATTAGGACATATTTTAGAACGTATGTTCCATAAATATTTTTTACTAAGGAGCACGCCCATATGTATTTTTATAAAAATGAATTCGTACATAAAAAAGACATCCAGATTTCACCTGATGATCGCGGCTATTATTTCGGTGACGGCATTTATGAAGTATTTCGCGTATACAATGGACTCATTTATGAGGGCGAAGCCCACATGCAAAGACTCGATCGCACAGCCAGCGAGGTTCGACTTCAATTACCTTACTCGAAGGAAGAAATCATAGACATCCTAAACAAGCTTATTCAGCAAAATAACCTCATCGAAGGCACGGTTTATTTGCAAATCACCCGGGGTGAGGCCCCTCGTGCGCATCCTTTCCCGACACAGGCTGAGCCCATTTTACTGGCCTACTGCTCTGAGGTAAAGCGTCCGCTAGTTTCGATTCAGAACGGAATCAAAGCCATCACACAGCCCGATATTCGTTGGCTAAGATGCGATCTCAAAACCTTGAATCTACTCCCCAATGTCCTTGCGAAGCAAGCTGCGCTTGATCATGGTGTGCAAGAAGTCGTGCTGCATCGGGAAGGCACAGTGACAGAATGCAGTGCCTCGAATCTGATGATGGTCAAAGATCAGGTTCTCTACACACATCCTGCGAATCATCTGATCTTGCATGGTATTACGCGTGCAGTGGTATTGCGACTAGCGCATTCGCTAGAAATACCAGTGAAAGAAGAAGCCTTCACGACCGAGCAGCTTCTGCAAGCGGATGAAGCTTTTATCTCCGGTACGACAGTTGAAATCACACCGATTGTACTGATCGACGGACAAGCCATAGGTACAGGTACAGCTGGGCCGATAACCCAGAAACTGCAAGCTGAATTTGAAAGAACCTTTCTCAACTAGATCGATCCACTCCCGAATGTTCACCCTCACTTTTAACCATACCACACGCAGTCCTTCCAATTTCCCGACATATGTTTGGAAAAACAAACAAATATAGATAAAACAATTGACGGAAATCTGCGTTACAATTAAACTATGGTTGATTAAGTTAATCCTTGGTTTCTCTGCACTCGTACACTTTGCCAAACAACAGCGTTAAAGTGGTGGGCGAGCAATGAGTCCAAGTATCACAGTGTGTAGTTCGAGAGGGGTAATTATGTTGAAAAAGAAAGCACTCGTATCATTCGTTTTATCCGCAGCACTTATGGTTGTAGCAGGTTGTGGACAGAAAGCTGATCCAACGCCGGCAGTTACAGCAGCCGCAACAAAGACATACAAAATCGCGATTTCGCAAATTGTTGAACATCCCTCCTTGGATGCAACTCGTCAAGGCTTCCTAGCAGCACTTAAGGATGCAGGTATCGTAGAAGGTACCAACTTGAAAGTTGACTTCAACAATGCGCAAGGCGATCAACCCAATAACTTATCCATCGCCCAAAAAATAGCTTCAGCTGACAACGATCTCGTACTTGGGATTGCAACACCATCCGCACAAGCCATTGTACAGCAAGTGAAGAAGGCTCCGATTCTTTTCGCAGCTGTTACGGACCCGCTTGCAGCCAAAATCGTGAGCAACATGGATAAGCCAGGCGGCAATGTCTCCGGAGCTTCGGACACGAACCCAATGGCTGTTGCCCAATTGATGGATTTCGTAGCTGCCAACATGCCAAAGGTGAAAACGGTTGGCCTTGTTATTAATGAAGGGGAACCCAATGCCGTCATTATGGCGAAAAATGCAGAAGAATCCCTATCCAAACACGGTATTAAACTCGTAAAAGCACCTGTAACGAACACATCCGAAGTTAAGCAAGCTGCTCAATCCCTTGTTGGCCGCGCAGATGCTTTCCTAATTACACTAGATAATACGGTTGTTAGCGGCGTGGATGGTATCATTCAAGTTGCCAACGACAAGAAAATCCCTTTCTTCTCCAGTGACCGTGATACCGTGGAAAAAGGCGCTTTTGCAACAGTTGGCTTCAAGTACTATGATCATGGCTACCAAGTAGGTCTAATGGCTGTCGACATTTTGAAAAATGGTAAGAAACCAGCAGACATGAAAGTAACTGTGCCTGACAAAATGGATCTGATCCTCAACTTAAAAGCTGCGAAAGCACAAGGCATCGAAGTTACAGATGCGATGAAAGCCGCAGTAAAGGATAAAGAGAAAAACATTATTCAGTGAGAAAACCTCTATCGAAGCATTTCGAAGATGAGCGACCGCATTTAGCAGAAAGTTTTATCGCCAATAATAAAGTAGTTTTCGGTACCGAAAACTTATACTTTCTTATGTGGTAAGATTTCGAGTCACAAAGGGGTGGACGTCACTTTCGTTCATCCCTTTTTTTCAAGTTAGGAGGAAAATAACGATGTTGGAATCAATCTTCGGTGCCACCGAGCTAGGTCTTCTCTATGCGTTGATGGCGCTAGGTGTTTATATCACGTTTCGTATTCTCGATTTCCCCGATCTCACGGTGGATGGAAGCTTTACAACAGGCGGTGCGATTTCTGCTATTTTGATTGCTCATGGCTACTCGCCGTGGCTAGCTTGTTTAGCTGCTTTTGCAGGTGGACTAGTCGCAGGAGCTTGCACAGGACTGCTTCATACGAAAGGTAAAATTAATGGGCTTCTCTCTGGGATTCTCATGATGATTGCCCTGTATTCGATTAATATGCGCATCATGGGCAAGCCGAACATTTCACTTCTTGGCGTAGATACCTTGTTTACCTCCATGAAGCCAATTGTGGTTGCGCTCATCATTGTGATTGTGTTCAAATTACTGCTAGATGCCTTCCTGCATACCGATCTTGGCCTTTCGCTTAGAGCGACGGGAGATAATGCGCGAATGATTCGTAGCTTCGGTGCGAATACCGACCGAACAACGATTCTTGGCTTGAGCTTATCGAATGGGTTAGTCGCGCTATCTGGCGCACTCATCGCCCAGCAATCAGGCTTTGCCGACATTTCGATGGGCATCGGTATGATCGTTGTAGGACTAGCTTCCGTTATTATTGGGGAAGCGATATTTGGTGCTAGGTCAGTCTTCCAAGCGACACTTGCTGCTGTACTCGGTTCCATCGTGTACCGAATTGTTGTCGCACTGGCGCTCAGAGTCGAGTGGCTCAAAGCCTCCGACTTGAAGCTAATTACCGCAATCATCGTCATTATTGCGCTCGTTCTTCCTTCGGTGCAACGTGCGATCAAACAAAAAGCGAACGCAAAGCGACGTTCAGCTGAGCTCATCGCTCGCGCGATGCAAATGAACAAAGGAGGTGGGCAATAATGCTGCAGCTCTCCAATGTTTCCAAGCTATTCAACCCCGGTTCGGCAGATGAGAAAATTGCTCTAATCGGTATTAACCTAACCCTGAAGCCCGGTGACTTCGTCACGGTTATCGGCAGTAACGGCGCCGGCAAATCGACGCTGATGAACATCATCTCCGGCGTTATGACGCCGGATGCCGGCGAAGTGCGCATCGACGGTGAGGTTATCCACCACCTGCCGGAATACGAGCGCAGCCGCTGGATCGGCCGCGTCTTTCAAGACCCCATGGCCGGGACGGCTCCTCGAATGACCATCGAGGAGAATCTCGCCATGGCGTATGCCCGCGGTAAGAAGCGCGGGCTGAGCTTCGGCGTCACCGCGCGTAAGCGCGCGCTGTTCCTGGAACAGCTGCAGCGCCTAGGTATCGGCCTGGAAGGACGACTGCGCGCGAAGGTCGGTCTGCTCTCCGGCGGAGAGCGTCAAGCCCTCAGCTTGCTGATGGCGACATTCACCCAGCCGCAGATCCTGCTGCTGGATGAGCACACCGCCGCGCTAGATCCCGCGCGTGCAGAGCTCATCACACGATTGACCGAGGAAATCGTGCGTGAAATGAAGCTGACCACATTGATGGTCACGCACAACATGGAGCAAGCGATTCGTCTCGGCAATCGCCTGATCATGATGGATAAAGGCCGCATCATTCTCGATGTGAACGAGGAACGGAAGAAGGATCTCACCGTGGAGCAGCTTCTCGGTGAGTTTGAGAACATCAGCGGCAACAAGCTTTCGGATGATCGCGTGGTTCTTGGTTAAACACAAATAGGCAGTCTCAGAAGCCATTTTACATGGCGACTGGGACTGCCCTTTTTATAGTACGTTCCTCTACCGCCGCAAATTCCACTCATCCGTCCCATACTTCTCACTTACAAGACGCTCCGTAAGCTCAACCTCATAGTCCGTCAATGACGACTCCACCAGCTCAACACCAAGTCCAAGCGCGATTTCACGACGGAAAGCTTCCTCCACCTCACCCAAAGTAACTACCGATTTCCCTTGATCACGCAGCAAATCATTAATGGCTACGGCTTTCTTCAAGAAGCTCTGTTTCATCCGATCTGCCACTTTCTCATTGGAGAAGCGAAGCATCCGAAACAATTGTTCCGTATCCATATCGAGCAGGATGGAGCCGTGCTGCAGCACGACGTTTTTCTGCCGTACTTGCGCGCTGCCGGCCACTTTGCGGCCTTCCACGACCAGCTCGTACCATGAAGGGGAGTCGAAGCAAGCCGCTGAACCCGCAGATGCGTATTTCTCCTTCTCTTCATCACTCGCCAGCTGTACCATCTCCGCTTGCAAGCCCAATGCTCGAAACCCTTGCAGCAATCCCTCACTCAACACACGGTAAGCTTCGGTCACATTACGTGGAATACCTGGGTAATCCTCCGCCACAATGATACTGTACGTCAGTTCTTTATCATGAAGAACGGCTCTTCCCCCTGTCGGGCGTCTCACAAAGCCAATCCCCTCGTTCTCTACCGCTTCCTGATCCACTTCTGCCGCCTTTTGAAAATAGCCAATCGATAAGGTAGCTGGATTCCATCCATAGAAACGCACCGTCGGAGGAACCTTGCCTTCACTATGAGCGGTTAGTATCGCTTCATCTAAGGCCATATTTTCAGCAGGAGAACGATCTCCTGTATGTATAAATCGCCAAGCTGTCATGTCTATTCATCATCCCTTCTTGCCAAACGTACCTTTTTCCCAAAAACTAACCTCTATCATAGCATACTACGCCCCCTCGTTACGACATCAGACCTCTACCTCTCAATAAAACTCTTATATGGGAAAAGTTATGAAAGATTCTTCTCTGGACATACTAACATGTATGCGACGTTTGCGAGGCCAAAGCAGAATCAGAACGTTTAGGAGGGCACAGCCATGCGTCAACATGATCAGCAAGAGAACATTCGCCCCATTCATAAACAGCTGGATATGCATTTTGAGAGGGACTGGTTTACCGAGCTGGACAATCGTGAACGTGGCGGAGGTCCTTGGGACGACTGGACCTTATATCAGCTTGCCTACGAATCGGAAGAGTCGGGGCTTATTTCTACGTTTGATGAAATGCAGTGCCTCGCGCATCTGGGGACCCTTGAGCCCATGGCGCATCAGATTGATACAGCAAAGCGTGTGTTGAATGAGATGCGTGGACGCGCCATTTTGGCCGATGAGGTTGGACTTGGGAAAACAATTGAAGCTGGTTTAATTTTAAAAGAATACATGATCCGCGGGCTTGTCCGCAAAACGCTCATCCTTGTACCCGCTTCCCTTGTCCTGCAATGGGTTCGGGAACTAAATACCAAATTCGGCATACCTGCCGTTGCTCATAAGAAAGCCTACATGTGGCAGCAAGCCGACATTATCGTAGCCTCCATGGACACGGCCAAAAGGGACCCGCATCGCGAAATCGTGATGGGTCTTGAATACGATATGCTCATCGTCGATGAAGCGCACAAGCTGAAGAATAAGAAAACGACCAACTACACCTTCGTCAATGAGCTGCGCAAAAAATACTGCCTGCTCCTCACTGCTACGCCTGTGCAGAACGATCTCAAAGAGCTCTACAACCTAATCACCCTGTTGAAGCCAGGTCAGCTTGGCGGTCAGAACAGCTTCAAGACCAACTTTGTTGTTGGCAAGCGGACGCCGAAGAATGAAATTCAGCTGCAGCAGGAGCTCTCCAAAGTGATGATCCGGAACCGTCGCGGCGACGGGGGTGTTCACTATACGAAGCGGATTGTGCGGAATATACCACTCACGCTCTCTGATGATGAGCAAGCGCTCTATGACGGGGTTACGAATTTCGTGCGAACTCGCTATTCCGAGAGTGGCGGGGATCTTAGCTCCATGCTTTCGATGATTACCCTTCAGCGTGAAGTGTGCAGCTCGCGGGACGCTGTGTTCATTACATTGGTGAATTTATTTAAAAAGACAGCCGAAGACTCCCCCGTACGGCCGAAAATATGGGAGCTCGTCGAGCTGATTCGCAGCATTAAGTCGAATAGCAAAGCGGAAACCACGATGCGGCTCATTCAAGACATCAATGATAAAGTGATTATTTTCACGGAGTATCGGGCTTCCCAAGAATATTTATTGAACTACCTCAAAGAACGCAAGATCACGGCCGTCCCCTATCGTGGAGGCATGAATCGCGGTAAGAAAGACTGGATGATGGATTTATTCCGCAATCGCGTCCAAGTGCTTATAGCAACCGAGGCGGGTGGCGAGGGCATCAATCTCCAATTTTGCCACAATATGATCAACTTCGATCTGCCTTGGAACCCTATGCGCGTGGAACAACGGATCGGTCGTGTGCATCGCCTCGGTCAAACGCATGACGTTAACATCTACAACTTATCCACAAGGGGTACCATTGAAGAACATATCCTCTCGTTATTGCACGAGAAAATCAATATGTTCGAATTGGTGATCGGGCAGCTGGATACGATTTTGGAGAAAATCGAGAAACGGGGCTCGCTTGAAACGTCTCTTTTCCGCATGGTGATGGAAGCTGGCTCAGGCGAGGAGATTCGCCGAAAAATCGATGAGCTTGGGCATTCCTTCAGCGAGGTGAAGGAAGAAATCGAACAGAATCCGCAGTACGGCGCCAAGTTCCAAGACATCCTTGACGCGGTAGGCGGTTCTCAGAGCATGGAGGTGGGCCCATGAATAAACGAAACATCCACTCGTTTGTGCTGCGTTTTCTGGAAGCCTACGACTGCACGATTCTGGAGAAGACCCCTGCCTATGTGACGGCTAAGCTCTCTCCCGAAGCAGATCGGGAAATGACGGGCCGTCCTTACTATTGGAGCTTCATTGAGCGGACAGGTGCAGCAGCGGAGACGATGACGTACAAATTTGTGATCGACCCGGAGCAAATGAAGCTGGAAGCGAAGCCGAAGGCCGCCGTTACCACAGTCCAAAGCCCCCCCGCAACCGGCTACGGACCATCTGGTTCCGGCGGAGCTGCTGCTAACCCACCTGCGGGTAGTGCGCCGGATAGCATTCTCGGCCGTTATTTCGGCTTCGTTCCGACGACTATCACCACGCGAGTTCCACAAGATGAAGTCACCTTCGGCAGCCGACGACTTGACCAAATCTTTGGCATCGTTCGCGAACGCGGTCGATTCATTCACTTATTCGAAGAGCCTTTCCCTACGGGGGCAACTTACCATGCTTCCCTCGTATACAATACGTGGCTCTGTGTGAATTACAAGGTTGAGCTTCTCTGTGATCGTAAGCGGACTGAAATTCATTCCCTTGCGATTCAGCTTAATAGCGGGGAAATTCGCGAGCATTTTCATAAGCATATGTTAACGAAAAGTCTTTCTCCAAAGCTTCCTGCGAATAGTCACATTCTACCGGATACGATCTCACTGCCGAAGGCGATCAATGCTCTGGAGATGACGCTTGAACGTAAAATCAGCACCTACGATCACCGTTGGGCTGATGAAGCGAATGCGCAGCACCGCAGTGAAATCGATCGTGTAGAAGGATATTACAATGGGCTTTTACTAGCTGCAGAACCCGACAAAAGAGACGAAATCGAAATCCAATGTCGGAATCGGCTGGAGGAAATCGATTGGCAGCATAAGCCTCGAATCGCCGTGTCCGTCATTAATGGCGGTTTATTTCACTTAAATGCGAGTCGATTATCATCCAGAAACTGACGCAAGTCGCTAAAACCTCGCAAATAACACGCAACAGGTTCTAACATTCTTTTTAAGGCATACGAATTACAATAGTCACATACACTAAGAGGTTAGCGAGAGGCAGGTGAACGAAGATGAAGTCGTGGACCACTTGGACAGCCACTTGTTTCATTTTGTGCAGTATTGGCTTCATGCCCATACACACTTCGGCAGTTGACAACTTAGGTGGGACAAGCCTTACCCAGGCCCAAGTAAAAGAACCTAGCAAAGCAGCAACTACCGTGGCGACTGACTTAACGAGTACATCTTCATTCGGTACAACCATCAGTCAGTGGCAATCAACGCTCGCGAAGTCAGCAGGCTTTGAAGACTGGCAGCAAGCACGTTGGAACAGCTATCCGCTCGGTCCAGGCACCCATGGATGGGTCATCATCCTGACCAATCAGGGGCAAGAGGTGGGCTATATGATTGTTCATGCTGCAGAAAACGGCGGTTTCCGTTTGACCGAATATGGGACAGGCACATCACCGCTATTTAGCTTGGCCACGTTGTATCGCTCCTTGATACAACAGGAACTCATTCCTTTTACGACCTTATACGACGATTTTGTGCAAAATGAAACGATCATTGAAGACCGCTTATATATGGATACCCTCACTTCTGTTTGGAAAATCGCACTCGATGACGAGACCTATTATCTCGATGCCAAATCGGGCGAAGTACTTCCACTCACGGAAGATCCAACGCCACGTATGACAGATAGCCTAGTTTTGGAGACAGACGTATCGGAGGAAGCTGAATCCCTCATACGTCCCGCATTTGATCCTTACGAACGACTGCCATGGATTGAAGGCACACCGTTACCTGTTACCTCCTTGCCTGAGCTTCAGGTCGCGTTGGAGCAGCAAGGAAATCTCACCTACGTTACTGAGCTGTATGATGGGCAGGTAACGATGCCGTTAGCTGTGCTTGGTTATCAACAATGGGTACATGGGGATAACTATCTTGTCTTGGAGCACGAAGGACCGCGTTATGTGCGATTGGATGCCGCCCTTGGTCTAGGGGAGATTTATCCTTAGGGGGGCTTGTCACGGTGACCACGTTTCAATCACCATGAAAAGGCCAACCAGTTTATCTGGTTGGCCTTTTTACCACTCTCATTTTCTTGACTTCGTCCGTCCGAGCAACATCCGTGCAGCTAGTGGCAGCATCCCAAACCAGCGGGTTTGCCAACCCTCTCGTTGTTCTTTGATCGAAGCTTTCGCTTGTTGTCGTACTTCCTTCGGTGTGTCGATATAAGTGACGACTTGTTGTGTTATGTACTTCACGAGATCATCGCTTTTTGCCATACGTCCACCTGCCTTTTACCCTTATTCTAACCAGAGCAATAAGGCTTTAAACTTCGCAAAGGCAGGTGATTGAACGCCTACACACCTGCGTTCATGCTGGCCTTCCGCCACTTTCCGCAATAATTTTATCAGCGAAAGTTTTAATCGTACCACAGCCTAGCAGCATCGGCTTATTATCACACAGCAACATCAAGGTTTGTGCGCTCGTATCCCAGGCATATTGAAAGCCAACATTCATGCTGACCACTGAAATCGTAAATTTGCCTGATGCTGTGTTAGGAATAGCAAACCCTTGTCTCCTACCCACCTGCTGCAATGCTCTGAATACCGAAGGCGAAATCCCTTTATACATCCATGTGCTACAAGTTGCCATAGGTCTTCTCACCTCTTTCAATTATGATCATTAAATTGTATGAGACTTGAGGTGAAATCGTGCTTATTTCCATAAAAAGCATCTATCTGATTCGTTGCTTCTACTTCTAATCTCGTCCAACACACATAAGCTAGAGTAACAGAGAGAGAAAGAGGTGTTGGTTTGAATGTGGGAACTAATGCTTGCAACCGAGCAGCTTGACATTTATATGGATGAAGCAAATCTAAGGCTTGAGATTCGCATAAAGACTGATAATGCTTTAGCCCCTTTCTCCATGCGTATGAACTATACAGATTTGACCCAGTTAATCCATACTCTTCTAGAAATCAATCGAAGCTTTCGAGGAGATATTCCTTTTTTTCATACGAAAAAACTGCCGGGAAAGCGCTAGGTTGTCAGCAAAAAAAGCACGATGGACTCCCCCACATTCCTGTGGTTTGGAGCCATCGTGCTTTTTATCATGCGTTGTCCGCATATTTTAGTTTCTATTGATTCCCGCAATCGAAGCGATGAAGCGCAAAATATAGAGGAACAAATTAATAAAATCAAGGTAAATATTCAATGCCGCGAGCGGAACGGCTTCGGATGCGACACCGTTGCGATACTGCGCGACATCATACAGCACCCACCCGCTGAAGATCAGAATCCCAGCCATGGACCAAACCAAATTCATCATGGAACCGAAATTTAGGAACATGCCGAGCACACTCATCAAGACAAGTCCAATCGTACCTGCAAATAGGAAGCCACCTAAGAAGCTAAAATCACGCTGAGAACGGTGCGCATAGAAGGCCAACGACCCGAAAATGACCGCCGTTGCGAAGAACGCACCCGAAACCACACTAGCCCCAAGCTGGCCGCCGTAATACATGATGACGGGATAGAGCGTCACGCCAGAAATAGCTGTAAACGCATAGAGGAATCCGTAGCCGATATGTTTACCGCGGATACGAATGATGATCGCAGCAACCAGCATCACAACCTCTGCAATGACGAATAACATAATCATCGATGGTGGTACAACCATAGCTCCGATCAGCGTTCCAAGAAAAGACACTAAGAGTGAAATGGCAAATGTTTGAAGCACATGTGCAAAGCTGCCGGATTGTGTAATGGTAACGGTTCTATCCATGAAAAATTCAGCTCCTTTAGATATATAGAGATGTACAATCTATCCTATGTATTATACCTGACATTCATGAAAGCCGCTACATTCTGATGTAGCCAATTGCGCATTATCGCACCAATCCTCTGGAGTTGAGGGGAATGGAACAATAATGATGAATTTTTGCACTATACGAGATTGCGAAATTTAGCGGGATATTTTCCAGATATTCTATTTCTGACAGCTGGTGAATCACAAACAAACAGAAAAAATAAACCCTTCAAAATGAATTGAAGGGCTTACTTTTAAATATGATGCGATCAAGAGGACTCGAACCTCCACGGGGGTAAGCCCACACGGACCTGAACCGTGCGCGTCTGCCAATTCCGCCATGATCGCGTTTACAAAAAATAATATACCATGTGACGCGAAAGCTCGTCAATGAAACTTTTGCCTCTTGTGTATAATTCTCCAGCCTGTTCCTAACCCTAATCTCAAAGGAGGTATGAGCTATGAATGAAGAAGAAATCAAAGCGTTGGAACCGAAGTATACTGGCAATCAGCGGCATCTAACCGAGGGTGAAGCTGAGGGAATCGTACATGATCCAAACTTCAAAAGTGAAAGTGAAGATGAAGATATCACGGATCTCGATGCGTTAGCCATTGGTCTCGCTTATGGCGTAACACGCAGGACGTGAGAAGTAGAATGAGTAAGACCTCCTGTCCAAGTGGACAAGAGGTCTTTTTACCTTCGCTGCTCCACACAACTTCACCCTGCCGAATGGGCCGCAGCGCGTTTGCTCATTTCAAGTTCATACAACTTTCCGGATGCTAAAATAGCTTCATAAACGGTTCTGCCTATGAGGTAGCCCAATGTTGTCGCTGTACCTGCGTACCGATATGTCGTCGCCCCTCTGCCCGTTGCGGCAATCAACACGGCATCTGTCGTCGTACCTGTTGCAATTTGACCATTGATCATGGCGTTCAACTCTTGGAGTGCCGCAGTTTTGGCTTCGGTGGCAGTAATAACCGCATTCACCATAGCAGCATCCGTTAAATTGCCCTCTATGACAACGATCGTATTGATCGTGCCAGGATAAAGAGAGGTAGCTGGCAGCATAGCCCCTGCTCGCGCTTTATTGCCTAGCCCAACGGTCACCCAAGCAGCAACTCGAAGGGCTTCCTCCGGACTTTCCGCATCTGGATGAGGGTCCCCAACATTCCCGGCCTCTGGCGGCCAAGCTAGCTCCTTGAAGCCAACATCCTTCACCCACGCCGCGGTGAGCATCCCAGCCGTATCTTGAGGATCCACCCCCTCTCGTGCGATGAAAGCCTCCATCTCCACCAAAGGGTCGACCTCATTGTAGGTCTTGTCCACTTGTCGATTCATCAAAACGTGATGATGACCAAATCCGCCACCCCATGGGGAGGAATTCAGCGTTCGCAATGGGGATTCACTTGAGATCTGTAAGTAACGTCCATGCGGTGATTGGACCTGCTTCATACCTACACCAGCAATACGTGTAGAAGCTCCCTCACTCTGCATCATCGGACAGATCATCCGGCGTTATCGTTTCCTGAGGGAGCATAAACGCTGGCGGCCTTTCGTTCTCATAAGGCTGATACACGTATCCGCGGGCAAGCTTGACTACTCTACGGTTTTTTTTGCGTATAAGGACCGTCTCATCATCCCAAGCTACAACAATTCCACGCACATCGTTCGCCGGACTAACATCTCTAATCACTCTTAGCAGAGTGCTATCCACGCGATATTGATCCAATTGCTCTTCCGAAATCATCTATGTAGCACCTCCATTATAGGCATGGTAAAAATTAATCGTTCTTTCTTAGCATACACCAATTTGCGATTCGGTGAAACTTTACATAAATCCGTTCATCTTCGGTTACCTTAACGAAGACGAACACGCGACAAGGCAAAGGCTACCTCATGCCTACCGTAAGGGAGGACATTATCAATGGAGAAGCGAACGTACTACGTCAATGTAGGCACGGGAGAAGTACTCGAAGACAGCACCGCGCTTGATTATGAATTTGAAATATCCGCAACGGAAGATGACATCGCTAAGCTGCAGGAGCTTTTTGAAGAAACCGACAATTCTTCTCAGGGCAGCTATGCAACTTCCTGGCTCCCTTGGAAAGTATACTACTCGAATGAAACGAATCAGGAATATGATTACTACTTAACCGAAGTGTATAGAACACTTCACAGACTAGGTTCTGAACAGACGAAGAGGCATATCGAAACCATGAATGTTCTGGAAAATGGCATCTGATCCTCGACTTCCGCAATAACAAAAAGGCCAAGAATCCTATTGGAATTCATTGGCCTTTTTTCATATATGGTTGATTAACTTACATGCTCTTTCGAATCATTCGTTTCAAACCAGAAATCAAGGACTTTGCTCGACATCACACGTTTTTTGATATAATCCGATTGTGCATCAGAGAATTGCTGCTCCCACTCGATCGTTAGCTCCGTACAAAGCTTCACGACTGTTAACAACTCGGACCAGGCCACATAGCGCTTATACCAGAAAAATTGAGGGTGTTCAATCATATACGGATACAGGTCATCAAACTCTGTATGTTTACAATCAAGCGCACGTTCAAAGTGAGTCTTTGCTTCCCCAAGCTTTGTCATAAAATAGTCAATGGAACCATTTTCGATACCCATAGATGTCAGCCTCCTCTCTTACCTTGTAATCATTATAATGGATAAATCGGTTTCAGGGAAGTCATTGAGCAGATGTAAAATCAGTCAAAAGTGATCTGCCCGTTCGCCAGTGAAGCAATTCGAGCGAGCGACTCCACGCGAATACCGCGTTCGCGAATCGATTTACCGCCATTTTGAAAAGATTTCTCTACAACAATACCAACGCCTACGAGCTCAGCTTCTGCTTTTTCCACAATACGAATTAAGCCGCGGGCTGCATCCCCGTTTGCAATGAAATCATCGATCAATAAGATCCGTTCCCCTTTGCTCAGCAAATGCGAGGACACCATGATATCCGTAACAATGCCTTTGGTAAAGGAAGGAACACGTTCACTATAGGTATCTTGATCCATCGTCAACGTCTTCTTGCGACGTGCAAAGACCATGGGAACACCGAGCTGCAGGGCTGTCGTATAAGCAATAGGAATACCGGATGATTCCACGGTCAACACTTTGTCTGGCTTCGTTTCTCTAAACAATCTTGCAAATTCTTTACCCATCTCCATGATGAGAACAGGGTCTACCTGGTGATTCAAAATAGCATCAAGTTTAAGTACTTGATCTGAAGCAACGATGCCGACCTCTAAGATCCGCTGTTTTAATAACTCCATGAAATCGGCCCCCTATAGCTGTCTATTATGAGTAAGTTACCATATTGCTCCTGCCACTTTCAAGTCCAATTATAAAATAACAAAAAACACTGAAACTTTTTGGGCTTCTATAGTGTCTAATATATATAAGCAGATTTCATTCAATTGGAATTCGTTCTATAATTGCTCACATTTGGGCACGAAGATGCATTGAAAACCTTCGATAAAACAGTAAAATTAATCTTACTTGTATTTATTACTTTAATTACTCCTCGGAGGAAAGGAAAGATGGCAATGAACAACTTAATTAGACCCATCCTTGTAGGCTGTTTGCCTGTTGCAATTGCATCATTCTTGGTAACTGGATGCCAAGAATCATMTGCTCCTGCTCCAAAGGCTACTATAGACGCAACAACGTACACGCCATCCCAGATTTACCAGGAGCCAGCGCCTTCCATCGCTGTCTCAGCGCCGACTTCCACACCTCCGATTGACGAAAGTATCAAACACGAAGCCCAAGTTGCCGGTATTACCAAAGTAGATCAAGGGGAATTATCTCAAGCACAAGCCTTCACGAGTCCGAAACCCACGGCCAAGCCGAAGGTAAAAGCCGAGGATGCGTACCAGCAAGAGAAGCCGACCTTGATGGGGTTAAAGCTTGGAACAGCGAAAGCATCGGTACTGGAGCGTTTTGGCAAAGTGAAGAAACAATTTGTTATGGAAGACGATAACATTGAGGTTTACGATTTCACCGACTTTTCGGTTGGTTTCAATAGCAAAGGAACGCTTGAATTCGTCGATGTGCACTCCATTGAAATTGACCCTGGCTTGCATGGTTTGCGTTTAGGCCAAAGCGTTCAGGATGCGATTGCTATCCTTGGCAAGCCTGATACGAACTCAACCTATGTGCTTTCTTATAAGGCTCAGGGCACTTTGCTCAAGATCGATATCGATCCGCATGACAATACGATTCAATCCATTAAGCTTTTTGCAAATTCGTAACCGATACGCAATAAATGAGAAAAAGCAGAGCATCCACCATGGATCCTCTGCTTTTTCTTATTTGACAGGAGCGCGAATGCGCTCCCAGTATCACTCTAGGATCCACGAACCACAGCTAACGGAAATAGTTAACGCTATTTCCGCCAGAAACACCCTTTTCAAATGCTAACGGACATGACTGACGTTATTCTAGCTTGTAAACGGCTAAATAGCCAGTTTACATTGGAATAACAGCCCCTATGTCCGTTAGCTTAGGAAATCCTCATATTTGGCCCCAATTGCGTCTCCTATGTCCGTTAGATCTCCTGGAGTTCGACTAACTCAGCCCGCGGAGCGCTATTTCCCTCGAGTTTATCGATTATTTCAGATTTTTTCGACTTACACTACTCTTATTGCCATTCTCGCTACGCGTAACTCGATTTTTTCCGAATTAATCGACTAACTCAGCCCTGGGAGCGCATTTTTAAAAAAGGCTTTTTTCGTAAAAATTGTTGCTATATAGTTAAATGAAGTAAAATAGAATGGCATGGTTACTTCAATGAACTATTTGGTAGGTTAGCAAGGTGAAACTTCAAGAATTTTGAAACGTATTGTGTTTCATTTCTGTATCTTTTGTAAAGGCGCAGTATGAAGGGAAGGCTGTAAGAACATACCTATCCGAAACTGCCACAGCAGCAGTGACGTTTTTGGAATGAAGTAAAGAAATGGAGTGATTTATTGAAATGAAAGGTGTCGGAATCGGTGTTTTCATAAGCGTTGGAACTGCATTAGGTGTCGCGTTTGGAGCAGCATTTGATAATGTAGGTCTTGGAATTGTTTTCGGAATTTTAGTCGGATTAGTAATCGGGTTGTTTAGAAATAGCAAAAATAAAGATCAATGATTAAATCATGCCATTCACCTAATAACCAGAAATAACCACTACTTTACAATTACTAAGGAACTATCGCCTTTTTATACACCTGTTCTCAACCTTTCTACGGTCGTAAAGTTCGCTCGTTTGCAGATATCCAACAGGAGTTTCTTCTGTCTGTCGGTAAAATCGAGTTTCTTATGCAACTCTAGAAATCGGAACCAAAACATATAGTTGTCGATATATTTGGTAGCGACTCCTTGAAATCGATCCATCCACTGTTTTAAGCGAGAATGAAACGAGTTCACATGTTGGATGTGGTATATCGACTTCGACACATGAGTTCCACGCGGCAGAATTTCGTGCGTCAATCCTTTCAATTTGGCAAACCTTTTATAGTTCGTCGCGCTGTCTGTACAAAGCAAAGAAGAAGGCGTAATATACCTTCCGATAACACTGTCGATTTCTTCAGCTTTGATACGACCGCGACCACCCATCTGACAAATGATATTGTCATTTCTATCATAAGCTAACAACAATGCTGACCTGCTCTTTAGAGATGCCACGCTTACGCTTCTCCTTTTTTTGTTTTCTACCTTGCGACCGCGTTTACGGGCATCACGGTGAGGTATCCCACCTTTGCGACCTTTTTCCGACTCCAGAAAGTGCGTTTCATCGCTTTCGATGATTCCATTAAGCTGGCTATTTCCAAGCGAACGGAGTGCATTAAGATTGGGTTTATGGGTTCCCGCCATCGGCGTACCCGTCATGTGATTGAAACTTTTTCCGCAATCCTTGCATAAATAGCGCTGACGACCGCGATACTTACCATTCCGTTTTACACTTAAACTGCCGCAATGCAGACATGCCAATCCACTCGAGAACTTTGCTTCTCGAATATCACTAAGCAGCCCCTGAACTTTAGGCTCAGGAAATAATGTTTCTTTGATATCTTCAAATAAGCGGTGTTGTTCCTTCGCTGGCAAATCAGTGAAATTTTCGTATATATTAAGCCAATCCATGATTTAATCGCCTCCTGGGGAAACATGAACTATATTATACAGTTTCTCCACCGAGAGCAACAATATAAGCGAAAACAGCGTTAAAAAAAGACCATGAATTCACCCTTAAAGGTTGAATTCATGGTCTTTTTTTCGATTTTCGTCTCAGCACAACAACATGATGTTTCCGAAAACGAAGGTAGATCAGCACGCCTATGGCAGTAAGAATAGCAAGAAAGAATAGTGAAATCCCCATATAAGTATGCATCAAATGTAAAAACGCTTCCCAATTATCGCCGATAAATCGGCCAAGCGTCAGAAAGGTTGTACACCACAGCAGCGCTCCCGTTCCCGCATACAAAATATACTTATAAAACTTCACGCCGCTAACGCCTGACAAATAGCAAGTGAAATGACGAACACCAGGTACGAAATAACCGAAGAAAACCGTCCACAGCCCGTATTTCTTAAACCAGCCTTCCGCTCTCTCGATTCGGCTCGGTGTAAGCTTCACCCATTTGCCATAACGAGTGAGAAAAGGCTTCCCCACACGATGACCGATTAAATAACTAACCGTCATGCCCGTCATAGTACCTGCATAAATAACGGCTAGTGTTGGACCGAAGTCAAAAGGGCCTCCCCATGCGGTCAATGAGCCGATGAACACCATTAAGGTTTCATCCGGAATCGGGACTCCTAGCATACCTGCGGACAAAACGAGATATAAAGCAACATAGCCATATTGGTTAATAAAATCAAACAAGAATTCCTTCACAACCGACCCACTCCCGAGTATAACGTCAACTGAGGGGCTTGCCCTAAGTTCCAGTCATGCAAGCTTGCACACAAACATACCTTGTACTATATCAAACGAAAGAAAGCGAGGCAATATATGCGAAATGGTGCACAGATTGTCCGTGTCGCCTTCACCTACATCGGAACCGTCGTTGGGGCTGGTTTTGCTTCCGGGCAGGAAATCCTTCAATTTTTCACTCGCTATGGCTCGCTAGCCACATTAACGATCGCTTTATCTACGATGCTGTTCATATGGATTGGCATACAGCTTATGCTTATGGCACATGACTTGAAAGCAGAATCCTACGAGGATTTGAATAAGGTGCTTTTTGGTGAAAAAATAGGGAAATGGATCAGTTTGTTTATGATGATTGTTCTTTTTGGCATTACAACCGTCATGTTAGCGGGTGCTGGCACGGTATTTGAAGAGCAGCTTCATCTCTCGTATACAACAGGATTAGTGATCACACTCATACTTTCGTATGTGATTTTGACACGCGGGATCAAAGCCATTATGACCGTAAACTCCGTCGTAGTTCCTATCATGCTTATCTTCAGCTTTGTCATTGTTGTCTATACCTGGCATTCACCAGCGTCTGGCAACTGGCTGCGTATTACAAGCGATGATCATCTGGTTCGTGTCTGGTTTGCACCGTTTCTCTACACAGCATTTAATTTGGCAATGGCGCAAGCTGTACTCGTTCCCATGGGTGGAGCGATTCGGAATCGATCCGTGCTCTATTGGGGCGGATTGCTTGGCGGAGCAGGCATAGGGTTGCTTCTTTTAGCTGCACATTATGCCCTATCCGCACAAATGCCAGGAATCTCACAATTTGAAATACCCATGGGGAATATTATGACCAAATTAGGTTATTTCCCACAAGTTGCTTATTTGCTCGTTATTTATGGGGAAATATTTACTACCTTTATCGGTGATGCCTATGGGTTATCCATGCAGCTACAGCAGCGAATTAAGCTGCCTCCGAAAGTGATTCTGATCGCCATCCTACTTCTTAGCTATGTTATCAGTCACATTGGATTCAAAACATTGCTAACCGCTTTATATCCGCTATTTGGCGTGGTTAGTGTCGTTTGGCTCGTGTTGATGATCTGGCGTAACCGCCGAAGTACCTTGTGAGGCATTCCCTGAAGGGAAGCTGAGTACGACAATCAAACGAATGAACAACAGCAGCATGCCCATCGTTGAAATGATAATACCCGTAAGCAAATACGCCCAATGAAAATTCGCTATTTCCGTATGGTCTCGTCCAACCGCCACGAGCTCTGCCACCATTAATAAGAGTCCAATGATAAATAGACCAACTACCGAAAAATCGATGATCGTCCATCTGGAGAAATACGTTACGGCAATTTGGGCTTGACTGACAGCTCTCGGCGACGCAGCTTGCTGCCGCCAGAGCTGGTGTACTGTCCAAGCTGTATAGATTCCGGCTCCAGTCACAAATAGCCCAACTATCGCACCCATAATAGCTAAAAATAAGTTCATTTCGTGCCCCCTCCTTCAGCTTCATAGACTAGCGTTGACGCAAGCCATAGATGAGTAGTATTGTACAGCCAAAGCTAATGACTGGAAGTGCATAAAGCAAGGGAAGCAACATCACAGGGGGAAGCTTCATCGCAGGAAACCAAAGCAGCTGCAGACGCTTCCTTTCTGTCGCACCATCGTCATGATCTCCACCGCTAGCACGAAGCGTGTCCGTCGCGCCTTCATTCCACTGGATTTTTCCTTTTTTCCATCCGACCTGATAGGAAATTTCCCGGTGTTCCTTCTTCTTATCGTTACCTGATTCCACGTTTCATGCCTCCCGTCCCATTGCTTCTATAATTGAATATACAGGTGACCAGGAATGATTCTGGCTGCCGCATCGCGCACATGCCCATGACATGTAAATAGCAGCACCTGATGACGCGTGCTCAAATCCGCCAGAACAAGTAAACAGCTTTCCATCCGTTCCTCATCGAAATTTACGAGAATATCGTCCAACACTAAGGGTAAAATCGCCTTCCCCCCATATTCCTCTACAAGAGCAAAACGCATAGCTAGGTACAACTGCTCGGCGGTCCCGCGACTAAGCTGATTCGTGTCTACCGTTTGTCCGTTAGCTCTTACAGCCAGTAATCGCTGCTCGCCAAATGGCGCTTTAACGGCCACAAACGCCCCATTCGTCATCTTTGCAAAATACTCAGAAGCCCGCAGCAGCACACCTGGCTGACGCTCCTGTTCGTACACATCGCGTGCTTTTTTCAATAAAAGTGCGGCAAACGAAGCCACCGCGTACTGATTCACCTGCTGTGACAGCGTCGTTCGAATCGATTCCGCCTGCAACCGCTGATTCGCCGCTTCTGCCCCCTGCTCCAGCTTCTCGATCTGACCCGTAAGCTTTCCAATAACCTCTCTTAGCTCATTAGTTTGAGAGATTGTTTCCGTCAGTTTCGCATGTAGAGAGGCTGTTAACAGGGCTAGATCTTCTTCCCCTTGCGATTCCATCAGCTCTAAAAAGCTTGCGAATAAAGATCGGCTTAATAACGATTCAAGGGAAGCTTCCAGTACGATTCTTTCGTCTTCAAGCTTTTTATTTTGAAGCTGCTCTCGCTCCAAAATTCGCAGGTGCTCACCGTCTACCGCCGATGCTTCGTTTAGGAGCTGTTGAACACGAGCCCGTGTCCGATCAGATTGTTGTTCAACGAGCAGAATAGCTTGCTCCGCTTCTAAGCGCTGCTGCTCGCTTTGTCTATGTACCGCGATAAGTCCTAGCTGCCGCTGTTCTGCTTCTTTCCAGCTCCTGAAAGCGAATAAGCAATCGTGAGTCGGTGCTGGCAAATCAAGCAGCCTGCAAACCGCTTCTTCAAATGTATGGACGTTTCCGGTTAACATGTCTAGTTTGGATGCCATTTTGTGAAATTGACGCAGTCCCTCCTGCGCCTGCTCGATGACTTGAATCGTTTCTAGCAGGGCATCTGAGGATAACTGCACGCCTAACCCAAGGCTTTGCAGCCATTCCTTCCAGGCAGCATGAAGCTTCATGCTCTCCGTTTGGACTTCGTCAGCATAACGCATGCGCTGTTCATGATGTTGCCCAAGTGTGTGCAGATTTTCCTGAGCATCCCTTAATTTCTCAAGCTTACGGAGCTGTTCGCTCTGTTGATGCTTACTCTTCTCCGCTTCTCGGAACCAAGCATCCAGATGAGGCTGAAGCGCTTGAATCGACACTGTAGGAATTTGGCTTCGATCCAAGCTTGTCACTTCCGCTGTCGCTGCAGCAGCTTCTTGATAACTAACCTGTTGAAACTGCTGTCGCTGAAAATGCTGGATTTGCTCCTGAATGCGACGTTCGAGCTGCTGGAGCTCCTGCTCCAAGCGGTGATCTTGAGCTATTGCGGGTGGTATCACACGGGATGATCTGCTACCTTGCGTTTGACGACCCGAAAACCAGATATAGCCAGATGCACCTGCGAAAATAAGAAAGGCACTTATTGCTGCTAGCCAGTTGCCCTGCCAGGCGAAAATTAACGGTGTGAGAAGCGCTAGAAATCCAGCAGCCATCATCATGCGTTGACGCAATTTACGAGCAGCATCTCGTCCTGCCTTGGCAGCTTCTTCGAGGCCCTGGAGGTGTAGTTTTTGCTCAGCTTGACGCTCTTGGAGATGTGCCAATTGACTTGTAACTAGCTGCCAACGCGCATAATCAGAAGCCAGCTTCTGCAAGAATGCAGTTGGATTGGAGTCAAGTGTCTCATTGCCGGTTTGAATGCCTCTACATGCTGCTTCTAGCCCCGCTACCTGCTCTTGTCCGCGAGAAACCTGTGCCTGTAAGCTCTCCAGCTCTGTCTGCATGCGCAGCTCGGTTTCTGATCTATGTCGGAACTGCTCTTTATACGTACGCACCTGTTCACGAAGTGAAATCGTTACAGCGAACGAGGTGACATCGGTTTCATCCCATTGCACATCCAAATTGGATAACAGTCTATCCACTTGCGCACGCTGGTGCGCAAGCTCAACCTGGAGCTGCTCGATCTGGCGTTTATGCTCCTCGTAGCTAGCCGCTTGCTCTAGCCAGTGATTCAGCTCGACTTGATGCACGAGCACCTTCGGATCCATCGGGAGCCCAGCAAGCTCGCTGCGCAAGCTCTGCAGCCGCAGCTGCAGCTTGTCGCGCTCCGCCTGGAGGCGCTCATGCTCGGCCTCGAGCGCCTCCAGCCTTGCCGTGGCCTGCTCCGGAAAGCCCGGCCGGGCCGGCAGGCCCTCCAGCTCGCGGCCGATCTGCCGCAAGCGGAGCCATCCGCTGCGCGCCTTGCCGGCCAGGCCGAGCTTGTGCAGCTCCGCGCGCAGCGCCTCCTGCTGCCCCTCCAGGGCAGCAGCGCGCGCCTCCGCTGCGCGGCGCTCTTCCTGCAGCCGATCATAGTCGGCTGCTCCATCACGGCTGCGGCGCAGCGACTGCTCCAGACCCTCGAGCTCCTTCAGGAGACGGTTCATCTCCTGAATGCGTCCGCGGGGTCTGTACAGGGCGTCGGCCTGCGCCGTCAGCTTGCGCTCGGCCTCCATGATGGCCGAGCCGCTTACACCAAGCCCAGCGCTATACAGATAGCCGCTGAGCTCGTCCGTCTGCAGGGTGCGAAGCTCCTGCAGCTCGGTTAAACCAAAAGCGAACAAGCTGCGATAGAGGTCGGCCGATAGGCCGCCCAGCAGCGTGTTCAGCAGCTCTTCGCCGCCGGTGGTGCCATCGGCAAGCGTGACCTTCACGAGCCCCGCAGAGGCTCGTTTGCCGCCCGTGGCGGGCGCGTCATAGCGCTCGACGCGGATGCGCTGACCCTGCTCATCGAGCAGGGTCAGTGCGCCCCCGTGGGCGCCACCGCCCAGCGGCTCGTAGCGCTCCGACCGACTCGTTCGCGTCGGAAAGCCGAACAGCACCGCGCGGACGAAGCCCATGAGCGTGCTCTTGCCAGCTTCGTTGGCGCCATAGAAAACGGCCAGTTGGCTGTCTGTATTCAGCTGGCGATCACGCAAGCTGCCAAATCCATCGACTTGGATGGCTATAATTCTCATCCAGCGTTCCCTCCATCCGCGGTGAGTAGATCCGCAACAAGTACTTCCGCAGATCGTAGCCATTCACGTAGCTGTTCAGGCGAAGCCGTTGCTGGATTACCAGCAGATTGAGGCAGCCCTTGAAGGGCAGCGAGGGCCTCCCCTGCGAAGCTCTCTAGCGTGACATCGTCCTTCTGCAACGCTGCAGCATACCTTAACAGATCGCCTAAGAAGCTCTTCTCTTCCAAAGCTGCAGTCAAATCAAGCTCGCTAGCCGTTCGATCCTCGATCGATTCGATCCACACGAAGCAGCTGCGCTCCACTTCTTCTTCTCTCAATTCATCCATCAACTCTTGTAAGGCACGTCCCTTACGCAGCCGTTCATGAATCTCGCTGCGTCCTTCCAAGACGATACGCACAATCCCATCTCGGCCATCGGCCTCTTGACGCAGCCGATCCAAAAGTTCACCTAATCGATCTTTCAAAACCTGCTCTGTTGGAATATGGGTCACTGCTAGCTTTTCTTGAAACCAACGAACCGAATCTAAGGCATGAAAAGCAAGCTCTGCACGACCATTTTCATCAATGTCTACCAAATAACAACCGCGGGGTCCCGTTTCACGAATACTTCTGCCTTGGATGTTTCCTGGGTACACGATGGCAGGCTGTTGATTCAAAATATGTCTAGTATGTACATGGCCAAGAGCCCAATAATGCATGCCCGCGTCCAATAAATCCTGCTTGCTGCATGGCGCATAGTTATCGTGATGAGGATCTCCATCGACATTCGTATGCAAGAGTCCGATCTGGCACACTTGATCTTGTCCTCTTTTAAACTGTAAGGCAAGATTCTCGGTTACCGCTGAGCTCCCATACGAAATCCCATGGATCTCGGCGATGATACCGCGATCTTGCTTCACAATCTGGAAGGTCTCCACTTTCTTAGACGCAAAAAAATGAACGTCTGCCGGCCAAACCAGCTTTGCGGCACGTCCATCCTCGGGGTCATGATTACCATGTATGATATAAGCAGGAATGCCTCCTGCAGCTAATTGTTCCACTGCTTTCTGAAAGCGAATTTGTGCCCGCAGCGAACGATCCAACACATCGTAAACATCCCCGCTAACCAACACAAAATCCACTTCTTCTTGCAGGGCAAGAGCCACAAGCTCCTTCAACGCTTCGAACGTCGATTCTCGAACTCGCTCTCGAACCCGCTCAGGAAGCGCCGACATGCCTTTAAATGGACTATCTAAGTGCAAATCGGCAGCATGTATAAACCGCAGTCGTTTCATGGCTCAAACGCCTTCCTTATTGAACTTTATTCTTGTTGACCTGTTTCCTCTTGATCCGTCTGCTCTGTCACTTGATAGCGTTCATACACACTTTTCAATTGACGAAGTACACGATTCAATGAGTAGGTCTTTTTAGCTTTTTCCCAAGCCGCTCGCGCTAAATTATAGCGGAAGCTAGGGTCTATCACGACTTTCTCTAGTGCATGACTCAGCGCCATAGCGTCCCCAACAGGTACTAGTAAGCCATTGTGACCATGCTCAATTTGCTCAGCAATCCCGCCAACATTCGTACCGATCAAAGCTAACCAGCACAGCGCTGCTTCAGCGAACACGGAACCGAAAGCCTCTGCACGGGATGGCAGAACGAATACATCGAAGAACGGCATGAATTCTTCCGGATGGAGCATATACCCATAAAAAATCGTATCTTCATAAATATTTTGCTCGATCGCTAATTTCTCAAGCTCTTCGCGGCTTGGTCCATCGCCAATGATATGGAGAACAAACGGATGTCCGCGCTTCTTCAGCTCACCACAGGCAATAAGCAGCGTATCCAACCCTTTGGCGGGCACTAACCGACAGACGGTAATGAATTGCGTGACTTGATTCTCATGTGAAATCGGACGGAAGCGTTTCTCATCAAAGCCGTTCGGAATGACGCCTATGCGTTCACTATCTTGTACATATTCCGCCATATACTGCTTAAACGAATTTGAAACTGTTATAATCTGGTCTACTTTTGCTTCCAGCTCCCCATAAATCTGGGTTAGAAATTGATGTTCCACGCCATTCTCAGCAATGCGCCCATTAAGAATGAGCTCTCTCTCGAAGCTGGAGTGAATGGTCAAAATCACGGGTGTATCTGGAAAAACCTGCTTCATTACCAATGCAGCAATAGGATGATGGGCATGTATAATATCAAATTTCTTAGAAATTCTGAGCTTCGTCCACCATACATAATCTTTATAGGTTTGAATGTATTTATCGATAATCGGGTTTCCCGCATACTTACGCCAATCGAAAGTAGTGAATGTTACTTCCTCAGTTCCCTTGCCGCGAATCCGCTTAGGCAGCGAAAATAGCTCCAATTCCCATCCTTTTTTATTAAATCGGTCCAAAATATAGGGAACCATGGATGACACCCCACCCGGTTGTTCCGGGGGAAAAAACAATGCTTGCAATATGTTCATTGCATGAGCCCCTCTCCCAAATCCTTGAGCTTACCTTCTTATTGTAACTTGTGTCAGACGAATAGAAAAGAGAACACAGCCTTAACAGCACAAATGTTCTATCCCTGGACCTCATTTTCCTTTATAATAGAGTCTACTTATGACGAAAAATAAGTTTTCTTGGAGGAACACATGAACATCATGGATCTGCTTTACGGTGAACTAGCCTCATTTCTCTCGCATGCGATAATCGTTGTGATGGTAGCTCTTATGTTCGTCATTTCACTTCGTTTGTTTTTGGATCGACGCAAAAAAGCGTATATGTCCATGACGATATCGCTCGTTTTTGTCGGCATCCATTGTTTGCTTCAATTGTATGTAACGCTTTACGGCATCGATACGAGTTTAATGAATTATTTGCAGCACATGCTCAAAATTATTTCATTTGTACTTATAAATATGGGGATTTATCAATTATATAATCGTACGAACCGCAAGCAATATATATTTTTCTACGGCTTAATTGTAATGGGTTTTATCGTGTCTACGCTCCACATCATTGTCCCTAACATGTATACCGGGACAGAGCAACAGGTCCGTCTTTTGCAAGATATTGGTCTAGAGCTCTATGTATTCATACTCATTTTCCTATGCTTCTATATGATTCCTCCGTACATTGGACAGCAAATGAAATACCAACTGGCTTTGACGATTTACTTTTTCTTTCAGACGGTTCATCTGCTGAATACCTATATGTATGAGAATGCTCAGCCAGCGCTAACCCTCGCAGTCAATTTGCTGCCCATCATTTATTATTTTCTCTTATTTATGATTCTCTTTGAACGTGTCGTTGAGCTGATGCAAGCCATCTATAATTCATCCATTACAGACGGACTAACACGTCTTTATAATCGCAAATTTTTCTACAATCGCGTTACACAGCATGTTCAGCGCCATTTGCCTGTTACTATTTTGTTCAGCGATATCGATAATTTCAAGAAATTGAACGATACGCAAGGACACCAGATGGGGGACAATGTGCTCAAGCAAGTCGCGCAAATTATGAAGGATGAAGCAGAGGAATGCGGGATTGCAGGCCGTTATGGCGGTGAAGAAATGGTGATCATGGTTTCCGATCCCAGCGTGAAAATGGACGCTTTTGCTGAACGAATTCGCAGCCGAATCGAGAAAGAAACCATTGTAACGGCGAGCATCGGATATAGTAAATATAAGAATGGGTTGAGTGCCGAAGAGCTCATTAAACAAGCGGATGAAGCCATGTATCGTGCCAAGACCACGGGAAAGAACAAGGTTGTGAAGTTCGCCTAACTTGCAGAGGTGAGTAAGTCCCTCACCTGGAGGTAAGTAACTCACCTGCTTTTTAGTTCTTACGTCTGGTCGCTGAATTCTTTATAATAGAACCGTACATACATCAACTTTACACATTTCAAGTTAAATCAGGAGGCAATGTAGCATGCAATATCGTAAACTCGGAAATAGTGGTCTCAAAGTTAGTGAAATTAGTCTAGGCAGTTGGATGACCTATGGCGGTTATGTCGGGGAAGACCCTGCTGTGCGTTCCATTGAACAAGCCTATGATCTAGGTGTGAACTTTTTCGATACAGCCAATGTGTACGAACGCGGTGAAGCCGAGCAGCTCATGGGCAAAGTCCTATCCGCTTATCCACGGGACTCCTACGTTTTAGCAACGAAAGTATATGGTAAAATGGGCGATGGACCCAACGATCGCGGACTTTCCCGTAAACATATTAAAGAACAAGCCGAAGCTAGTCTACGTAGACTGAATAAGGACTATATTGACCTCTATTACTGCCATCGTTTTGACGTTGAGACACCGCTAGAAGAAACACTTCGCGCGCTAGATGACTTGGTCAGGCAAGGTAAAGTGCTTTACATTGGCGTAAGTGAATGGACACCAGCTCAAATTGTGGAGGCCTATGCGATCGCAGATAAGTTCTTATTAGATAAGCTAGTTGTGAATCAGCCTATATACAATATGTTCACTCGTTATATTGAAAAAGACATCATCCCGCTCGGCGAAACGAAGGGCTTCGGTCAGGTTGTATTCTCGCCACTTGCTCAAGGTCTTCTGACTGGTAAGTACCGTTCAGGGCAGCCTATCGCCGCCGATAGCCGTGCAAGCAGCAAAAACTGGGATGAAAAGCAGCTTAATGAGGTTGTTCTACACAAAGTAACCCAATTATCCGGCATTGCGGATGAATTAGGCATCAAGGTGTCCCAGCTTGCGATCGCTTGGATCTTACGTCAAAACAACGTATCCAGCGCCCTAGTGGGTGCTAGCCGACCAGAACAAGTTATCGAGAATTGTAGCGCAAGCGGCATTCGCTTGACGGATGATGTGCTAAGCAGCATTGAGGTTATTCTGCAAGGGTAGATCAGGTTGCAGCTTCCAAACGAATTGCACAAAAAAAAGAGGAGCAACAGCGCTCCTCCTCCTTATTCATTACCTTCCAAATAATGCTCCTTACAGAACGCTTCCACGACCGCAACTTCATCGTCCTCCAGATCGAAATCCAGATAAAGCTCTGTCGTTTTCTCATATAGCTCATATTTCATAAGTGCTGACGTTTCTTCGGTCACATTGTAGATGGCTCTGATATATAGGCCGCTCTCGGAATATAGCTCATCATCTTCCTCAACTTCAATATCGATGATAAATTCGTATCGTCGCCCGGTCAAAATCCCAAAAGGATCCCTGACCAATTCCACTGTGTAGGTTGTAATCGTAAACATCGTACCGCCCCTTTCTCTTCTGCACCTGTTAGTATACCCGAAAAACGAGCAAAAGAAAAAAGAGCATCTACGGATCAACCAGTTAGATGCCTTCAATAGGTATTTCCACTGCAGATAGCCTCGCCGTTATTTAATCCCTAAGGCATCCAAATTCCGCTGGATTTGCAGCAAATGCGTCTGCACATGACGGATAAAGCCTTGAAATAGATCGGCGACCGAGATTTCTTTGCCGTTATTATTCCCTTTCCGCTCCCACTGTTCCTCCGTCAAACGTGCATAGAACAGCGCATTATAGGCAAGCACCGCATCGAACGCAAGTAAAATGTCACTCAGCTCCGACTGGTTCGCTCGCGAGCTCGCAACCCAGGCATCCTGATCATAGAGGAGAAACTCTTTGCCATTTTCCGCTACAATTTTGCGAATACGCACGGCGTGTACGAAGCTGGCATCCACCAGATGGGACACTACTTCTTTGACGCTCCACTTTTCGGGCGCGGGCTTCCATTCCAACTGTTCACGTGAAAGCTCGCTTACACGTTGTTTAATTAACTCCGAAGTTGCTCGGTATATATCGATATGAAGTCTTGTTGTCTCACTCACGATCTAACACCCCATTCTTGAAAAATTTCTGCCGTATGCTCACCCTTGAGAGGCGGCTTGCGATAGATCTGAAACTGGTAGTCCGTTAGTTTAACGGGATAGCCTACTGTCGTGGTTCGTGTGTGATTCGGCAGCTCCAGTTCATGAATCAAGCCACTTTCCGTCACAGCAGGATCCTGCAAAATATCCTCAAACGTATTAATCGGCGCACATGGAACACCACGCCCATCGAAGATGTCGAGCCATTCTGCTGCGGTTTTCCGACTAAATACTCCCTGAAGTAGCTGTGCCAGCTCCTTCTGATGCTTCGCGCGAAGTGTCTGATTCTGAAAACGCGGATCGTCGGCTAACGCTGGCTGCTCCACCGCAGCCACCACCTCACGCCACAGCTTTTCATTCCCAGCTGCAATTACGAATGGCTTATCACTTGCTTGATAGCCTTGATACGGTGCGTTGCGAGGATGAGCACTGCCCAAACGCTTCGGCGCCACGCCATTGCCGTAATATTCACTTGTCTGCAAAGCGGATATCCCAAGCACACTAGCTAACATTGAGCAATCAATGTAGCTGCCTTTCCCGCTCCGAAAAGCTTGATGAATCGCCGCAACGACGGTGTAGGCGCCGTATAGTCCTGCAACGAAATCAGCCACAGGAACACCGCATTTGACAGGCTCGCCAGACTCTTCGCCCGTGACACTCATTAACCCGCTAATCGCTTGTATGGTGACATCGAATGCGCCCTTTTGTGCGTAAGCACCCGTCTGGCCGTAACCAGAAATGGAACAATAGACGAGCTTCGGGTTCGTTTCCGCTAATCGCTCATAGCTAAGCCCAAATTTCGCGAGCACGCCTGGACGATAATTTTCAACGATCACATCGGCCCCCCCACATAGCTCACGGAGTCGCTCAAGCTCCTCTGTCGCTTTAAAATCAACCGCGATACTGCGTTTATTTCGATTCAGTGAACTGAAATTGGAGCTATAGCTATCCCCTTCTTCGTTTGTAAAAAAGGGCGGCCATTCCCGCATGCTATCCCCGACATCAGGTCGCTCCACTTTTACAACATCCGCTCCTAGATCTGCGAACAGCATGCCAGCGAAGGGACCTGCCGCAATTTGCCCAAATTCAATGACTTTTACGCCTGCAAGTGGGCCTTGATTGTTACTACTCATGTTCTCTTCGCTCCTCTTTGTTTGGTGGTTAGAGATCGTTCGAGGGCATTAGCTATAAATGGGACTTGCATTATCATGCTTCGTGATGACATCTCGCGCATTCCCGGATGCCACGTCATGAATATGCCTAGGCTGCTTCCCGATATCCGTCCCATAGATGTGGATCGTAATGGCTACTTCAGCAAATGGATTGGCAACGCCATGGATATCATAATCAGGCGGATACACAAAGGAGATATCACCTTGGGTAGCCGTGATCTCGGATACCTCGCGAATCGTGTAGCGTGGCTCAGCGGATTCGCCGAGATCCTCACGACGATAGCGTTTCTCCACAACCGAACCGCGGTAAACGCCCACTAGACCCCAAACCAGATGATCATGCACCGGTGCCACCTGCCCCGCTCCCCAAATGAAAGCGTTGACTGAAAAAGACTCGTTCTCCGGCTTATATAACAAGTATTGTGCATATTTATTCGACAGCGGCACTTGCAAATCAGCAGGAAGCAAATGCTCATTTGTAAGGAGCTCCTGCAGATGAGGACGCACCTGATCAATGATTGCTCGATGATCCTGATGACGAGCCAGTATGACTGAAATATCAGTTTCCAGCTGGTTAAATATTTTATTTTCGCTCATGTCCATCCCTCTTTCTATGATTGAACTGCTGCGCTTTTCATAAAGGCACCAAAGTGCTGTTTCGCAAACAACGGATAGATACGGCGTAATTTCTGGCTTACCTCATAACGAAGTGTCGCCAGCTCGATCGCTGAAGGAGGTTCGAGGGTAGGAATCGCTGTGTCATCCTCGTTGGTCAATCCCAAATCAAATCCTGTTCGCCCTTGCACCTCAAAAGGTTTCACACCTGGAACGGTAGCAGCTAGCCGTAATCTACGTTCTGGACCATTAGGCTTCATGACACCAAGGGGCGTGTAGACGCCAACTAATCCATTTTGATGATAAACGCCTTGCCCCGATGCAGGTGTGGATGTGACGAAATCGAGCGTTTCTGGAAAACCTTTGATCCCGTGGTCTGTTTTAAATAAGAAAATGCGCTTGCACGTAAAATAGACAACACCTGAGCCTGCCCCGCCGGGGAGTCTCACCTTTGGCTTTCCATAATCGCCAATCACATGCAAATTGATGCGTCCATAACTATCGATTTGTGCTCCACTCAGAAAAAATACATCCATCCCCCCGCGCTGCATGAGATCAAAGAACTCTCTCGTCCCCTGGAAGGGCCAGTCACACTGCCCGAGTATATACACGGAAGCTTGCTTCGCATGCATCGATTTCGCAAGCAACGCAGCCGCAGCTGGTATCGGTGAGTTGTTCCCTACCCCAATAACCTCATGATTGCGCAGCTCTCTAGCTAAGTAACAGATCATGGACTCTTCCATGGAATAAGTTGACACACGACTCATACAATACCTCCTCCGCTAAGTGTTAATTAAGCTCTTCACATACAAATCAAAAGCAGCATCTGAAGCCGAAGCTTCCATATATGTGGAAATCACTTCATCATCTACGTCATAAAAACCTGGACAAGCCGTTGGCGAAGCGCCGCCTGGGGCATGAATGACACCGCTGAGAAACAGCGCAGGGATATAGGCACCTAATTGACTGGCTTCACTTCGCAGCGCATCAGGAGATACGATTTCTTCTACCGTAGCGAATGTCTTCCCTGAGGCTTGCGCTAACAGTCGATTGTTCTGCGCAGGATGGGCAATGATATTACCGAGCGTATCCGCCTTGTAGCCGTGAAGAATCGCTACATCGGGTCGAATCGCTGGCACAATGGCAATGCTCTCCTCCGCATGATACGGATTCGGTATCACATGAAAATCAGGTCTAATTGTCATATAATCTGTTCCGATTAACCCTCGAACGGGTGTGAAGGGTATGCCTGAAGCACCAGCCCCAATCGCAGCTGTCAGCGTGGAACAAGCATGCTCCAGTCCAACAATCGCGCCTTGCTCGAATTTTCGCCTAAAATTCAGTCCAAACCCATACTCCCCCATCGAAATTTGTGAGAATTCGACGGTTGAAACCGCCCCAGCCCCGATCAGCAGATCGGCATTCACGGCTGCAGCCCCCACACAAACAAGATATAGCTGTCGCCGCTGTGCGCGTACGATTTCACGAATGAGAGCCATGGGTGACATCTCCATGTTGCCGCTAACGGCAAGCTTCGTACCATCTGGGATCTGTGCAACCGCTTCTTGGATGGAGATAATCTTGGATGATGGCACCATGGATGGCACAATCGTCACTCCCTTTTCTAATAAAATTCAATCTCCTACAATGGATAATGACAAGCCGCATAGTGACCTGGGGCAATGGCCGTCAACTCTGGAACGACCTCACGGCAAAGCGCTGTCGCTGCTGGGCAGCGTGTATGGAAGCGGCAGCCAGAAGGCGGTCTAGCTGGCGAGGGCATTTCGCCTTCGAGTGGTACGAAGCTGCGCTTACGTTTAGGATCCGGAACTGGAATCGCGGATAGAAGCGCCTTCGTATAATGATGTGCAGGATGCCTGAACAGCTCATCCGTTGGCGCAATTTCTACCAGCTTGCCTAGGTACATCACACCAATGCGATCCGAAATGTAGCGAACAATATTAAGCCCATGGGCAATGAACAAATACGTCAAATTCATGCGTTGCTGTATATCCTGCATCAGGTTGACGATTTGAGATTGAACGGAAACATCCAATGCCGAGACGGCTTCATCGGCTAGAATAAACTTCGGATTCAACGCAATCGCTCGTGCGATCCCGATCCGTTGACGCTGCCCGCCTGAGAACTCATGCGGTAAGCGATCATACCAGGATGGATTGAGACCCACCAGTTCCATCACGTTCTCCACTTTGGCTCTTTTCGCTGATCCGCGTAAGGATTCATGCACCCAGAACGGCTCACCGATGATATCTCCCACTTTCCAGCGAGGATTAATGGAGCCATACGGATCTTGAAACACGATCTGCATATCTCTTCGCGTATCCTTCCAACCTTTCGAACCCGCCTGAATCAGATCTTTGCCTTCAAAATGAATCGAGCCCTCTGTCGCTTTCTCCAGCTGCAACAGAACGCGGCCTAGCGTCGATTTCCCGCAGCCGGATTCCCCAACAAGACCAAAGGTTTCCCCTTTGCGAATGTCAAAGGAAATATCATCAACCGCCTTAATGGAGGTGCGGCCTCGACCAAACAATCCTTGACGAATCGGGAAATATTTCTTCACATTCTTCACTTGGAGCAACGGTTGCTCCAAGCCCAGCGTCCAAGCATCCTTACGAATGTCTTCGCCAGCGATCAACTCGACAGGTGTCGGAGTCACTGTATCTCCGAAAAACTCAGCTGCCAGATGATCAATCCGCTCTGCGTTCCAACATGCGACCTCACGGCCATGAAGCTCCTGCAGAGGCGGATCTTCACTCAAACAGCGATCCGTTGCATAAGGGCAACGGGGGTGGAAACGGCAGCCTGTCGGTAAATTAGACAAGCTGGGGATTGTGCCTTTGATCGTGTACAGCTTCAAGCCACGAACATTATCCAGCGTTACAATGGAATGCAGAAGCCCTTGCGTATAGGGATGTGCGGGATTTTCGAATAGTTGATGCACGGGTGATTGCTCAACAACCTTCCCCGCATACATAACCACAACACGATCCGCCATTTCAGCCGCAATTCCGAGATCATGTGTGATCAGCAGAATCGACATTTGAAATTCATCTTTTAGCTCACGAAGCAAGCTTAAGATTTGGGCTTGAATCGTCACATCCAGCGCCGTTGTAGGCTCATCAGCAATCAGCAGATCTGGTCCGCAAGCTAGTGCCATGGCAATCATCGCCCTTTGGCGCATACCGCCGGAAAGCTCATACGGATATTGACCCATGCGAATTTCTGGCTCTGGAATGCCTACTCGGCGAAGGAGCGAAATAGCCTTATCACGCGCACCAACCTTCGAAATTCGCTCATGGCGCACAATCACTTCGACGATTTGGCTTCCAATCGTGAAGATCGGATCCAGCGCAGTCATTGGCTCTTGGAAAATCATCGCAATTTTCTTGCCTCGTAGATCGCTGATTTCCTTTTGAGACAGACCCACAAGACTTTGCCCATTGAGCTTAATATCCCCTTGCGAAATATAGCCCCCATCATAATTAATCAGTCGCATAATCGACAAGGACGTAATCGTCTTGCCAGACCCCGACTCACCGACCAAGCACACAATTTCGCCAGTACCTATTTGTAAGCTAATCTTGTTTATCGCATTCAGTGAACCGCTTGCCGTTTGAAAATCAACCGACAAGTCATCTATTTCAAGTAGTGGTTTCATCCTCTATGCCCTCGATTTCTTAGGATCCATGCGATCACGAATTTCGTCACCTATTAGATTAACCACAATCACCAGAAGTGTAATAGCCAGCCCTGGAAACGTCGCTACCCACCAAGCAACCGTCATATAGCTGCGTCCTTGAGACAGCATATAGCCCCAATCTGGAATTTCCTTCACCACACCTAGGCCAAGGAAGCTCAGCCCTGTTCCAACTAGAATTGAACTGCCAACCCCGATCGTCATCATCACGAGCAAGGGTGAAAAACAATTCGGCAGTATATGACGTATCATGATTTCCACATGTGAGGTTCCTACGGCACGGGCTGCATCTATGAATGGCCGATTGCGAATCGAGATCACTTGGCTGCGAACAACTCTGGCTTTACCAGGAATGGTTGCAACACTGATCGCCAGAATCACATTAAAGAAGCTAGGTCCGAGCGCAACCGAGATGGCAATGGCGAGCAAGATCCCCGGAATCGTCATCAAAATATCATTGAAGCGCATAAACAAGGAATCCACCTTCCCGCCCCAATACCCCRCCATAAGACCGAAAAACGTGCCGATACAACCTCCTATGACAACTGAGACAACACCCATGACAAGGGACTGCTGACACCCATAGATGACCAACGTCCACACATCGCGACCGAACTGATCCGTACCAAACGGATGTGACAGACTAGGTGATTGCAGCAGTTGATCCGTAAGCATATCCGTTGGCGAGTAAGGAGCAATCCAAGAAGGGAAGATGGCACACACGATCAGAAAAGCTAAAATAGAGAGCGATAGGCCAAGAAGCACCTTCGACAAGCTTAGCTTTTTGAACCGAAATGAGAATGTGAGAAGTTCTTGTCTTTTACGCAATAATCTTTCTGTTGTCACCGTGTTGAATAGCATAACAGCCAACTCCTTTCCTCCTTATCCTGACTTACGCACACGCGGATCGACGTAGGAATACGAAACATCTACCATTAAGTTGACCAAAATATTAAAAAGTCCTGTAATCAGAATCGCCGCTTGAATGACCGGAATATCTTTCTGATTAATGRCATCTACGACTAATTTACCTAAGCCCTGTCTGGAGAAAACGGTCTCAGTCACCACAGCGCCCGACAGCATTTCACCGACCAATAAGCCTAGAATTGTCACCGCCGGTAGGAGCGCATTACGCAGCACATGCTTATACAGCACAATGTTTTCAGATAATCCTTTTGCACGCAGTGTTAATACGAATGGCTCATTGATGACTTCCAGCACACTATTGCGAACCATTCGGGTTAACATCCCTGCTCCTGTCACACCTAACGCGAACGACGGTAGAATCAGTTGTTTGAAGCTGCCATTCCCAATTGCCGGAAGGAGCTGAAAATGCACGGAGAAAACGAGAATTAATAGTATGCCGAGCCAAAACTTTGGCATGGATACACCTAACAAGCTGATGACGCGCACGATGTAGTCCAAAACCCGATTTTGATATACGGCTGATAAAATACCAAGGATAAACCCCACAACGATCGCGAATAACGTGCTCAGTGCGGCTAAAGAAAGAGTGGCGGGAAGCTGAGCGAGGAGTCGATCAATCACTGGCTGGCTGTTGGCAAAAGAATGTCCGAAATCTCCCCGTAAACTATCCCACAGATATACAACATATTGCTGCCACAACGGTCGATCTAAGCCTAGTTGATGTCTCAAATAGGTAATACGCTCTGGTGCGGCATCATCACCTGCAATCATCTGGGCCGGATCCCCGGGAAGCCAGTGAATGATTAAGAAAACAAGCGTCAGCGAACCTATGATGACTGGAATAGAAACGATAAGCCTGTTTAATATATACTTCACCATCCGGGACTCCCCCTCATGTTCTTATTTTTGAATCCAAGCGTCGTAGAAGACAGGCCATGCTGGCGAGTCGAATGTGATCCCTTTGACCTCTTTGGTTGAAGCGACGGAATAATTAAAGACATACGTTGGTATTCCATACACTTGATCGATAATGTATTCTTGAGCGTCTTTGTAAATGGTTTTCCGCTTCTCAGGGTCCGTTTCCAAATACCCTTGTTCGAGCAGCTCATCTAGCTTCGGATCATTCGTTTTGGCAAGGTTATTTTCCTTAGACGGGCCTTTGGCCGAATAGAGTTGTCTAAGTACATCAGGATCGCCTGAGAATTGACTGCCTGCAATTAAATCGTAATCCCCTTTGTTACGGCGATCCGTGTAGGTTCCCGTAGGCAAGGTGATCACCTTCAGCTCTATACCGACCTGTTTCAGCTGTTGCGTGAATATCGCAATAAGATCCAATCGTTTCTCACGATTTCCTTGCGTGTCGATAACTTCTACCGTTAGACGCTTGCCGTCTTTCGCACGGTAGCCATCTGCACCCTTCGCCCAGCCTGCCTCATCAAGCGTTTGATTTGACTTAGCGACATCGAATTGATAGGACTTTTCTCTCGTTGGCGTATACCCGAACTGCTGCGGTGAAATCGGTGACCAACCTTGCTTCGAAGTGCCTAGATAAATCGTCTTAACCGCAGAATCGATATCGAGTGATGAGCGGAAAGCTTGGCGTATTTTCAGATCATTCCAAGGCGCCTTTTTAATATTCAAATATAACGTGAAATTGGCTTGCAGAAGCTCTGTTTCCTGCACATTGAAATTCTTATCCGCCTTCAACGCGACTAGATTTTGCGGAGGAATAATGTCCGCCACCTGTACCTGTTTGCTCTGCAAAACGCTGACACGGGTCGCTTCTTCTTCCACATATTTGACCGTTAATTTATCTAAGTACGCAGGGCCTTGATGCTTCGCATTCGCAGGACCCCAGTTATAATCGGGATTTTTCTCGAATTCGACTTGTGAGCTGGGTGTGATTTTCTTGAGCTTGAATGGACCCGTACCCACAGGGTTCTGCGGGAAAGCCTCGCCGTACTTCTTCACCGCTGTCGGTGAAACGAAGCCCAAATCCACCTTAGCTGCATTACTGAGAAATGGCGCGAAAGGCGATTTGAAGTTCACCTTCACCGTGAATTCATCAATGACATCTGTCGATTGGTAGGTTCCCAATTCATTGAGCGAGCTGTACGCTTTCGTCGCAGGGTCGATAATACGATCGAAGTTAAATTTGACGGCTTCCGCATTGAATGGTGTTCCATCATGGAATTTCACATCCTTGCGTAATTGAAAGGTATAGCTCTTTTTATCCGCAGAAAGCTCCCAAGCTGTCGCTAACCACGGTTTAAACGTGTGATCAGGAAGCTCCACGACTAAGCTGTCATAGAGCGATCGCATGACTCTCGTCGTAGGGGCGAAGCCCGCTTTGTGCGCATCCAAGCTATCTGATGTTACTGTTCCTGCCAATGCCCATACGAGCTCTCCCCCCGGAGTTACCGTCCCCGTTCCTTGCTCAGCCGTGTTCTTAGCTCCTTCATCTTTTGACGCATCTCCACAGCCTGATAATACCAATGACGTGATAAGTAGTGCGCCGACGATTGATTCGATTCTCTTTTTCATATGATTTCCCCCTCTAAGCTCTATGCTTGGGCTATTCTCTGTTTCGTATAGCGGTTTACTGGGATTTCAAGCCCTAAGTTGCCTCGCAATGTATCACTTTCGTACTCTTCACGATAGATGCCACGCTCCTGAAGGATCGGGACAACGAGTTCCACGAAATCCTTGAGTACACTCGGAATATCTGTATAAATGATGAAGCCGTCTGCTGCACCTTCTTCAAACCATTGTTGAACGGTATCGGCAATCTGCTCTGGCGTACCGACGAAGCTGCTTCTTGGCGTTGCAAACCGCAGCGCCGTTTGACGAAGCGTTAACTTCTCTTCCTTCGCAATCCGCTTGATACGATCCGTTGCGCTGCGATAGCTGTTACTACCGAGATCGCCGAGATCCGGGAATGGTTCATCCAGTGGATATTGCTTGAAATCATGATAGGTGAATGGTCGGCCTAATTGATCGAGCGCATCCTCTATCGTTACTAATTCTGCAATCGCCCGATACTTGCTCTCTGCTTCTTCTACCGTCCTGCCAATGATTGGACTGATGCCTGGGAACACGAGTATCTCTTCGCTCGCTCTGCCATACGCTGCTGCCCGTGTCTTAATATCTTGATAGAAAGCTTTGGCTTCCTTGATCGATTCATGTCCTGTAAAAATCGCATTCGCACTCTTCGCTGCTAAATTACGACCATCGTCCGACCCGCCTGCTTGGAAAATAACGGGCTGACCTTGCTGCGAACGTGCAATGTTGAGCGGACCCTGCACGGAGAAATGCTTGCCTTTATGATTCAAAGCATGCAGCTTGCTCGGATCGAAGAAGACACCGGTTTGTTGATCACGAACGAATGCATCATCTTCCCACGAATCCCACAGACCGCGCACAACCTCCAGATGCTCCTCCGCAATCCGATAGCGCTCGTCATGGGCATAATGCTCATCCCTGCTGTAATTGCGCGCTGCACCTTCAAGCCCTGTCGTCACGACGTTCCAACCTGCACGACCCGCGCTGATATGATCCAGCGAAGCAAACTGTCTTGCCACCGTAAATGGTTGAGTGAAGGACGCGGTTAACGTCCCGACCAACCCAATTTTGGAAGTAACCGCTCCAAGCGCTGATAGTACCGTCAATGGCTCCAAGCGATTCAAGAAATGAGGCGCTGATTTCTCCGTAATATACGTACTATCTACGATGAAAACAAAGTCAAATTTGCCTTCCTCCGCTTGTAACGCTTGCCCTGCATAAAAGTCAAAGTCAACACTTGCATCTAACGGTATTTCTGGGTTCTGCCATGTATGTTTCGAAGTACCTACACCTGTGATCGTTGCTCCGAGCTTCAATTTTCTGGATTTGGACATGTGGTTTTCCCCCTTATTAGTTCAGTACTTCGGTTTTACTATTGCGATTGACCGGCACTTCCAGACCCAAATGGCCTCGCAGTGTCTCATGCTCATATTCGGTTCGATACAGCCCGCGCTCCTGTAAAATAGGCACAACCAGCTCAACGAAATCCTGTAACGCTCCCGGTATTCCCACGGCAATGATGAAGCCATCGGACGCTCCTTCTTCCACCCATTGCTGGATCGTATCTGCGATCTTCTCCGGTGTTCCAACGAAATTCCCTTTCGGTGTTGCAAAACGAAGGGCAACTTGGCGCAAGGTTAAATTGTGTTCTTTCGCCAATCTTTTGATCTTCTCCGAACCGCCCTGCTGGCTGTTCGCGCCCAAATCACCTAGATCTGGGAAAGGTTCATCTAATGGATAAACACTAAAGTCGAAGTCATTAAATGGACGACCCAGCGCAATAATCGCTTTGTCGATGGACACAAGGTTGACCGTTTCCAGATACTTGCGCTCTGCTTCCTCTTCTGTACGTCCAATGATTGGGCGAATGCCTGGCAGGATGGATACATCGTCTGCATTACGGCCAAAGGAAACAGCTCTGCGTTTAATATCCGCGTAGTAAGCTTTCGCTTCCTCAATATGTTCATGTCCGACAAAGATAGCATCTGCATTTTTGGAGGCAAAATTACGACCGTCCTCGGATGTTCCTGCTTGGAAAATGACAGGCTGCCCTTGCTTCGATCGGGCAATGTTGAGCGGACCCTGCACCGAGAAGAACTCACCTTTGTGATTCAAGGTATGCAGCTTCGCCGGGTCAAAAAACTGACCATTTGCTCGATCCCGCGTGAACGCGTCATCTTCCCACGAGTCCCATAACCCTTTCACCACATCCACATGCTCTTGGGCGATGCGGTAACGCTTCTCATGCGGGGGATGCTCATCCTTGCTGTAGTTATTTGCGCTGCCGGACAGCCAAGAGGTGACCACGTTCCAGCCGGCGCGCCCTTTGCTGATCAAATCCAGTGAAGCGAATTGTCTAGCTACCGTGTAGGGCTCGCTATAGCTGACTGTCACCGTTGCAACAAGGCCGATGCGTTTCGTAACGGCTGCAAGCGCCGATAGAATGGTCAGCGGCTCGAAACGATTCAAGTAATGAGGGCTTGATTTCTCCGTGATATGAACACTATCTGCGATGAAAGCAAAATCAAACTTCCCAGCTTCTGCCGTTTGTGCTTGATGCTTATAGAATTGAAAATTCGTGCTTGCATCCGTAATTGCATCCGGATGCTTCCAATCTTCCCAGCCTCCGCCTACGCCATGAATCATTGCACCTAGTTTTATTTTTTTTGCATGTGCCATTCGAATCAGCCTCCGTTTGTTTTATATTTAATTATTCCGATGAACTTAATGGTATTTATCATAATGCAGGATCTTTCACATGTACAATTCAAAAAACTGAATGTTTGATTCACTTTTTGTGAATATACAAGTAAACAACTTGGATTAATAAGTATTTATGATATGATAGTTGTAAGACTTTGTAAAATCAGAAAAACCGATCGCTGAATTCATAAATCATGAACCATTTGTTCGGGAGAGGACGGGGATCCCTTTGGATATTCGAAATATCAAAACATTTCAAACCATCATCAGGCTCGGCAGCTTCCAACGGGCAGCGGAGGAGCTGCAATATGGGCAATCGACGGTCACTATGCATATTCAAAAGCTTGAGGCTGATCTGGGGGTTAAGCTTTTAGAACGGGGAAAGAAATTGACGCTGACCGAGGCTGGTCGACTTTTTCATCAAAATGCCGATCTCTTATTAAAGGAGTATGACTATCTACAAGCTTCTATGGATGAACTTGTCAAAGGGGATGCAGGGATCATTCGTCTCGGTGTCATGGAACCCACAGCAAGCTATCGGCTGCCGCAGCTGCTTGGTCCCTTTCTGCGTCGGCATCCCAAAGTGAAGATAAGCATTCACATTGGGAACACCACCGTGCTAGGCCAAATGCTCCATGAGGGGAGCATCGATATGGCCATTTGCAGTACACCCAATACGGGATTAGAAGACCATTCCTTCGAGCCCTTATTCATCGAAAGACTTGCACTACTCATCCCAGAATCCCATCCGTTAGCATCCCAAACGTCCATTCATCTGCGGGATATTCAGCACGAATACTTACTTATCACGAATTCCCAATGCCCTTATCGTCAAAAATTAGAAAATGAGCTGCTCGAAAATGGCGGCAGTCCTTACTCTAGCATGGAGATCGGCAATATGGCTGCACTCAAATATTATGTCCAAGCGGATTTCGGTATCGCGGTTGTTCCCGTTATTTCGGCAACGCCTAGTCCGCAAGGCACTGTTCTTAAACCCATCGATGATCTCGATTCGGGCTTAGTCACGGGCTTGCTGCGCAAAATGAACGGCAGTACGTTTAGCCTCGCGACGGAGAGCCTCGTTGAGATATTCCGTAGCGAGCTGAAAAGCTCGGTATCTGCTTAATGAGATGCGATGGCAACAAAAAAAGCAGCATTCCCGCATGAGGAATACTGCTTTTTCACCACATAAGAATTTATAAGTTTCCGGGGATCGGAAACACAAATTCTTATTGGCGATAAAAATAACATTTAAAACGCGGTCGCTCATCCTCGAAGTACTTCGATAGAAGTTTTTCTCATATCTCGTCTTGTTTGATGGACATCTTGTCTTGATTGTCTGACACTTTCTTACGTGACCAGTTCTTCGGATTGAGATAGCTTCTATATTTCTTGGCGACCTCTTTGCCTAACAGGATGCCGCCCGTCCAGAAAGTAACCTCGCTAAAGATGAGCAGACCCGCAATCCATCTAGCCATCCCGCCGCCCGAATGAATGAAAATTGGGATCGTAAAAGCACTTAAGAATGCGATTGTCGATAGGATTAACAAGCTGATGCCCAGTTTTTTGACCACATCATTTCCCCCCTAAGTTTCAAATAAAATATGACCCGTTTGCGATATATCGTAGCCTTGAATCGGACGCAGCTCATGATGAAACGCTTCCGACTGCAGTACCTGCTTGACTGCCTCGATCCACGCGAGATTCCCCGGCTTCTTGAGCATAACGAGATCAACCCGCTCTTGGATCAGCGGAATGAAATCAACGCCGCCGACCATATAGGCGGCATTCTCTATACCCACACCGAAATCCGCTTCACCAAGCGCAACTTTTCCAGCGACACCCATGTGGTTGGATTCTTCTTGATCGTACCCCTGTATCTGTTGATAAGAGATACCGTGAAGCCTAAGCTGCTCATCTAAAAGAACGCGAGCCCCCGAGCCTTTCTCACGATTGGCAAGCTGTAGACCTGGCTGCTGGAGATCAGCCCAGCCCCGAAGCTGTTTGGGGTTCCCCTTTTGAACATATAAGCCTGCTGATCTTGAGACCAGATTGATGACGATATAGGAGGATCCGATCAGTAATTTTCGTATATAGGGGATGTTATATTCACCTGTATCACCGTCCAATAAATGCGTGCTGACGATGTCTGATTCACCCTTGTACATGGCAATGAGGCTGTCCAAGCTGCCTACGTAGGAGCGAAGCGGCCTGATTTGAGGGACTTTTTTCTCCATATGCTTGGCTAAAATATCTAAACTAACATCCTGTCCAGTAATGACCAGCGATTGTTGGGACATGGAATGGCTTGGGACATACTGGGTTGGGACTGTTTCTATGGGCTCGGTCTTGACCGCATGCCCTCTCCCACCTTTGGCTCGTGCTTTATATGCCTCAAGATCGGCCGCATCTACACGCATTTGCTTGCCCACTCGATAGGCGGGGAGATCACCTTTTTTAATCAAATCATAGACGGTTAGCTTGGAGATTTTCAAAAGCTTGGAGATGTCTTCTGTAGTATAGGAAATGTCCGTTGTCATCATTTTCCTCCATGCATGTAATGTCTTCTTCTATCATAAGCGCAAGTTCTATGTAATTCAAATTTTAGTTATTTACGAAAAGGTGGGGATCAACTATAATCATTTATATCTAAATCATACTATTTATATCAAAATAGATAGATAATTAGTTGTGGAGGGGTTACTGCGCTGAAGAAAGTGATGTTTCGTACTATTTTGTTAATTGTTATTGCCGCATCAATTGTTGTTACTGGGTGTTCAAAGCAAGTCGAACAGAACCATGTAGAGCTAACCATTTCTGCAGCTGCGAGCTTGACGGATGCCATGAAAGAAATTCAAACCAACTACGAGAAGAAATACACACACATAAAGCTTCTGTTTAATTTCGGCGCTTCCGGTGCCCTGCAGCAGCAAATTGAGCAAGGCGCACCGGCTGATGTCTTCCTTTCTGCCGCTAGCAAAAACATGAAAGAACTCGTCGATAAATCGTTGATCGATGCTTCACAGCAAAGTAATTTGCTGTTGAATAGCTTGGTCGTCATCGTCCCCGCAGATAGCAAATCGAACGTGCAAAAGCTTGAGGATCTATCTGCAGCTGGTGTAACTCATATTGCTGTCGGCGAACCCCAAACCGTTCCTGCAGGCAACTATGCGAAAGAAGCTTTGACGAATGCAAAGCTGTGGGACCCGCTTCAAGCCAAAATCGTGCAAGGCAAAGATGTTCGACAAGTGCTCACCTATGTGGAGTCAGGTAATGCAGAGGCCGGTTTTGTGTATAAAACGGATGCGCTAACCTCTTCGAAGGTGAAGGTTGCTCTCACTGTTGACCCCAAATCGTACAAACCGATCGAATATCCTGCAGGCATTGTTAAAGCGAGCAAGCATAACAAAGAAGCAACGGAATTTTACACGTATCTGAAAAGCAAAGAAGCACAGGATGTGTTCGTCAAATTCGGCTTCACGGTCGGGAAATAGATCATGGAAAACATCACATGGACTGAGTTTGCTTCTCCTATTCTGTTGTCATTGAAGGTTGCCTTGGTTGCCAGTGTTTTCGTTCTGCTGCTTGGCGGATACGCGGCATGGCAAATGTCACGGCGGAACTTTCGGGGCAAGTCCTTGATTGAGACTGTATTTATGCTGCCGTTGGTATTGCCGCCAACCGTCGTCGGCTTCATCCTGCTCGTGCTGCTTGGCAAGAAGAGCTGGATCGGAACGGTGATGGACACACTCTTCCATCAATCAATCATTTTCACTTGGGGGGCGGCGGTGATCGCTTCGATCGTCGTCGCTTTCCCCCTCGTTTATCAAACGATGAAGACAGGCTTCGCCTCGGTCAAAACAGATCTGGAGAACGCCGCTCGTTCAGCAGGAGCTAACGAGTGGCAGGTGCTGGCGTACATCACCTTGCCACTCGCCTGGCGTTCTGTACGCTCAGCGTACATCCTCGGATTTGCACGAGGCCTCGGCGAATTCGGTGCCACCCTGATGATCGCGGGTAATATTCCGCATCGCACGCAAACCTTACCCACCGCCATCTACATTGCGGTTGAAGCAGGAAATCACACGCTAGCTTGGTGCTGGGCGGGAGCGATTATCGGCATCTCGTTCGGATTCTTGCTGCTGGCGAACCGGAAGGCGCGGGGTGAGGAATGAGGTTGGGTACGGCGCTACACACAAAAAGCCACCTGTTCCGTTATGGAATAGGTGGCTTTTCATCTCAACTACTGGGCATCATTTGCACAGCGAAAGCCGATGTTGCCCGTCGAGCTGTCTGGCGTATTTTTACTGCGCGCTGCGACGCGATAGCGATTGCAGTACGAACGGTGGCACAAGTACGAGCCGCCGCGAAGTACTCGCGTATCTCCCGATGGAGGGCCGACAGGGTTGTCCCTTTTGCCCTTCACATGGAAGCTCGGGCTGAACCAATCGGAGCACCACTCCCACACGTTGCCCGCCACGTTATACAAGCCATAGGCATTCGGCTCGAATGCTTTGACAGGCGCCGTGCCGGCGTAGCCGTCACTTTGGTTGTTCTTGTCCGGAAACTTACCTTGCCAAATGTTACACATATGTCGACCGCCTGGTTTAAGCTCATCTCCCCAGGGATAGCGCTTCTGAACTAGTCCGCCGCGAGCAGCGAATTCCCATTCAGCTTCCGTCGGCAGACGTTTGCCTGCCCATTTGCAATAGGCCATAGCATCTCGCCACGAAACATGGATGACCGGGTGATCCCAGCGGTCTTCGACATGCGAATCAGGCCCCTCCGGATGCAGCCAATCGGCTCCCTCAACTACCCACCACCACGGGGTTTGCTGTACGGTATTCTGTACACGCGCTGCCGTCGCTTCGGACACGAATAAATGAAAAACGAACGACCAGCCAAAGGACTCTGCCTCCGTTTTGTAGCTCGTTGCCTCAACAAATTGATTGAAATCAGCATTCGTTACCGCGCAATGGTCTATGTAGAAAGGCTTTAAGGTAATCTCACGCACTGGCCCTTCACCATCCGCTGGGAAGCCTTCGCGGTCGTCCGTCCCCATATGGAATTTCCCGCCGGGAATCAGTACCATGCCTTCTTTGCCTATTGGCCCCGCCGTCGCAGTTATCTCGACTGAAATAGACGCATCTGGTCGCATAGATGGCTGATCGGATGACGCACTGCCACGGCTGGCGGAACAGCAGGTTGGTTTATTCGTATCCATAACTGTCGTCCTCTCGCTTTCGTTCTATCAGATTGCATGCAATTAACTAAATATAGCAATCCCAACCAGTGCCGACAACACAATCGTGGCAAGTGGATGCCATTTGTACTTGTGAACAAGGAAAAACACGCCTGCGGCAATCACAACGGTGAATAACACCTGCCATGTAAAGATATTTTGCATACGGTCCGGAAAGCCAAAATGGATAGCCGCGTAGACGATTAATCCCGTTACAATCGGTCTTAGCCCATAAAAAATCTTGTTTACCGCTCCGCTTTGATAGATTTTATAATAAAAAGAAGAAATGATAAGGACAATAACCAGTGAAGGCAACACCATGCCAATCGTGGATATAACAGCACCAAGAATCCCATCTGCACGATAACCAATCAGAGTTGCCATATTCGTCGCAATGGGTCCAGGAGCCATTCCCGCCACAGCCACACTCTGTTCAAAATGCTCTGTTGTCATCCAGGCATGCTGCTGAACTTCATGTTGAATGATGGGAATCATCGCATAGCCGCCGCCGAACGACATGAATCCTATTTTCAAAAATGTAATAAAAAGCTCCCACAACATCTACATTCCCACCTTTCTTAGATACCATCCGCGATATAGTAATCGTAGTAGGTGTAGCCATTGTAGGACGTGTGTACAGGTTCTTTGCCCTTTTCCAGGCTGATTTTGAAACCAAATGTTTCTTTCACTTTGACAAAAACAAAGCCGATAAACAAACCGATGAGAATCATAAATAGTGGATTAATAGGTAGGAGCAACAGAATCGCCACAGTACCTACGGCAGTTACTAATGTTGTTTTATCAAAAATAGCCGAACGAGCCATATTGTAAGCCGCCAACACGATAAGACCGATAATGGCACCATGAATGCCTTTGAATGCGGCCACGACTTTCGGGTCGGACTGCATGAAGATCAAGAAGATGCTTAGCGTTAACGCAATCAGGAATGTCGGTAAAGTAATGCCCATGACGGCGGCCGCTGCACCAGGTATGCCTGCCATGCGATAGCCGATAAAGGCAGATGTATTGACGCCGATCCCGCCGGGGGCTGAGCCCGCGATCGCTACGATATTGGCTACTTCTTCTTCAGCGATCCATGCTCGCTTTTCTACCACTTCCCGCTCAATGACGGGAATCATTGCATATCCCCCGCCAAACGTGGAAGGTCCGATTTTGAGAAACGTCCAGAATATATCCAAACATAGATGTAGTTGACTTATACGCATATGGATTCCTCCTCTTACCCATTTGTATGGTCTCTCAATTATACTTCGCTTAACTTCAAATTGGAATAAACATTTTAAAAGTTAGTGCATTAGCGGAAATCAACCTGCGGTAATCGCGTAGAATTAATTCCTTTAATCCGATAGATTCACTTAGTTTAATTCGATTTGATTTTAAGTGACGTAGGGGTAGGAATCAATTCGGAGCACATTGTTTGCTTCGGGCACAAACATGCTCGGTTTTCGAGCCTATTGACGGAGGCGCGATGCGATAGGCTCGGTTTTCGAGCCTATTGACGGAGGCGCGATGCGATAGGCTCGGTTTTCGAGCCTATTGGCGGGGGCGCGATGCGGTAGGCTCGGTTTTCGAGCCTATTGACGGGGGCGCTTTGCGATAGGCTCGGTTTTCGAGCCTATTGGCGGGGCGCGATGCGATAGGCTCGGTTTTCGAGCCAATTGCCGGGGGCGCGATGCGATAGGCTCGGTTTTCGAGCCTATTAAAGGGGGCGCGATGCGATAGGCTCGGTTTTCGAGCCTATTGGCGGGGGCGCGATGCGATAGGCTCGGTTTTCGAGCCTATTGACGGGGGCGCGATGCGATAGGCTCGGTTTTCGAGCCTATTGRCGGGGGCGCGATGCGATAGGCTCGGTTTTCGAGCCTATTGACGGGGGCGCGATGCGATAGGCTCGGTTAAAATTTTTCGACTAATTCTTCTGCAGCCGCTGAGCACTTATGTGCGTGTATGGAATTATTGCCGACTGATGATGTGAAACAAATAAATGCTTATAGGCATCCATCGCTCAGCTTTTCTTTTTTCACATGCTACTTCATGAACGCCTTCCTCAGCTTCATCACCGAGCCATGCCTAGCCCCCTTGGGCACATGAACTTGGTCCGTGATATTGTTCCAAGTGATTAAATCACTTGAGCTATAAGCTCCGTAATATTGCTCCTGGAATCCGTCTACAAGCAGAATCCATTCCTTGCTACTGTCCCTATCCACAAGATAAACCGTCGGTCCCTCTGTTAGCGCTGGGGTTATCAACTCGGAAATACGGGTTACCGTCGGAGCATCACGATCCTCCTTGGCTACGATACAAGAACGAATGGCTTTGTTCGCAGTTCCCTTCTCATTAAGCCCTCGTTCATCTTTAAACAGCATCACATAATGATCATCCAGATCAGTAAGGGTAGCATCGATGACGTTATAGCCTGGATCAAAGAAGATCTTCGCTTCCGAGAAATCATTAAAATTCGTCGTTGTCGCAGACCAGATTCGATGATTTCTCGGCCCTGAGCCTACTGTAGATGACCATACAATCCGATAAGCTTGCTTACTAGTGTCATAGAAAATTTCCGGTGCCCACGTATTCTGGGTCTCAGGCTGGTGCTCCATCACTGGAATTAGCTTGACATCATGCCATTCAACAAGATCCTGGGACCATGCGTAACCGATGCTTTTGCTCTTCCAACCGTCCGTCCATACGAGATGAAACTTACCTTCAACGTCTTCTAAAATAAATGGATCACGTAGCTGCTTTGTTCCAATCACTGACTCCCAGATTGCTCTTCCATCGTTCATTTCGTTCCACTGGTAACCGTCCTCACTCGTAGCCAGAAACAACTTTTCTTCTTGTTCTTTAAAATAGCTGAATACGTACACGCTGGCTCGCTCCCCCTTCTATTGAATAGATGTTTATTAGCTGCTCATCATTTCTCTCCGTTAGACTTCGAAAAATCCCGCTCCAGTCAATGACCATAGCGGGATTTCGTTCTTATGCGGCTTGATTATGAAATACGAAGTTGGAAGCTTCCATGCTAACGACGATGTCCAGCGCGGAAATTTGCTCATACGCCGCAAACAGTTTCTCATGCTTGGGACATCTTAGACTGAAGATTAAGTGCATCATCGGGATGCTCCCAGCATTCTCTGCCTCATGTGAAGAAGCACTCTCTGGCCTCATCTTGAGATTGATTACTTGAATACCCTGTTCTCCAAATCGAGAAGTAACCGAACTTAGGAAGCCGGGTTGTTCATTGATCAAAATTTCAACTTCGTGTGTTCGACGGTGCCTAATGATATGCTTCTCCAGCTTATTCAAGACATACAAGCTGATGAGGACTAAAAAGGTACAAACTAGCGCTCCTGTAATGAAGCCTGCACCGATGCTTAAACCAATTGCCGCAACCAGCCACACGGAAGCGGCCGTCGTCAATCCTTTAATCACACTGCCGTTTCGTAATATGGCGCCAGCACCCAGAAAACCAATACCGCTAACAACCTGTGCAGCCAAGCGCGAGGGATCGATACGGACATTCGGTTCATTCACAAAATCGGAAAATCCGTACACTGACAGCAGCATGATGGTCGTCGAGCCTAAGCAAACTAAAATGTGCGTTCGAAAGCCCGCCGCGTGATTGTTCCATTCCCGTTCAAGACCGATCAAACCACCAAGTACGACCGCCAATACCATGCGTATGATGAGATCCAAGTGACTGATTTGCCATACACTACTCGTAGCAATGATCATTGCATTACCTCAATCGGAGCTGCCAACCATTGGTTCAACTTCACAACTTCCGAACCTGCCAGCATCATAATGCCAACTCCATGATTATCATTCTTGACGGTAAGCAGATCCTTTTTATAATAATCTGCCGTAAACGCATACCTAGAGCCGCTGCATACACCGTGCACGTTCCCTTGCGCATCAATTGCGATGCGGGTCAGACCATCCCATGCCTTCAACGCCGCTTCGATGAAACGCTGCGGCTCCTTGAGCCAGCCAAAACGTACGCCACGTGCAAAAGCATAAGCGAACATCGCGGTACACGAAGCTTCCTCATAGGCATCAGGGTCATTCAATACTTGATGCCAAAGGCCGCTATCCGCTTGAAGATCAGCATACCCCCCGCATAGATCATTAAAGAAACCGATTAGCTCCGGCCGCGCTCCATGTGTAGCTGGCAATGCCTCCAACACCTCTGTTAACGAAAAGAGTGTCCAGCCGTTGCCACGTCCCCAAGGTATTCCCGTCGCCATGCCATATTTAAAATCAAACACATGTGACATGATACGTTCTTCCGGCATATACAAGTACTTACGGAAAAGAAGAAATTGCTTAGCTGCTTCATCGAGCGCTTCTGCCCTGCCCGTAATTCGAGCATAACGGCACAAGAACGGTGTGCTCATGTAGAGGTCATCAGCCCACATCGTATTCGCCGAATATTCATCCTGACAAATCCGATAAAAAGCGCCATCTTCCTTGCGTTCCAAGCCGTGCAGGATGAAATTGGCGATTCGATTGGCAATCAGCATGTATCCCTGATCCTGATCTTCCTGATAGGCCTCCAACATCGCGGAGCCGAAGGAACCGCAGTTATCCAGCATTTTCATCATAACCAATTGTTGATTGATAGCTGGGAAGCCATACTGCTCACGATCCCAAAGTGAATACGTAAACATATCGGTACAGCTCTGAACATGATCCAGCGCATATTGGGTAATGTCAGCTCGCTCCAATAAACGGCCCGTTTGCAGCAGACCATATATGGTAACGCCGAGCGGGTAATCCCAACGCGCATAATTCGTTACATTGCCAACTGTCCATTTATTGCTTAGCATGGCATTCTCATAGTAAGGGCGAATCCACGTATCGGGACGATCCAATCGCCAATAGGTCTTCTTATCGGAATTGATGTCCATCGCATATACGCGATCTGTTCGCACCAAATCTTCATAGGTTAAGTCAACATTGGCAGCCAGAGGTCCTAGATACAACCAAGGATCATCTGAACCATGAACCTGCAGCGGTGCGCTTAATTTAACGGCCTCGCCTCCGAATTGTGCCTGTAACATATAGCCCCATGTAATATCTTCACAAACACTTCGGATCACAAGATCATGTTGACCATAGGATAGCGGAACCTCTACCTGAAAACTGCCTTCTTCTCCAAGCTCAAGAATCTGCTTGCCATCCAGCCACATCGTTAGAGAACCCGCTGCATGCCCACGCAGCAAGACAGCTTCTTGTCCTACACTAACCTTCTTCAGCTTCGTCCACGCAAACGCCTGCTTATTCGGCTGGATACCAAATAATCGCTCGCAAGCAGGCTTCGAGCTCTCATTCTCGTTCCATTCACGGATCGGCAGCCAATGCAAACCGTTATTCCTCTCCGAAGACATCGCATCTGGTAAGGAACGCCCCTCGAATAGATCCTTTTCTACCGGCTCGGAAAACACCCAACCCGCTTGTCCTTGCCGTTCTGCAAACGGCGCAAGCACATTCAGAATTCGCACTTTGGCTTCATCCGAACCGAATAAGCAACCGAAACCTGCAGCCGTATGTTTAGCCTTGATAAAAAGGCGATTCCAGCCATGTACGAAGTCCACATTCAGCTTTACACTCGCATCTGGCTTAATCTCGTCAATGACGTTAGAACGGTACGTCAGCTCATCGTTGAAATAAAACTGGATCGGTCCCAGACAGCTGAGCAATAGATCCAGATTACGTTCCCCATCACTCCAAACCAAGGCATACGCATAAGAAAATTGACCAGGCTTTGCCTCAGGAAATCTGCGGCCCAAATCGAGATCAAACATCCCTTTTTCATTTTGCATAATACCTGCTCGGCTAAAAGCTCTAAACGCGAAAGGTACAGGAGGATTAGCACCAATGTAGCGATCAGCTAGAACTTTCAATGTTCGTTTATCGTCATTCCCCAAACGGGTTTGTATACTCTCTTGTTCATTAAAATAGATCGTCATAACGAACCTCCTTTCTACAGTAGACGGATCTTGAAAGTCCGATCATAAGGGGTAACTAAGTTGACATGGACATATTGGCATCCGGACGGATGCTGATCTTCACGAACGATTGGCAGGATATGTTCATAGGCGCCAGAGGAAATTTCCATAACATCCCCGTCTACCTCATACTTCATTGCACCGCTTTTGAGGAAGAACTTGCCTTCTTCACCTGCAAGCAAGTCATCACCACTCACCGTACCTTCATTTCCAAAAATGAAGGTCAACTGCGTGAAGACATCTTCACGTTCGTCTGAGGAAACGTGGATCGTCCATTCGGAATCTCCAGAAGTGATTTCCGCTTGCAGCTCCAGCTTCTGCAGATGAGTCATCGGCCGGTGCTGGTGCGGCAGCAAATACCAAGGGCTGAGCATTGAGCCCTCCGCTCCAGCAGGCAGCAAACTACGCGGGATCGGGCCGTTGTAGCCTTTTTCCAGCACGGTTTCAAGCTTATAGACACCTTCACTCGCTGTCAGATCTGCGAATTTCACAATACCTGGAGAGAACGAAGTCGCTAGTTTAATACCGAGCAGCCTTGCTTTCCCGTGGCGAAGTGCGAAGAAAGATGGCGTCTGCGACATTATTGTTACGCTTTGATCCAGGTCACGAATACGAACCAGCGGAGCTCCGAAAGTGAGATGCATGCTGCTATGCTGGATGTGCATGTGATGCCCTACTTCATCTATTTGTTGCAAATGTTCCTTGATCGGATGCTGCGCATTTAACACTTTCACATAACGATCCAACAGCGGCGCTCGTTCCAGCTGCGAAATATCCGCTTCCGGGTACACGAGCATATTCATCAGTGGATGGTTGTTCACGCCTTCATGGAAGCCAGTGATGAAAGATCCCGCATAATCCGCCATAGCAGCAAAAATCGGATCCTTATCATGCGCCGCCATTAAGCGGTAAACCGGAAAGTAGTTCGCCATCGTAGCCGTCTGACCGAAATCCTGTCGACCCGAGTAATCCGTTACAACCTCGCCCGACGGGTGGATTAAATACATCATCATACGTAGATTACTGCGTACGCATGCGATGAGTTCAGGACGGTTCATCAATCGTCCCGTATGATACAGCGCGATATCGCTGACAGCGTTATAAATGCCGTTGCTGCGCTCTGTCCACTCACCATCTTCGGTGATATCCAAGCCTTCTGCCAGCCAGTCTTCCGCTCTTGCCAGAAGCTCGGGCAGCGGGAAAATTTCATAGAGTAAGCAAAGTGCAGCGGTTATGACCCAACGATGATTCGGCGTATGACAACCGCCAGTCAGCATGGCTGGAATCGTGCGCTCTAGGAAAAGCTTCAGATTAGCTGCGACAGGAGCCGCTTCTGACCAATCATGCTTGTTCAGCAGCTGATACATCTGTGTGACGCCGCCAACCACGAACGCTGTATCCGGGGGAGAATTATAATTCGTTGAACCCAGCGAAATGGTACCGTCCGGATGCTGTCTATTCAGCATGAACGCGACCGCTTTATCCAAAGCATTCAATAGATTGTTATCATGATAGTAACGAGAATCCGGRTTAACCAAGGCAGACGCCCATCCAGCGATCATACGCGGCGTGCTCATGTGGTTAGCTCGGGCAATGCCCGTTTCATCCCGAATGCCGCCGTAATATTTGGAAAGCGGATCTAGAATCTGGTTCAGAAGCGTAGCTTCCGTCAGTTCATCATTCAGGTTTACTAAGCGATTATAGCTAGCGTCCACGTAGGTCACCTTACCCTTTCATAGCTGCAATTTTACTTGTGATGAGGTTGTGACTTTCATGAATTTCATGTGGCTCGCACACGGCTTTCAGTTCATATACTTTGACTTTGGCATAGTCAATGGCTTCAAGGAAATGATCGAAATAGTGCAAGTCCTTGCTATGAACATAAGGGCACCAGTGGTCGGCAAGTTCTAGCGTTTCATGGATGTGAACACCATAGATGTATTTCTTAACTTCTTGCAGCTCTTTGAGATTATCGTACAAACCCATTCTGTCCATCATCATGGCATGGCCGATATCGTACCATAAGTGAACGGGGCTGCCTGCCAGGTTCTCACAAATCGTTTTGGCTTCCATCAAGGAAGGCATCTGATACGATCTGGAGCGAGTTTCAATGCCGATTGCCACATCCCAGCCTTTTTTAGCTGCATGCTCGCTTACTTGCTCGAGACTTTCTTGAATCCGTTTCGTATACAAAGGACTTAATCGATCTCGTCGTTCAATCATGACGCTCCATAGCTTTTGATACTCAGCCGAATCTTTCCCATGATCCCTGTAGAGTTTCTTTAAGTCGATATCAATATTATAGTCAAAAGGAACTTCCCCTGGATGTACGACCACAGCTTTGGCGCCATACCGATTGGCATATTCCATGGATCGAATAAGTAGCTCCACGGAGCGCTTGCGCTTCGCTTCATCATCGAAGCCCAGCATGACGGAATCCGTATCATAGTCCTTATCATTGATGAACGGGAACACGTTGTGCACGCTGGATACGCCGATTTCACCTTTCTCTATCATGGGCTCAATCGTTGTCATCATCTCTTCGGTTACGTTATAGTTGAGCTCGACATTGCGAAAGCCCAGCTCTTTAATTTCCTCAATCATGCCCCGTCCTACGGTATGTTTCTTGATATTCCAACAAGTTGAAAACGAATATTCCCCTTTATCGATCAAGTCTCTTCCTCCTAAAAGTTTTTCGCTAGAAAAACTCGCATCGTAAGCATATGCTTTGTTCTTCCGTTATTAAAAGAAAGGACAGATTCCCTTCGTATCATGTACGGAAAGATCTGGCCTTTCTTTAAGTGCTTTATTCTGAAAGGTCACTCAGCTTAATTACAGCGCCATTACGGGCAGACAATGTCGATGCTTCCATTAACCGAGTCAAATCAAGTGCTAGTTCAATGTTTTCGGTGGCAATCGTTCCATTCTGAATATGGGATACCCATTGCGCAAAGGCAGATGGCAGTTTAGGTAAATCTGTCACTTCTTGCCAGCCTGTTGCCGCTTCACCTGATAATTTGGAACTGCGAATGCGTAATTTATCATCCGTTCGGGCATACATAAGGTTACCCTCTGTTCCCTGTACTTCAATATCAAACTGCGAATAGCTGTTCACAAAACCAGCTTCAACAATGCCTAATGCCCCGTTGGGATAACGTAAAGTGGCTACTGCGCTATCTTCAACTTCACGCTCCGTTATATAGCCGAAGCTAGCACTAACGCTTTCTGGTAAGCCGAGAAATAATCGTGTCAAATACATCGGATGACAACCTAGATCCATGAGAGCTCCACCGCCGGTTTGTTCTAAGCAGAAGAAGTGGGCTGGAAGTGCACCATCTGGATTTTTTTCTGTTCGTAAGGCACCATTATGTGCTAGTCGAATACGAACGGTCGTTAAGGTTCCAAGTAAACCCTCGCGGATACAATTCAGTGCCGCTTGCACAAAGCCCATATACAAACGCGGTAGAGATACCGTTAGCTTGACTCCTGTTTCCTCAACAACAGCAAGGATTTCTTGGCATTCTTTCGTGGTGGTTGCCACGACTTTTTCGGTGAATATATGCTTACCCGCTCTAGCAGCAGCGATAATTACCTCATGGTGTCTATTCGTTGGTGTACCCACGATTACAGCGTCAATATCAGGATTACTTAGAAGCTCTTCCAAGTTCCCGTAAAAGGAAACCCCCAGTTCATCCGCCTTTTCGCGTCCACGCTCCTGAATTTCATCCCATACAGCGACAATTTCGGTATCTGGGTGTTCGATTGCTAGGCGTGCGTAATCTTTGGCATGGACATGCCAAAAGCTCAACATCGCAACTTTCATCATGGTTCAACTGCCTCTTTTCATTGGAATTAGTCAAAATAGACAGCTTTACCGGTTCTATTCGATTCGTAGATCGCTTCAAGAATTTCGGAAACGACAAGCGATTGCTCTGGCGTTACAATTGGCTCTCTATCATGGATAATGGACTCGATCCACATGCGAATTTCTTTATCTTGCATCGATTCTTTCTTGCCTTCGTAGAAATCAGCGCCCTTTGCTTCGAACTGCATTTGATTAACATATAGACGGCTATGTTTTTCACCGTTAATGCGTAAGCCATCCTGCATATCAGCTCCACCTTCGGTACCGCAAAGCGTCGTTTTCGCTTCCTTCGTATCGAGGGTATTAAGCGCCCAGCTCGCTTCCACCATAATGGTTGCGCCATTCTTCATAACGATCATAGCGAATGCTGAATCTTCAACTTTGAACTTCGCTGGATCCCAAGGGCCCCAAGAATTCGCGGCATTTTCTTTGCGTGACAATTTATGATAAGCGGTGCCTAGCACCACCTTAGGTTCATAGTTATTCATTAACCAAAGCGTTAAATCGAGCGCATGTGTACCAATATCGATCAGCGGTCCGCCGCCTTGTTTCTCTTCATCAAGGAAAACTCCCCACGTTGGGACGCCACGTCTGCGAATAGCATGTGCTTTAGCAAAATAAATCTCGCCCAAATCCCCATCTTCGATAACGCGTTTCAGATGTTGACTGTCAGCGCGGAAACGATTGTTATAGCCAATTGTTAATTTCTTACCCGTGCGTTTCGCAGCTTCTACCATACGGCGGCCATCTGCGGCTGTTTTTGCCATCGGTTTTTCACACATTACATGCTTACCAGCCTCTAAAGCTGCAATCGAAATTTCCGCATGTGTATCATTCGGTGTACAAATGTGAACGACATCAATTGAAGGATCTGCAAGTAATTCGCGGTAATCGTCGTATACCTTGGCACCTGGTGCGCCAAATTTCTCAGCTGCTTTGTGTGCACTTGCAGGAAAAATATCAAAAAAACCGATAATTTCGACTTGCTCAATTTTGCTCAAGCTGGGTAAATGTTTCCCTGTTGCAATACCGCCACATCCAATAATAGCTACTTTAACTTTGTTCATCGTAGGTCCCTCCCAGGATTTAAATCATATCTCTACTAATTAAAGAAGATGCTGGACACCGACGAGCTGCCTGCATACACAGGCAACCCTTAATCGATATCCAGCTGCTCAAAGTACAATTACTTCACAAATTCCATTTGTTGTTTAACAATTTCCTTCGCATCTTTAGCTAGGAAAGCTGTATCTTTATTTGCTGCATACCATTTGTTCATGTAATCTTCAAGCTGTTTGCCGTTTGCTTTATCCCATGCCGCTTTTGCGTCATTAATCGCTTGTTCTGGCGTGTATTTAGCACCGCTAAGGATGGCCTTAACAATGAGATCGTTCTTCTCTTTAAGAATTGTTGTATTAATGACTTGAAGATCGGCAGGATACACTGGCATATGATCCCCTAACGTAATCCCTGGGTACTCTCTTGCTGGATCGAAGTAAATCTGTTGGATAACTTTAAACATTTCCATGTTAATCTTATCATCAGGCTTCACATCAGGATTACTGATCCCACTCAAGGTATAGTTACATTTGTCTACTCCTGATGAGAAGAACATTGCATAGTCTAGTGCGTAAGAAACCTCATTTTTCGACTTATCTGCATTTATGACTTGCGGGCAACCGTTTGCTGCTTTCTTCCAGTGAGTTCCTTCGTCTCCGAAGATCATTTTCCGAGCATTGTCCGGCTTCATCATAAAGTCAAGATAGCGGCCAACCGCTTCTGGATCCTTCGCTTTGGCGTTCACAACAGTTGTCATTTGAATCGGATTATCGATGGCGCCAGTGAATGTTCCCATCGGTGATTTTGGATAGCCTAATGGAGCAATTTCCACTCCAGGTACATTTTTCTTCAATGTAGGTAAGTCTAGACCGCCGATACTGCCTGAAAATTGGACATAAATTCCGATTTTACCATTAAGAAAGTCCTGTTTCGCCTTATTGCCGTCTTTATCATTGATATAATCTTTGTCAATGATGCCGCCATCATAGAGTTTCTTCTTGAACGTGAGGGACGCCAGTTCTTTGTCCCACGCACGGACAACTTTGCCATCCTTAATATCCCAAGCCAGCAAAGTTAATGAAGAACTTTCGCCGAATATCTCATTAATGGCTTGCTCCGAATACGTACTCATATTCATGCCGTACGTATCTTTCTTGCCATTGCCATCCGGATCTTGTTCTACAAACGCTTTCGCCACATTATATAATTCGTCCGTTGTTGTCGGCATATTTAGATTCAGCTTTTTCAACCAATCGGTACGAATATAAAGAATATGTGCAGGGGTCGCTTCTTTTACCTTACCAATCTCGTAAAGCTTGCCATCTGGTTTTGTTCCCACTTTTTTCAATTGCTGATATTGTGTCAATAATTTCTGATATTCKGGCATATATTTCAAGATGTTATCAATCGGCATTAATTGTTTTTGATCGTACAAACTGYCTCTAAACGGAGTATTATACTCATTGATAATATCCGGAGCGGAACCGGAAGCAAACAGGACGTTCAATTTTTTCGTAGAGTCGCTTCGAAGAATTGGGACGAACTTCACATTCTCTGGACCACTTTGGTTAATTAACTTGGTCCAACGATTCTCTTCATACGTGCCTTCCGAAGCTGGCACGCCTCCCCGATCATAGATAGAGACCGAAACATCCCCACGTTTAGCTGGCGCTTCTGCGGCAGGCTTGGTTGAAGATGTTGCTGTTGCTTCTTTTTTGTCGTTGCTGCAACCAACTAATGTTGCCCCTAATGCGACAACCCCTACTGATAGTCCAAGCCATATTTTCTTGTTTTCCATGTGCATTTCCCCCTAGAATGTTTTATATTAACGCTTAAAAAAAACGGGAACACCTGTTTCATCAACCCTTAACAGATCCTAGCATTACGCCCTTGACAAAATACTTTTGCAAGAATGGATATACGACCAACATCGGTACAACCATGACAACAACACCAACGGCTTTCACCATCTCCGTTGCAACCGTTTGCTGTTCCTGCAAATTAAGCGAAGGAGAGTTCAATAAGTCATTTTTCTGCAGCATCCCTTGGACAACAACAGTTAAATTCATCAACTCACTTTTATTGATGTACATGAGTACGTTCATAAACGAATTCCAGAAGCCAATCCCATAGAACAACGCGAGCGTAGCCAGCATGGGAAGTGAGAGCGGCAAGATGATACGAACAAGTAATGAAGTATCATTACACCCATCAATTCGTGCAGCTTCCTGCACTTCATATGGAATATTCTCGAAATAACTTTTCATTAGAAGCATGTTGTAGGTACTGATGAACCCAGAAAGCCATAAAGCCCAGTAGGAGTCAATAAGGTGCATGCTCTTAATCACGAGATAAGTGGGAATCAACCCTCCCGAGAACAACATGGTGAACACCATGCCCAAGACCAGATAACGGCGACCAATTAAATACGATCTGGACAACGGATAGGCAGCTAGTATGGTACCCAACAAACTCAAAACCACACCAACTACTGTGATGATCACACTATTTTTGAAAGCGCTCCAAGCAGGACTGGCGATGAAGAAAATTTTATATGCTGTGAACTCTAGTCCCACAGGCCAGAAGAAGACATGACCTGATTCAACAGCCGACCGCTCACTCATCGATAGGGCTATGATATGGATAAACGGCAAAATGCAAGTTAAGGCGATTAATCCGAGTACTAAATAATTGATTGCATAAAATATTTTTTCTCCGTTTGTCGCTTTCATACAAATCCTCCTTCCACGGATGTTGAACTTGATGTTTACATGGATCTAGAACAGAGCCTGATCGAATTTCTTAGCGATCCTATTAGCTATAAGCACGAGACTGCAACTAATGATGGATTCAAAGAATCCCATTGCTGTTGTTAAACTAAACTGTGCATTGCCCAAACCAATTTTATAAATATAAGTACTGATAACTTCCGACACATCCGAAACCCCAGCGTTCTGTAAGTTATAGACTTGGTCAAAGCCAACTTCCATAATTTTACCCATCGCTAAGATTAGTAATAAAATAATTGTGTGACGAATACCTGGAATTGTTACGTGCCACATTTGACGCCATTTGGCTGCCCCATCCATGGCTGCTGACTCATATAAAGATGGATCAATGGTCGTTAGTGCAGCTAAGTAGATGATAGTACTGAATCCCATTTCTTTCCAAATTCCAGATCCCACGAAAATGGCTAACCATGAGTTAGACTCGTAGAGGAAGTTAATCGGTTCAATACCGAACAAGGCAAGAACCTTATTAATCGAACCATAATCCGTTGCGAATAGGGACAACACGATCCCGGAAACAATAACCCAAGAGAAGAAATGCGGTAGATAAACGATCGTTTGCACCCATCGTTTGAACCAAGATTTCCTAACCTCATTTAGTAAAATAGCAAGGAATATCGGCATTGGAAATCCAAATATCAAACTCAGAAAACTCAACCAAAATGTATTCCACATAATTTGGAGTGTATTAGAGCTAGAGAATAATAACTTAAAGTTTTTCAGTCCCACCCAAGGGCTGTTTAAAATTCCGTCTGCAAAATTGTAGTTCTTGAAAGCGATAACAAGTCCGCCCATAGGCCAATATTTGAATAGAATATAGTAAGCAATAACAGGGACCAGCATGATAAACAAAGGAATGTTCTGCTTCAGTCTTCTTCTTCGTCTTAGTCGCAAGGCATCGAGTTCGCTTTTGGTCATCTGGATGTCAGGAGTTTTAATAATATTCCCGTTCATGAATGCTTCACTCCTTACTTCAATGTTATAAACTTGATATACCTATCATAGAAGTTTTCATAGGAAAAACCCTTAAATAATTATAGAAGAATCTATAATTTCATTGGGTCATTATTAGTGGATTTTTCCACATTAAAAAAACTGCCTCCCACAAGGGGAAGCAGTCTACATTCATAAATGCATCACTTTGCCGGTGCTGCTGTGGATTGCCTGATGATTAATTCAGGCAGCATGACAACACGCTGTTTGGCTTGTGATTTCTTCTTCAGCTCGTGAATCAACAAATCGACGACTTTCTTCCCCATGGGCTCAATCGGCTGTGCAATTGTCGTTAACGGCGGATCCGTCACAGAAGCTAGTATTGTATTATCGAATCCGATGACGGATACATCCTCAGGAACGCGAAGCTTTAATTGCTTCGCCGCCTGAAGAGCGCCGATCGCTAGCATATCATTGCAGCAGAAAAGTGCGGTTGGCCTTTCGGCAGCGGGTTTCTCTAGGAGCTCAATAGCTTCACGTTTGCCGTCTTCTACGGTGTAGCGACAATTACGTACACGATCATCAGGAAGCTGGATGCCCGCTTCCTCCAAAGTAGTTAAGAAGCCTTTTACACGCTCACGACTACTAATAACCTTGGCATGCTCCGCAAGAATAGCCATGCGTGTATGACCTAGCTCCAACAAATGCCTAGCTGACAACGTGCCGCCGACCAAGTCGTCAACAACGACAGTATGCACAGCCAAATCCGGCATTTCCCGGGCAATCATGACAACAGGAATCGAACGTTCTAGGAGTGGTGTAAGCATATCCTTATTATCCATCCCGGTCCCGATAATCATGCCATCTACGCTTTTTTGCTGGAGTAAAGACAGGTATCTTTCTACACGTTCGTCTTTATTATCCGTGCTGCAGATGACAAGACTGTATCCCAAATTATGTCCTTGATCCTCAACAGCTCTTGCGATTTCTGCAAAGAAAGGATTGGAAATATCGGGGACAAGCAAACCTAATGTATATGTCTTCTTACCTGTAAGTGCGGAGGCGATAACGCTGGGTTGATAATTGAGCTTTTCCATCACTTTAAGAATTTCCGTGCGCCGTTCTTCACTTATTTTCCCCTTACCATTCATGACTTGCGACACCGCTGCAATGGACACACCGGCCTCTCTGGCCACATCGTAAATGGTTGTCTTCATCCTACTACCCCATTTTTCTCGAAGAATACAGTTATTCCCCCATTATGACGGGGCTTTCCAGAAGTTGCAACCGCCTTACGACTCGCTTGGCTTGGTCATGATCCAGGCATGATCGGGGTCATTATGAAATTTCCATGTCCGAGTAGGTCCAGCCATGACATTCAAATAATACACATCATAGCCTGGAGGCGCAGATACGGGGTGATAACCGCGCGGAACGAGCACGGCTTCTCCATTTTTGACAATTAGCGTCTCATCTAGTGTACGATCGTCTGTGTATACCCGTTGAACCGCAAATCCTTGCTCGGGCTGGACACGGAAATAATAGGTTTCTTCCAAGTATGATTCCTCTGGAAGCGCGTCACGATCATGCTTGTGCGGCGGATAGCTAGACCAATGGCCGTTCGGCGTAAACACTTCGACAACAAGCAAACTATCCGCTGGCTCGCTCTCAGGTAAAATATTATGAATGTAACGCTCGATATTGCCATAACCGCGCGTTTCCACACCGACTTGCGCAGGAGAAATCAAGCGTGAACGGTGGTTTCCCACGCCAGGCGCTGAGCAAACAGCGACCTCGAGTGCGGTTAATGCCGTCACTTCATAGCTATCGTTGTTCGAAACATAGACAGAATACGGAGGAATTTGCTCAAAAACGCTCATTCGCTGACCAATATTATCCCATTGTTCTTCCTTCGTCTTCACGTTAGCTTTCCCGCTCAACAGGACAAGGCAAACCTCTTGATCCGCGGTTTCACGACTCAAGGTCTGACCTTCCGCGAGCCGTACAACTTCAAAACCAACATACTGCCAGCCTGCCGATTCCGGTGTGACTTGTAGGATTCTGCCTGCCTCATTGGGAGAAGATGCAGGGGTTACAATCAATTTGGACATCGTAACGTCTCCTTCTCTCATTAAACTGCTGAAGTTTGTTTGAGCAACTCTAGAGCCTCGCTCACTTTCACCGGACGACCTAAACGGGAAGACAGCTTCGCGGCTAACGCGATTCGCTCTGCTTGAACACCGTCGTCACCATTGACAGGGACAGCCTTATCGTTCAAAATCGCATCGATGAACATTTGCGTTTCCTCGATATAAGCGGCTTGATAGCGCTCAAGGAAGAAATGCAAAGGCTTATCACTCACGATCGCGTCTGCCGTAGAGATCACTGCCGTGTTGGGATGATCGTTCGCAACAACGACACTGCCCTTGGAGCCGAACACTTCAACACGTTGGTCATAGCCATACACCGCTTGGCGGCTATTATCAATCACACCAAGTGCTCCATTCGCGAAACGAAGTGTCACAACCGCTGTATCCACATCACCATGCTGGGCAAAATCCGGGTTGATGAGCACATTCCCAACTGCATAAACTTCTTCAACTTCGCTGCCTGAAACGAAACGAGCCATATCAAAATCATGAATCATCATGTCCATGAAGATGCCGCCAGAAACCTTCACGTAATCAATATGAGGCGGATTCGGGTCACGAGAAGTGATTTTAATAATGTGAGGATCGCCAATTCCGCCACCCTGTACAACTTCTTGAACTCGTTTGAAATTATGGTCAAATCTACGATTAAAGCCAATTTGCAGCTTCACGCCTGCTTTATTCACTTCATCAATTGCTGATTCTGTTTTCGTGATGTCCATGGAGATCGGTTTTTCACAGAAAATATGCTTCCCCGCACGCGCGGCTTGCCCAATTAATGGCACATGTGTATCTGTGGAAGAACAAATGAAAATAGCATCAATATCGGGATGATGAATAAGTTCGTTACTATCCTTAGTCACAATTGCGATGTTACGTGCTGCTGCCCATGCTTCTAACTCAGGACCTGCAAACAAATCACTCACTGCGATAATTTCAACTTGCGGTGTCCGCAACAAATTGTCCGCGTGGATTTTACCAATTCGGCCAGCGCCGATAATTCCGATTCTAATCTTTTTCAACCTACATGACCTCCCGCTTTACCGCTACTTCCGAATAATTGGATTTTCGCTCTGACCGATGCGATGATCGCTTCCCGAGCTGGAATTAAATAATTTCTTGGATCATACGCATCTGGATGATCGTTCAAAAATGTGCGAATCGTTGCTGTGCAAGCGATTTGATTATCTGTATTGACGTTAATTTTGGCTGTGCCGCATGCAATCGCTTGACGAATTTCGTCATCTGGCAGACCGCTTCCGCCATGAAGCACAAGCGGCAGCCCCGTCAGATTTCTAATTTCAGCCATCCGTTCAAATCCAAGCTTTGGTTGTCCGCGATAAGGGCCGTGAACCGATCCAAGCGCAGGAGCTAAACAATCGATACCTGTCTCCTGAACCATTTTTACGCAATCCTCAGCCACCGCATACATCCCATCTGCATCATCGACAACCAGATCATCTTCACGTCCTGTGATTCGACCTAATTCCGATTCTACACTTACACCAAGTACATGAGCAGCCTGCGTCACTTGACGCGTCACCTCGATATTGTGCTCTAAGGAATGATGCGAAGCATCGATCATCACTGAGGTAAATCCAGCGTGGATCGCTTTGATACACAATTCATAGGAACTGCCATGGTCCAAATGAAGGGCAACTGGCACTGTAATGCCGTAGTGCTCGATCAAGGATTTCACCATACCCGCGATACACGGAAGCCCGCCCATATAGGGAATGTAAGCCTCACTCACACCAAGAATAACTGGTGCTTGTTCGAGCTGTGCTGCTTGTAAGATCGCTTGTGTAAATTCGAGGTTATTTAAATTAAACTGCCCAACAGCATATTTGCCTTCTAAAGCCGTTTGCAGCATGTCTTTCATCGAAACGAGTGCCATGCATTTCTCTCCTCTCTAGCGGAAACTCGTTGTTACCAGCGAGCTGTGACCATCTTTTTACGTGTGTAGAATTCCACGCCATCCGTACCGTTGGCATGCAAATCGCCGTAGAAGGATTTTTTCCAGCCAGAGAACGGGAAGAACGCCATTGGGGCAGGTACGCCAAGATTGACACCAAGCATCCCAGCTTCAATGTTTTCACGGAATTGGCGTACATTGCTGCCGTCTTGCGTAAATAGACACGCACCATTCGCAAACTCGGAACGATTGGAAAGCTCAATCGCTTCTTCCAGTGTTGCAACGCGCACGATGGAAAGTACAGGAGCAAAAATTTCATCTTCCCAAATTTTCATCTCGCACTGTACTTGATCGAAAATCGTCGGTCCGACGAAGTAGCCTGCTTCACCTGCAGCGGCATCTTTACGACCATCGCGGATCATAATCGCGCCTTCTTTTTCACCGATTTCAATATATTTCAACGTACGCTCTTTATGACCGCCACGAATGACAGGTCCCAAGAACACGCCTTCATCGTTTCCGTTACCAATCGTAATTGCATCCGCCGCTTCAAGCAGCTTGCTAACAAGCGTATCCGCAACATCGCCTACGGCTACAACAACGGAGCATGCCATACAGCGCTCACCTGCTGAACCGAAAGCAGCGTTCGTGATTTCCTTCACTGCAATGGACAAATTTGCATCAGGCATGACGATCGAGTGATTTTTCGCGCCAGCAAGTGCTTGAACGCGTTTCCCGTTCGCTGCAGCCGTTTTGTAGACATACTCGGCTACTGGCTGGGAGCCAACGAAGGAGATAGCTTTAATATCTTTGTGCTCAAGAAGGCCATTCACCACGTCATGCGCACCGTGAACGATGTTAAGAACACCTGCCGGTAATCCTGCTTCGTGGAACAATTCTGCTAGACGGTTCGCCAAATGCGGTGTGCGCTCCGATGGCTTCAATACGAACGTATTACCGCAAGCAATTGCCAGCGGGAACATCCAGCAAGGCACCATCATCGGGAAGTTAAATGGTGTGATTCCACCAATGACACCGATCGGATAGCGGTACATACCGGATTCAAGATTGGATGCGATATCTGGAAGCTGTTTGCCCATCATCAATGTAGGTGCACCAGCAGCGAACTCCACGCACTCAATGCCGCGAAGTACTTCACCATAAGCTTCGGTGTAGCTCTTGCCGTTTTCTTGGGTAACGATGCGAGCAAGCTCTTCCCAATGATCAACTAGAAGCTGTTGGTATTTGAATAAGACGCGTGCTCTCTTCGGTACAGGTGTACGGCTCCATGATTGAAACGCTTCTTGCGAATTACGAACAGCTTGATCTACTTCTTCTTTGGTCGAAATCGGAATATAAGCTAGAATCTCTTCTGTTGCAGGATTATAAACAGGATCCGTTTGTGTAGAAGTTGATGCGACCCATTCGCCGCCAATCCAGTTTTTCAATGTATGTGTCATAGGGATTTCGCTCCTTTAGGTTTATAAGTGATTAAGAGGCTGTAATTTCTCCGCGATTGCAACGTTCGATATATTCATCCACTTGGTCCGCAGTTGGCATGGCATCCGAGCAGCTATGGCTTGAAATGACGATACAAGCGGCCGCGCTTCCGTATTCCATGCTTTTCTCCAGTGTCCAGCCCTGCATAACACCGTAGATAAAGCCTGCCGCATAAGAATCTCCCGCACCAAAAGTCTTCACAACCTTCGCTGGGAAGCTCTTTGCACGATGACCAACACCATCCGGTGTATAGGCGATTGAGCCTTCTTTACCATGCTTGATAATGACAATCTTAGCTGAATAGTCGAACCATTTCGCAGCCGTGATGTGGTCATCCTTTTCCGGATTATGCTCAAATTTCTCCATCATATCGAACTCTTCACGCGTACCGAGAATGATATCGCATTTCTCAGCAGCCAAGTTATAATACACAGCCGTCTCTTCCGGCGATGTCCAAGTGTACGGACGGTAATCTAGATCAAATACGATAACGACCCCGTGCTTTTTAGCATAATTCAGCGCTTGAAACACCGCTTCGCGTGAAGGGCTCTGAGCAAGAGCTGTTCCGGAAATTAGCAATACTTTCGCACCTGCGATAAGAGATTCCTGAACCTCATCAGGTGTCAACTTCAAATCAGCCACGTTATCGCGATACATTAAGATACTGCAATCCGTCGGGCTTTTGATCTCGGTAAAAGCTAACCCTGTCACCGCTCCTGTACGATCCGTCACGACATTGCTTGTGTCAATCGCATTGCGCTGTAAATAGTCGGCAATGAAACGGCCCATTTGATCATTCGCTATTTTGCCGATAAAAGCTGTTTTCATTCCTAATCTGGACATGCCGATCGTAATATTCGCTGGAGATCCGCCAACATATTTYGTGAATGTCATGGTTTCTTCCATGGGTCGATGAATTTCGTTCGCATTCAAATCGATACATAATCTGCCGATGGCTACAAAATCAAGTGGTTTCGCTTCTGGGAAAGTCACATAGGTCATGGTTGGTTTACCTACCTTCATGGTTTATTAACGAATGTATATAGTTCAGTGCGTTATTCGCGTATTCATAAGGATTGTGTGTGGACGGATCTTGCTCGCCTTCCAGCATCGCCCACCCTGTATATTCACGAGCCATTAATTCCTTGAAAATTGGTGCAAAATCAAGGCATCCATCCCCAGGAACGGTAAACACGCCTTTGCGGATACAGGTAACGAAATCAACCTGCTCGGCACGCGCTTCATCCAGTACGGCTTGACGAATATCTTTCAAGTGGATATACGCGATTCGGTCATAGTGTTTACGCAGTACCGTCAACGGATCGCCGCCGCCATAGTACGTGTGTCCTGTGTCAAACAGCAGGTAGACTAAGGAGGGATCGGTCAGTTCCATGAGTCGATCGATTTCTTCTGGTGACTCCACAACCGTTCCACCGTGGTGGTGATAGGTCAGCTTCAGACCATATTCCGCCGCAATCGCACCCGCACGATTCAAGCCTTCAGCCAAGCTCTGCCAGCCCGCTTCGTCAAGACGAAGCACCTCTTTCTCGTTCGGCGTACGTCGTGGATCAAAATGAAGTGAACCCCCGACTTCCGCTGTAGAAATCACCGTACTGCCCATTTCCTTGAGGAATTGCACGTGCTTGCGGTAGGCTTCCAGTTCCTGTTCTCTGTAAGCTGGATCCGAGAATAGGACGGATTTCCACTGAGATACAAGGTTAATGCCTCGCATCGACAATTCTTTCTTCAGAACATCTATATCTGTCGGATATTTACGGCCCATCTCCGTGCCAGTTAATCCCAACGCTTGTATGTCATCTACGATTTGTTCAAATGTGGTATCAGCGCCATGTTCCTTAACGTCCTCACCCACCCAATTAATCGGATGAATGCCTAGTTTAAATGGTAGTTCTTTCATCGTCAGGTCACCTCTTATCGTTAAATGGGCTTAGCCGCTTGGATATTTTTCTTCATTTCTTCATGTGCAGCAACTACTTTCGCACTTTCAGAAACCTCAGGGACGCCTACCTGCCACCATGACTCATAGCCGCCTGTGTTTGTCCCAGGCACGACTGGAATTTCAATGAGCGTCGTCACAGTTTCTTTTTTCGCTTGAAGGAGTGCCGCTTTCAGCTCTTCCGGATTGCTCGCTTTGTACGCCTTCGCGCCCAAGCTGCGAGCATGTGCTGTGAAGTCAATCGGCATGTAGCCTCCTGTCAGCTTACGCGTACCCTCATCACGATAACGGAATTCATTTCCGAAGCCATCACTTCCTTGACTGCGCTGCAGGTTATGAATGCACTGGAAGCCATGATTATCAAACAATAAGATCGTAAATTTCTGACCCTCTTGTAAACTCGTTACCATTTCCGAATGGAGCATCAAATAGCTTCCGTCTCCGACAATCGCATAGACCTCACGATTCGGTTCCGCTAATGCGGCACCGAAAGCACCGCTTACTTCATAGCCCATACAGGAGAATCCATATTCCATATGGTACGTTTTGGGCTCCGTTGATCTCCATAGGCGGTGTAAATCACCGGGAAGACTTCCCGCAGCGCACACGACGACAGATGACTGATCAATCGTCTCATTGATCACACCTAACGCACGGGTTTGTGCAAAACCATCCACACACTCTGCTTGGTATAAGCGGTCTACTTCACGGTCCCACTCGCCTTTCAATGTGGCTAGAAAGTCCTCTTCGTAGCTGCTGCTATACTGGTGTGATCGCAAGGATTCCCCAAGCAAGTGAAGTGCTTCCTTCGCATCAGCGGTAAGTGAGATCCCGCCCAATTTCGAAGAATCAAAGCCGCTGATATTGATATTTATGAATTGCACATTCGCATCTGCAAAAGCCGATTTGGAAGCCGTGGTAAAGTCCGAATAGCGAGTCCCTACCCCAATGATCAGGTCCGCCTCTTTCGCGAGCTTGTTTGCTGCGAGTGTTCCAGTTACGCCTATCGCGCCAACATTTAGCGGATGATTCCAAGCTAGCGCGCTTTTACCTGCCTGTGTTTCCGCAACAGGAATACCGAACGTACTAGCAAATTGCGTTAGTTCTTTCGTCGCTTCCGCATAGAGTACACCGCCGCCTGCGATAATTAACGGGCGTTTCTTGCCGAGGATTAACGCCGTAGCCCTAGTAATGGCTTCCTTGGCAGGAGGACGTCGATCGATGTAATAAACTTGCTTATTGAAAAAAGCTTCCGGATAATCGTAAGCCTCTGCTTGCACATCCTGCGGGAGGGCTAAAGTAACTGCACCTGTCTCAGCAGGATCTGTTAGTACCCGCATCGCTTGAGTAGCAGCAGTGATCAGCTGTTCTGGGCGAACAATCCGGTCCCAGTATTTGCTCACAGCTTTGAACGGGTCCGTCGCTGAAACTGTGTAATCGCTTGTGATTTCAAGCTGCTGCAGCACGGGGTCTGGTTGTCGAGAGGCAAAATTGTCTCCCGGAAGAAGTAGAACAGGAATACGATTGACCGTAGCAGTCGCTGCAGCCGTTACCATATTCAGCGCACCAGGCCCAATGGAGCTAGTGCACGCATAAATTTGTTGACGGTTCTTTTGCTTCGCGTAAGCAGTTGCGGCATGAACCATTCCTTGTTCGTTCTTGCCTTGTATGTAGGTAAGGTCACCAGCACTGCGCTCTAACGCCTCTCCGATTCCCGTAACATTGCCATGGCCGAATATCCCCATGACACCTCGAACAAATTTAGTCTCTTGTCCATCTACGGAAATATATTGTTGGTCCAGAAATCGCAACAGTGCTTGTGCCATTGTAAGTCGAATTGTACGCATGATAATCTCCCCTCACTCAAAGGTTAAGCGCTTAATCTTTGATTTTTTAAACGCTCACCCGATTCAAGGGTTAAGCGCTTAATCCGATAATACAACAAATTTATTTCTATCGCAATGACTTTTTTTTGGAATGCTGCTTCACGCTCACTGGCCCTACGGCGAAGTCTTGCCGCTTCTGTATTCCTTTGGTGACATTTGGAATTGCTGCTTGAATACATTCGTAAAATAATTCGGCTCATCAAATCCAATGGCCGTCGCAATTTCAAATATTTTCATATCTGTATTCCGAAGCAGTAAAGCTGCTTTATCCATACGAACACGGGTAACGAAACGCGTGAAGCTTTCCCCTGTTGTTTTCTTGAAAACCACACTAAAATAGCTCGGGTTCAAATGAATATGCGACGCAACATCCGTTAAGCGGCATTCCTCATTGTAATGCTCCTCGATATATTTAATAGCTCTCTCGATCACATTGTCACTTTTGGAAGCCTGCCATTGATTAAATTGGAGCTGGAAGTGCTTCACTTGTTCACCTGCCCAGTCCAATACCTCATTGGCGGTCCAATGACTCTGAGGCATCTCATTAGGAATCCTAGCCAGCCCATGTTTGTCTTCCGGGTCAAATTGCTTCTTGATCGTTCCATGCAAGGCAATGGAAAGTGATAACGCGCCAATTCTCATTTCCTCTAGTGACGAGCGGCTTAGATCCTCAAGAACGCGATTCAACAAAACCTGAAGGCTGTCTTCTTGACCGACTAAGATCGCCGRCATGAGCCCAACTTCCATTTCTCTAACCTTCGCCTGATTGAGTGATAGCAGAACACCCGAACCCGCCTCGCTACCGCTCAGTCCAGGGATTCCAATCGGCTCAGAGACAGCCCCTTTCGTTAACACATATAATTCCGCTAACGCAAGAGCCGAAGGAGCAAGACCCATGGAAATCATCCCCGCACGAATTTTCAAATATTCCAAAGAAGCAGAAGGAATCGCCTCCTGCAGACTCTCTTCAACTTGATGTAATTCGGTTACCAACAGAAAAGTGTCATGCTCCACTAATAAGAGCTGCGCCTCCAGTCCCGCCCCCTTCACCAGCTCTTCGACGATATTTGAGAAAGCAAATTGCAGCAAACTTATATCTCTTTTACCATCCGCTCTTTGCGATAAATCTTCACTATTCAGATGCAGCAGCCACAGTTCCTTACCCACTAACGCGTCGTCCAGCTTTGCTGCCGTGCTCATTTCATAAGGCAGGTCCAACAAAACCGCCCGTAACTCCTGATCTTGTTGCAATTGAAGTTGCATCTGCTGTTTCTGCTGCAGCGCATACTTATCATAAAACCGCTCAGACGCTTTATTCATAATCTGACGTACGTCTTCTTCCGTGCAAGGTTTAATCAGAATATCCAATGCACCTAGCCGTACCGCGGCTTGCGCATATTCGAAACTTTTGTATCCCGTTAAAATGATAACAATCATATCGGGGTAACTCTTCCGTAAATGGCCTACAAATTCAAGCCCATCCATAATGGGCATACGAATATCCGTAAGGACCAAATCAGGTTTAAGCTTTTCCAGCAGCGCTAATGCATCCTGCCCATTGCCAGCCTCGCCGACCACTTGCCAGCCTAGGTCGCCACTATGCAGCATCTTGATAATTCCTTTTCGAAAATTCAGCTGATCTTCCACGATCAATACTCTCCCGCTTCTCATCCTAATCGATCTCCTTTCTCGTTATTCATTTGAAGAGGTAAAATAAGACGCATCGTAGTACCGCTTCCCAACGTGCTAGTTATCTCCATACGGAATGGCTTGCCATACACCAGTTCGATCCTTCTCACAACACTTCGAACGCCTAGGCTTTCTCGGCCATCTGACCGATGTGGCAATGATGAGCCTTGAACACCTAAGATTTGCGAAATCGCCTTCTCTTCCATACCACAGCCATTATCCGTCACATCGATTTCTAGAAAACCATCGCGGCTGCTTGCTTTGATTAACAGCACTTTATGAGACACCATATTGCGGAAAGCATGCATAAATACATTTTCTACCAGCGGTTGAAGAAGGGATCGCATGACTTCAACATGCATGACGTCTTCATCCAGTTGAATGATCGTCTCTAAATCCGTTTCAAACAGTTCTTTCTGTATTTTCAAATAGTTACGAATCTGCTGTAATTCTTCCTTCACCGTAGTGAGTGTTCGCACAGGCATCAGCGAGTATTTGAGCATATCCGATATGGCCGCGATCAATGCCGCTGTTTCCGTTTCATCTTGCAGATAGAGCTTCCAATAAATTTCATTAAACATGTTGTGCAGAAAATGAGGGTTCAGCTGGGCTTGTAATGCCTTGAGTTCAGCCTCTTTCTCACTTAATTGGATCATGTACACTTCCTTGATTAAACGACCGACCTGTTCAGCCATGGCATTAAAGCTCTCACCGATATAGGCCAATTCATCATGGGTTCGAATTTCAATACGCGCATCGAAATCACCGGATCTCACCTTGCGCAGACCTAACAATAAATCCTTAAGCGGACGGAGTAAATTCCCCGTGGAAAGTACAATTAATACACTAGCAATCAGGATGCTTACCAAACCAGAGTAGACAATCATCTTGAATAAATCGCGACTCCGCGACTGAATCGCAGTAAGCGATGTACCACTTACTAGCTTGAAGTTAGTCACCTCGGATTGACCCTGTACATACAAATGGGTATCCAATCGCTGCGTATGATTCAAATTGCGAAGCAGGTCTAATCGATCTGTTTGAACTGGCGAATTTGTAAATAATAGCTCGTTATTCTTATTAAACAGATAGACCTGACCCTCGCCAGCCTTCGTCAGTTCCTTGAGAGAGCCTGAGAAGAAAGATTCGTCAAACGCCATGACAAGTACACCATACGTCGTTAACGTACTATTTTTCATGAACCGGGCCACGATAATCGTATTTCTAAACCCACTTGGCTCAATAGAGGAGGCCAGCGGCATGCYGATCCATACGAGATCGCCGGAGGTATCGCTCAGGTTTGAATGAATCACATTGAATAGTTTCTCATTTGGTACATTTATCGATGAGGTCGTATAGCTGAAATACGAAGGATTCCCCTTTAAGTCGTATAAATACAAACCCGTTATATAGGGAGCATCCGATTTGAGCTGATAAATCTGATCTTCGATTTGCCTTTTATCATAATATCGATTAAAGGCATCGGAGTCTTCATTCAAATTGATGCGTGAAATGACCTTTTCAATGGCTGGATTAAACACAATCGTTTGCGATATACGAACAACCTCTTGCACCTTAAGGTCCAGCTTCGCCAGCGCTTCTTTGTTCGTACTGGAAAACTGCTTACTGATTTCTTCCTCAAACAGCGTTAAGTTATATCGATACGTTAAATAGCCCGTCAAGCAAAAGGCAAATAAAATAATGATGGATAAACTGAGAATCAGTTTTACCCTGAAGCTGCGATTAATAGCTATGACATTTCGGATCCAGGACATCATCTCATATACCCCTTTTAGTGTATCGGGACCAGTCCCGTGACGATATTATACCAACAAGTTGCGGATTTCCGCTATGCATCTTCCTGGAAAGTAAGCTTTTACCTATTTTTCCAACATGACTTCTTTGGAAGGTTATACTAGGAGCTGTAGAAACAAGAAACACGTTATTACGGAAAAGAGAAGCTACTCACATGAGTAACTTCCCTCTTTCAATTGCTCTTTTAAGATTTTAGCATGTTGTAAATCACTTGCGCTGCTTCTGCACGGGTGGACATACCTTTAGGTACGAACTTGCCTTCCGCGCGGCCTTGAATGAATAGAAGCTTAGCAGCAGCTTGGACATATTCAGTAGCCCAAGTGGAAACTTCGCTTGCATCTGTGAATTCAACAGCTGCATGACCTGTTTGAGGCTCACTTTTCAAAATTGCATATGCACGCATCATCATCGTAACCATTTCTTCACGCGTAATTTGAGCATTCGGCGCAAAGATTGTTTCGCTCTTTCCACTAACGATGCCTGCTTTTAATGCGATCGAAACATAATTAGCGAACCAATCATTCGAATCTACATCCGTGAAAGAATTATCACCAGTCGCTGAAAGCTTCAACGCTTGTACAAGAAGTTTAGTAAACTCAGCGCGAGTTACATTGCCTTCTGGATTAAACGTCGTATCGGTTGCACCGCTGATAATTTGTTTCGCAACGAGATCCTTGATTACCGCAGATGCCCAATGTGTACTAGGTACATCACTGAATGTTTTGGAAACTTCCAAAACGGCATACTTACTGAAATGGCTGATTTGGGCAACAATTTCACCATCTTTATATTTGCCACCGATGTACGCTAGGGTACCATCTTCAGCGATATAATACACGGCAACAATGTTCTTGTCTGCAGCAGCATCCACTTTAAATGTAATCGTGATCGGCTGGTCGAATTTCGACAAGGTTGCAACTGATTTATCATCTTTACTTATAACGGATAATGTAAACTCATAAACTTGACCAGCAAGTTTAACATCTAATGAAGATGTGTTTTGGTCTACAAGTTCTTTCGCCTTCTCATCCGTTAATGCATCAAACTTCAATGAAATTGAACTGTCTTTCAAATCATCAGCAGATAGTGCATCCGTTAACTTTTTCAACAACTCCGATGGAATGTTGAGCGTCAAGTTGCCCGATTTCACTTCAAGATTGTTCTGACCAAGCAGTTCCGCGGCATTCGTTGGAAGTTTAACTTCTTTCGTATCGGCTGGAACTTCTACAGTTGCTTTCCCATCTTGACCGTTTGTAAGATCAGTCTCTGTAATTGTTACTGATTCTTCATCCTGTGTAACTGGTGGAACTGGTACATATCCTCCTGATRGTGGAGCTTCAGAAGGAAGTTTGGCTACAACAATTGTAAATGTTTTTGTAAGCGGAGTTGCATTGTTTTTCGTTGTAGTAGCAGTTAATGTAACTGTTACATCTTGGCTAGTTGATCTAGTTACAGTCCCATTATTTGAAATGACTGCCTCATTGCTCGAAGTCCAAGTAATTACCGTGTCGTTTGATCCACTCGTCGGCAAATGAAGGTTAGACTTCACAGCATTCTGATCCACATTATTATTCTTGATCAAGTTCCACACAATAGACGCTTGAGCAGCTTGAACAGCTGGGTCGTCAGAAGTGTCCAGACTTCGAACATAGAATCCATATTGTTTGATTATGAAATAGTTATCTAATCGGAATACAGCATCTACAACGACATACTCGTTATGAGTAATGGGTCTTGTAATTTTCCCATCGAGAGCAATTACATCCGAATTATTGGATTGCCATTCGACGGAAATGCCGTCATTGCCGTATTTTGCTGGGAATGACAGGTCTTTTGTCACATCAAGCTCGGAGGTATTTTGACCAAGCAGTTGTCTAATGTCAAGCGACTGTTGTGCGCGTAGAAGCAKGGTTTTCTCCCGATTCTCGGTATCTCTGATAACCGTTAAGTCAAACTTTTTATACTGATAACTGCTGCCTCTTGTCACCTTAGCTACCAACTCAACATTCGCATCACCTTCGTCAAACAGCGGTTTAAAGATTCTGCCTCGATTGGAAATATGCTTAGCGTCATCGGAAGCCCACGTAATCGTTGTTCCATTTGCGCCAGTTGTCGGGAGAGATACCGGTAGGTATACATCATCTTGTACGGTGTTTCCTCCACGAATTACATTCCAATTCAACATTGTTAGATCTTCAGCAACTGCTGCAGCGTCATTCGGATTCTTAGCTGCTACAGTTACTTCGAATGTTTTAATTGCTGTAGCATTACCTACTGTAGCTGTTGCTGTAAGCGTAAGCGCCTTACTTGCATAAGGTCTAGTCAATGTTCCATCACTAGCAATTAAGTTATCGGTGCTGCTCCAGCTAATCTTGGCATTGTTCGTTTCGTCAATGAAAGGCAAAGCTAAATGGGTAGTCACGTTGTCCATCGTTGAATTCTCACCCTTGACAATCTCCCATGTCAATCGATCCGCGGCCGCATCAGCTTGGAATTGATCTGACGTATTTTCTCCGCCAATTTGGTAGATTCGCAGATTTAGAACCAACGTATTTGCGCCAGTAAATGCTTTATTATTCAATACGTAGCCGCCATCAATTCCAAAGAAGTTACTGCCTGGGTGTAAGTCTACAGTAAAGCTAAATGGGTGTACCCCAGGTTCTTTCTTATAACCTTCCATAATCGATAGATCTGGTAATACACGATCGTTTTTCCATTCCGCATTTTCATCAAACAAATTTCTGTATCGTTCATCAAGAGGTCTTCTATAGTCCTGCAAAGCTGCGAAAAACGGATCTACGGATCCATAAACAGTTCCTGTAACAGTGAATGTTGAATCGTGTGTATAATAGGAAGCTGTCCACGTCGAATCTATAATGGTGTTATCAAATTCAACCCTTGGTGCTCTCGAATTCTTGTAAACAGGCACCTGAATGGTTGTTTTATTTCCCATGTAGTCGACTATTGTAATTGGAAACGTACTTGAGCCCTGTGGGATGCTGCCAGGGTCAATATAACCACTTAGCAAATTAAATGAATACGTATCCGCTAGGACCTGCCACGATGGAATATCTGTTAAATTATAGTATAAATCAGCTTTTATTTGCTGATTCCCTACTAACATCACAGGATATAGATCATGGTTTTCTCCACCATCAACGACATTGTTTCCATATTTCACTTTAATGGCTCCTGCAACGATTGGATCAAAAAGATCTACATGATACGTACCATCTGCATTAAGATTACTCAGGTTAATCTCAGATGTATTAACACCTGCATAGGGAACAACACGAATAGGGACGATTGAACTTATTCCGTTATTGATTATCGTGATTTCTTGCGCTGCTAAATTTACATGGACATTAACGGTAATACTGTTGGCATTGCCCATAAAGTCTTTCGCAGTAATAACAAGAGAGTGGTCTCCCTCTGATAGAACAACTGGATATCGGAAGCTTTCTGGATTCGGACTGCTAGTCGCAATGCTTCCCATGATTTCAGGAGCGTAAGTATCCGTCGTAACGCTCAAAGAATAGCCTCTTGAATTGACGATTGAATCTACAACGGTAGCATTTAGCGTTAATGCTGCGGTTTCCGCGCTAGCCGATTCTACATAAGCTCTCATATCATCGGAGTTCAACTCAACTGTAGGTGCAATAGTATCCACATAAGTGTCAATTTCAATGTGAGCAGCATCAGCGTCATTCCAATTTTGTCCTTCTCCCAAACATACAAATTGCACCCAGTATGTTCCAGGTGGTAATTCAGCCGGAATTGTTATATGCCCCGTTATGGAATACTTGCTGCCATTCCCATGATCAACACTCGTCCACGTACCCGCATTGTCAATCGGAGTGCCAACAATTGAATTTTTATCATCCCATTGTGTAAGGATTACTGCCTTTACTTCTTTCAAATCTCGGCCATACGCTTCAAAGCTCAAACTAAATTGATCATTAGGCTTTACATTAGCGCTCCAATAGCGACTAGGTACGTTATCATTTAATGTTGCTGTATTCATATCGATCCAGACGGACTTACTCGTGTTGTCAACAACAACCTCATACTCTTTCCCTTGATTGCCTGCTCTATCAAGCGGTGCAAGTGTAATTACATTAAGCCCATCGTTCAGATCTGGAACTTCTAATTGATAAGAACCGTCTTCGTTTTGCTCTACCATGCTCTTATAGTCGGTATAAGGCTCAGATCCATTCACAGCCAGAAACACATCCGGATAAGTCCCTCCGCTTTCTTTATGAGGCGGATTAGCATCATCATCCACGGTCCAATGTATCGTGTAGCTGCCTGAATCTGTTTCCTCAGGATTCAATAGTTGATCATAATCCTCTCTCTTAAGAATATTTAATGTCGGTGCATGCGTATCCTTGTAAATAGGCATATAGATAGTTTCTTGGGGCTCAGCATTGGGCATATCCGCTGTTGCGGTTACAGCAAAATAATATTGCCCATCTGGAGCATCTACCMCTTGATTCCTACCATCCCAAATCATCGCTTCCGATAAGATGGATGGAGGTCCACCCGTATACGGATCCGACTTTACTTGCCAATCTACGTCTGTTAAATGAGTGACAAGATTATGCTCCTCATCAACAATGTCCACACTTACTGTACGTGCGTTTCTCAGTAAAGCAAGAATAGGTACTGGGAATACCCCCATCTTTGGATTAAACACATGAAACTTATCACCTAGTGCAATTTCGGTCTCGTCATCCGGTAAACCATACTGATATGTCCAGGCACCTGCAACGAAGGCCATTTGCGTTCCATAACCAGATGCAGCCCAAACACTATCTTGATTTCCCCAGATAGGCGCATCTATTATGCTCGGTTGATCCCATTCTCCATAGAAACCATTATAGGGAACATTTAGGGTTGGCAAATGGGTATCTGTAGCAGTGAGATAAATATATCCCTCCACAAAGGTATTATTCTGTGTAGCATCATCCAGCGCTAATGTAACATTGACTTGTCTTGAAGAATTAGCTGGAATTGTTACTTGTTGGGAACTAAATGTTAGTTGTGCATCATTCAAATAACGACTACGAATATTATCGGAATGCGTTTTATCATCATCGGATAGATAATCTGTCATAACTGTACCAGATATCTGGTAGGTAGCAGCTTGGTTCGTAAGATTTGAAGCTGTTAACGTGAAAGATGAAGTTTTGCCGATTTCTTTAAGACTAACACTTCCTGTCCCATCATGAGCTGAAACAACAACAGGCGTTTTCACCGCTAAATCTGGCCGAATCATACCAGCACCTTGTCTTCTTGGTTGATACTCCGTATTGTAATCAGGACGAGTTGCTGGATTGTCTTCATTAATGAAATCTCTCTTTGCCGGGATAGCTGTGTTCATCACCATATTTTTCACAGTTTGGGCAAATGTTCTTGTACCTGTTTCAAATCCTTTTTCTTTCAGTGCCTGCATCACATCCGCTACCGCTCCTGCAACATATGGAGCAGCCATGGATGTGCCATCTTCACTTTCATAGCCATTCGTTTGATCGGGATCTGATGTTCTAACGGACGACATTATCGCATGTCCTGGTGCCATGATTTCAGGCTTTAATAATAGATCACTTGTTGTCCCCCATGACGAGAAGTCCGTCGGTTGACCTGGATTGGATTCAGTAAAAGCAGCTCCTGAGCTTTCCGAAACGATTCTCATCTCGATTGAAGGCGTATCTGACAAAGTCAATCTATTGCTAATTCCAATACCTATGCCAATATCTCCGCCACCACCTTGTGTTGCCATGATGGCCTCTTTTATTTTCATCCCATCTGCATGACTAATGAGTGAGAAAGGAATAGATTCAAATCCTTGAAGAGCTGGTGCTGGCTTACCTTCAGAGTTGTACACAATGACACCGGCAGCACCCTGGCTTCTTGCAATCGCCACTTTTTCTGCAAATGATATGAGTCCTCTCTTTATCAGTACAACTTTACCAGTTACATCAATTCGTTTAACCTTGTTCCCTTCCCAATCGGTAAATTCGTAATCAGCAAGTTCACCGAAACCAACTTCCCCATTGAAGGAAATTTCATTCAACGTAACGACGGTATAGGATTTTGTTGCATCCCAACTATCGAGTCCTTCTCCAAAAACCGTCCCCGCAATACTGTCGCTAGAAAATTCATAGGTATGTTTAGCTACCTTGTTATTCGCTGCCGCCACAGTAAATGAGTCAGGATAAACGCCTGGATTTCCGATTTTATTTAAATCTGGATTTTCTCCCAGACGGATCTTTGCGCTTAACTCTCCTTTATCTGCGTATGCATTGGAAGCATTCCCTGCCGCTACGACAACGATATGCCCTGCATCCGTAGCATTCCGAATCGCAATAGCAAAAGGATCTTCTGGATCCCTCGTATCAAAGGAGGAGGAGGAACCTAAACTCATATTGATGACATCTGCCCCCAATGCGGAAGCATGATCAATGCCCTTAATAATATCTTCTGTTAGCGCGCCAGGCTGGGTATCAGAAAATACTTTCTCAGCAATGATTTGAGCCTCTGGTGCAACGCCTTGGATAACAGGTCCCGATCCCGCTGCAATCCCCGCTACGTGGACGCCGTGGGAGCTTGCAGCCAAAGTAGGATCTTCCATATGAGGAATAACATCATCGTTTTGATCGGCCCAGTTATATCCCGCAACAACTTTGTTCGAATATTTTCCCGTACCTTCTTTAAACTTTGCCTTACTCATGTCTTTTGGCGCTGGGAATGCTTCATGATTATAATCCACTCCTGTATCAAGGATGGCTACAACCATACCTTCACCTTTATACCCCGAAGGTTGTCCTACTGCTGAACCGTTCCATAAATTTTGTATCTGGGTAAGATCATGCTGCTGGTTAACAGCAGGGTAATACATATTTTGCAGGGTGACCGATTTAACGCCTGGCAGCGACTTAATATAGTCAATGTCTTTATATTTAACATTGCGAGCACTAAAGCCCTTGAGGACATTTTCATAATCGTGTTTAAAATAAATACCATTTTTAGAGCTTTTACCTTTACCTGTAGAAAGCCCGCTAAGAATTTTGTTTTTGGTTGTTTGAATATCTTGCTGAATATCGTCTAATTCATTATTTAGAGATAGCTGACTGATGCCTACATCATCACTTTGAGCAGCCAACTCAGAGACTGTTGATCCTTCTAGTTCAACAATTAATGAAACGATTTCGTCTGGTGAATGCTCCCTTTTGTTTACATCATCTTGAGAAATTTTATCTTTCGAGGCAAGTTGTTTATTTTGATCTTTGGCAATAGCAGCAGCAATACTACTTTTATTTTGCTGCTTTAAGGCGTCAAGCTGAGCTGAGGTAAGCTTCTCATCACTAGAAGAAGGTCTGGATGGGTTATACACTTTAATGGATTCTTTCGGTTTTTCGAAATCTTCCAAAACATTGGGTGCAGCCGGATGTTGTAATTCAGATTGTACGTTTAGATCTGCAGCATACATGTTTGGTACGCTTGAAAATAACAGACAGCTAGTAGATAAAACGGTTATACTTTGAGAAAGTCTTTTTTTAAATTTCATCTGCGTACTCCTTCTTCTTAGTAGTTATATCTCTATACTTGTAGGTAATTATAAACGAGTAATAATGTTCAGCGTATCGGGGGAATTAGCTGCTAGATTGGCATGTCAAAGTTTCGATCTCATTGACATCTCCCTGCCTTAATTAATCGCAGTTCAACAAATCACACTTTTTTCACGGGTTGATCGATTTAAAAAATAGAATAATAAGCCCATTTATCCAAGAACAGAATAATATTGAACTTGCAAAGTTGGGGGAATTCCATATATATCATTCAATTTCTTAAATACCAGTAAATAGGCAAGGAAAAAAGGTATTCCTAGATTAAGCACTTTATCCAAGTGTCCAATCTAGGAATACCCCTCATGTCTTACCTACTTCTAAAATGTGTTTGGTCTGGCAAGCTTTACTTACTCTTTTGTACCAGAACTTTCAGCAGAACCGTTACAGCCTCTGCTCTTGTTGTTTTACCATTAGGATCAAATTCATTCGTACCTTTACCTTCTACAAGGCCAAGCTTCTTTATTGCTGCTACTGCTCCTTTCGCCCATGACGGAATGCTCTTGTCATCTGCGAAGCCGATTGTGCTTTCCGTATCGATAGACAGCTTAAGTGCATTTGCGATCATCGTTGCCATTTCTACGCGTGTTATCGTTGCATCCGGGCGGAAAGTACCGTCCTCATAGCCATTAATAATCCCTGCTTGAACCGCTTGCGCAATTGATTTCTGAGCCCAGGATCCGATTAACGCCGTATCTGTAAAAGTTAGCACCGCTCCTTCTCCTTGCGACTTCAAGGTGTTCATCAGCATGACGGCAAATTCCGCACGCGTGACAGTCTTATCCGGCTTGAATGTTCCGTCTGGATAACCGCCGACGATTCCGCCGCTTACCGCTTGTGTAATATTGGCTTCAGCCCAGTGTCCAGAAATATCACTAAAGTCAATAGTTGGATTTACAGACACTTCTGCTGATCCACCGACGCCGCTACTGGATGGTGCTGCATTCACTGTCACGGTATACGTTACTTTTGTTGTCCCATCCTCCGCAGTAACAATGACCTTCTTCCCTGTTGCCAATGTTGTTGCTACAGTCGTTCCATCTGCATCGTAGACTTCAAATGTTGCATTCGTTACTGGTGTGATTGCTGCTTTCAACGCGGCTAATGTTGTTCCATTTGGTATGTTTGTTATGGCTTCATTCGCTGTTCCACCTGTACTTACTGTTCCTTTGGAGGAAACCAACGTCGCAACCGTGTTTAATCCTGCATTCACTGTCACAGTGTACGTTGCTTTCATTATCCCATTCTCTGCAGTAACAATGACCTTCTTGCCTGTTGCCAAAGTTGTTGCTACAGTCGTTCCATCTTCATCGTAAACCTCAAACGTTGAATTCGCTGTATCGACTGATGTGTAGGCGAATCTTCTAGTAATTCCATCTGCATCTTTAACCTCAATACTCGGTTTGCCTTCGATGACGGGGGATAACAACAAGAGGCTGGTGCTCAACTGGATCCCTGCCTTAAACGAGGTTAACATTGTTCCAAACGGAATGTTCGCTATGGTTCCATTCACTATTCCGCCTGTGCTTACAATTCCTATGGTGGAGAACAAACTTGCAACCGATTTTAATTGAAAAGAGGGAAGACCTGTAGCATGGAAGACCACGCCGTCCATTGGTGAACAGTTCACCATAACTCCGCTCGTTGATCCAAAGAACCTCCGAGCTACTTCGCTCGGCTCTTCATTCGCACCTCCAATCGCACCTCCATCTTCACTTCCATCCTCATCACGAATAGTTTCTGGAATAATCAGAGCAAGATAACCTGCTGATGCACAATAGGCAGACGCTGGAGACGTCCCTATTGAAAAGATAAATCCTACTGAAAAAACAAGTAAAGCAATGCTCACATACATCAGACGCTTAATCATCATATTTTCCACCTCGTCTTTGAAGTTCTAACGAAATCTGAATGGGTTACCAAAACCAATATCACCTATTGTATATCAAATCCACACAAAAACGCCTCCCCCAAATGGGGGAGACGCAAAGAAAAATTTGATTCTTGTTACGCTATATTGATATGAAATAGCTCMTCTAATTCCATCTCTAGCACATCGCTTAATCGCTTAGCTGTTGAGGGGCCCACCGATTTAATCGACCGCTCGAGTAAGCTTATGTAYGCATGGCTTACGCCTGAGTGTCGCGCCAGCTCGCGTTGCGAGTAGCCTTTGGTTACTCTCGCTTTAATGAATGCATCCGTTTTGGCCAAAATTCGTATATGCATCGCCGTATCTCAAACCCCCATCCTCACTTCGTCCTATTAGCAGTATACCTCGCACTCATTCGCTAATGCAACCACTAAAGTTTACTTTAGTAATATCACTTGTGAGCACCGTATACCAATAATACCCTATGAACTTCGGGATTGTAATTACTTTAGTAAACTGTTAGTATTAAATCGTTTACTAATGTTTACTTCGATGAGTGAGGATGAGCAGTTATGTACTTTTACGATAAATTAAGAGATATGCGTAAAATGAAAGGCTTCACGATTCGCGAGCTAGCAGATCGCTCAGGTGTATCTGCGGCCTATATTTCACAGCTGGAGAATGGCAACCGCGGCATTCCTTCACCTGACGTACTGATGAAATTGTCCGAAGGGCTGAATACGTCATATTCAGAGCTCATGGACATCGCTGGTTATTTGGAAACCTCACAAGCGAACCAACCTTTTCAAAGCGATCCTGTTAATCTACGGCGTTTTCTTCGTGAAAATGAGTTAATGTTCGATGGCTTTGTCTTAACGGCTGAAGATAAGGAATGGGTGGAGCGCATGCTCACCGTCCTATTCTGGAAGGATCGTCAATCGAACAAAGACTAACACTCCATTACAACTCCAATTGTTGCCCGGGCTCCATAACTATCCCTCTAATACCTTCCTTCGCTAGGCTTGCTACAAAAGCCTCTGGATCCTGTTTAAGTATAGGGAACGAGTTATAGTGCATCGGGACAACTGTTTTGGCCTTCAAATATTCCGCAGCAATCACGGCATCATCCGGTCCCATTGTGTAGTTATCTCCGATCGGCAGAAAAGCCAGATCAATCTCATTTAATTTGCCAATCAGCTTCATATCCTTAAATAACCCCGTGTCTCCTGCGTGATAAATGGTTTTCCCTTCTACCATAAGCAAGAATCCACTCGCCAAACCTGTATAAATATTTTCTTTCGTTCCTGGCGGATTATACGAGGAATCGTGTAAGGCTTGTGTCAATTTCACGCGGCCAAAAGGAAACTCAAAAGCTCCGCCGATTCCCATCCCATGCGTTTTAGCTCCTTGGGAGCCTAAATATCTGGCCAAATCATTGGGAGCAATAACGGTCGCACCATTGCGCTCTGCAATGGATAACGTGTCACCAACATGATCCCCATGCCCATGTGTAACGAGGATGTAATCCGTCTTAATATCTTCCTCTTTGACAATTGCTTGCGGATTCCCTGTTAAAAAAGGGTCAATAATCAAGGTGTGTTCCTTCAATCGAATTTCGACACAGCTTTGTCCATGGAAAATAATGTTCAATKATTTCAGCTCCTTTGCGTTTATGTGCTCATTCTAACATAGTTATCACTCGGAATTATAATTATGCTTCACATCGAAAATCCCCTTTCAGAAAGCTCTGAAAGAGGACATTTTTGYGGGCTAATTAGCCAATATGCCATTCATTTTTTTCYCGAGTTGTGCAAGCCCCTCATCCGGATTAAGCCCGCCCATGACAATACTTTGAAGATCCTCGGAGAGTGTTGTGAAAATCGTCGCATATTTATCCGTTTGCGGTGCGAATTTAACATGATGCTGCGCTTCGATGAACAATTTGCGATAGGGCAGCTGTTCAAATTCATGACTTTGAAGCACCGCTCGGTTCGTTGGTACATGTCCGGCTTGCCCCCATGTCATGGAGCCTACCTTAGAGAAATAGGCCATAAACGCCATAGCTGCAAGCTGCTTTTCCTTCGTTACGTAGGTAGGAATAACGAGCGTATGCGAGCTTCCCCACTGCGCGTTGCTGCCGAATAGCGCAGGAAGCGGCATAATCCCAACAGGAAGGGAAGGCTCACTTAGATGGTAGCCCGCTTCCCATACACCGCCAACCCATAGTGCCGCTTTGCCATTATGGAACGTATCCCACGGCGTTTTGTCGTTAACGTCTGAGAGCTTGCTGCTATAGAGTTGTTGATAAAATTTCAATACACGGCTCGCTTTATCATTATGGATCGTTGCCTTCGTCATGCTGCTATCCAGCAATTCTCCACCAGCCTCATAATACATATTGAGGAATGGCTCTTGGAAATAGGGCGTGTTCACAGCAAATGGCTGAACATTCGGTACTTTCGCTTGAATTTGCTGAAGTAATTGTATGAATGCCTCCGGCGTTGACGCAGCCAACTTAGGCGTTTCATCGTCATTCAACAAGTCCGCTTTTTTCAAAATCGCTTTATTGTAATACAGCATGTGAAAATGAGTGTCCAAAGGGATCGCATACGTCTTACTCTGAAAGCTCACACTTTGTACATTGCTCATCTCCAAGTCTTTGAAATCAAATCCGATCTCACTCGCCAAGCCATCCAGCGGCATAATTTGCTTCGCCTTTACGAATGGTGACATGCGGTCTACATGGGCTACGGCCACATCCGGACCTTTCCCCGAAGAAAGAGCTGTGCTCAGTTTCACATAATATTCGTTCGATTCTAATCGAAGCTGCTTCACGTAAACACCCTTTTGTGAAGCATTGAAGTCATGCACAATTCGTTCTACAAACTCCCCTTCGCCTCCGCCGAATGGATTCCAGAACGAAATTTCCACAGGCGTTTCTATGCCCCCCGTTGTTTTCTTACTATCAGTTAATTCCTTCTGATGATTGGGCAGGATTGAACATCCCGTTAGTAGTAATGCGAGACTACATGCGATTCCAACGCTCAGTTTGATCTTTTTTTTATCTAACAATCCGATCCCCCCTTTACCCCCAAATACATGACGACTAAAAGCTCCTCGGTAAGCGTTTGCAATCGCGCAAGAGAAGACTTCGATTACGACTTGTCTTCTCTTGCGCGATTGCGATATTCCGCTGGGGATGAACCAGTAATTTTTTTAAATACTTTCGAGAAATATTTAGGGTCTGGAATCCCAACCAAATGCCCTATATCTGCTGTCTTTAGCTCACTTGTTAATAATGCTTTGGCTTTCTCAATGCGAGTACGCGTTAAATACTCTAAGAAGCTCTCACCCATTTCCTTTTTAAACAAGTTGGCAAAATAGTTCTTACTTAAGTGAACCAGATTGCTGATGGATTGCAGTGAAATCTCTTGCTGGTAGTACTGCCCAATATATTGGGCTGCTTTAATAATGCCGTTTCGATCACTATTATACACACCAATCATATGCGCAATGAGTTCTTCAAAAGCTTTTAAAAACCAAGCCTTACTCATCTGGATCGTCTCCAGTTTGGACAATTGCTCATAATACTGCTTCTTTAGTTGGAGAATGCTTTGCTGATCGCTTGYCACCTCAGACCATAAGGTCGTGAGCAGAATAAGCAGCTCCAACGAAATAATTTCCACGAGATCATAATCCTTGCGTGCCGTAAGCTGTTCGAAAATATCTTCCAAATAGACTTGCAACTCTTTCGTTTGAAACGCATATACCATCGAATGGATATGGGTTGTGCTAACTTTAATATTATCTGCCATTTGCGTTTTTGCAGGCACATAATCAACGCCGTATTGAATGGCTCGCTCACTGCCAATGAACATTTTATATTTCGCTGCTGCTGTCGCTTGCTCGTAGGCTTGGTGCAGCCCCGCCCAACTGGACGTGCTCATACTAATGCCTATCGTACACCTCATCGCGTAATGATCCTTGAGATAGTGAAGCACGGACTGTGCCAATAACTTCATGTCAGCAATGCCGGTAGTTGCCATCTTCCTTGTAAAAAGAAGAACATTCATTTCCCCTTGTCGATCTGGAAAAGCTTCATAGAGATCCTCCGAGGAAGTGGACATGACTTCACCAATCGCCGTGCGTATCAACGATTGGCCCTCCTCGACACTCTGCGTCCATTCATTCTTTGCGATATGAAGCACATATAAGGGCAGCTTGACTTCCGATAGCCTTAAGCTTGCTACCAAATGCTGTCTGCGAGCAGGGTCCATTTCTTCCAGGAGCTCCATCATCCGTTTTTCTTTCACGATAGGTTCAACGTCACTTAACGAAAGCTTCTGTTCGCTGATGGGTAAGGCCTCGTTGATCGCTTCCTTCACACGGAGCAGCGTCCCCTCCAGGTCTCGCGGCATCATATCTGACTTGATCATATATTCGGATACCCCATTGTGAATGGCTTCTTTCGCATATTGGAAATCCTCCAAATTGCTAAGAATGACTATTTTCATATGGGGATGACTTTTACGTACTTCCGTAATTAGTGTGATACCATCCATAACGGGCATTTTGATATCTGTAATTAGAATATCTGGCGGGTTCTCGCGGATCAAGTCCAACGCTTCCTGCCCATTCGCTGCCTCACCGCTCACCGTCAAGCCCAGCTTATCCCATTCAATCATTGAGCGAATGCCGAACCTCACGATATACTCATCTTCCACAATCACAACTCGCAACATGATCTTCACCTACTTCATTTCTGGCAGTCGAATACGAATACATGTACCCGCTCCAGGTTCACTTTGAATGTCCAAACCATACATCTTCCCACAAATGAGTTTAATTCGTTCGTCTACATTTGCTAAACCGATCCCACTTACTTTATCAACGGAAGGCGCTTCATGCCTGTTCAGACTTTGAACAAGACTTGCGTCCATACCACGCCCATTATCCAGTACCTCGAAGCGTATACCGCCCTCCGGATCAACAATGCAATGAATATGAATTTCGCCTGTTTCCCTATCTGTAAAAGCATGAAGGATGGCATTCTCCACAATGGGCTGTAGGATCAGCTTCGGCGTGCGGAACGTACGAACCTCCTCGTCCAGATGGACAAATGTCTCGATATTGAAGTTAAATCTGAACTTCTGAATCCCCAGATAACACTGGACATGTTCAATTTCTTCCTCAATCGTGACCGTCTCTTCGCCTTTCCCCAAGCTTATTCGCAGCAATCGGGATAAAAGACTGACCATTTCGGCAGCGTGATTCGCTTTCTGCAGGAGTGCCGTCCATTTAATGATATCCAGAGTATTATACAGGAAATGCGGGTTAATTTGCGCTTGTAACGCCTTTAATTCCGCCACGCGCTTATGATTTTGTTCCTCATAAACAGCCTCAAGGAGACCATCAATGCGGGCAACCATGTAATTAAAATTTTCGCCCAAAATATCAAATTCGTCATTACGACGTTTCGCTTTGAACCGAACCGTCAGGTCACCCGACATGACTTGCCGCATTAATCGAATCATCTTCAGGATCGGCTTAGAAATCGAGTTCGCGAGCAACATTGCCGTCAGAATGGAGAACAACAGACATATGAAAGCGATCACCAAAATAATTTGCAATAACCGATTAGAGTCTTTGTATAGGGAAGCCTCTGAAATCATATTGACGACAATCCAGTCGTTGGTATGGAGCTTTTTATAATTCACAATCAGTCTTTCACCTTGATATTTCAATGGAAAAACAGATTCGTCCGTCGCCCCTCGAAACATCTCCGTGTAGCCTTCTTCGCCTAGCACTTCCTTCACACTTTTCCCCAACAATTGACTGTCCGGATACGAAATGATCTGACCACTGCCATCAATCACAAAGCTTTCAATATCCATATTACTCTTGGTCGTTCGAGCACCAATTTCTTTCAGCACATCCTCGCGAATATCGAGTACGGCAATGATCCCAACTGGACTATCATCGGACATCTTATAAATTTGCTTGGCCAGTGAAAAGACGTGAACTTTTTGCGTGTTCAGACTATCAACATAAGTTCCCTGTCGCGTGGAAAACCAGCGAAAATTACTCCCATCCTCCAAGGTCTGCAGGAATGGGGATACTTTGTCGGCAGAGCGATCGTTCCATCTATAAATTCCCTTGATATAGTGCCCCGGTGAAAGGAATGAAATCGACTGTAAGTCCTGATTAATCGCAATAATGGTTGATAGCTTCGTTGTCAGGGATAGACTATCTAGATCATATTGAGATGGATCCGTACGATCCAATGTCCGCAGCATCGTAACAATTTCATTGTTATTTACAACCTGCATCATCAAATCTTTGTAGATCCCAAGTCGAGTGTCGATGTTCTCCGCTGTCTGTTTCAAGAGCTGTTCCGAGTATTCCGTCACTTTATTGTTAATCGTTGATTTCGATATCGAATACGAAATAAACCCCAAGGCAAGCAGGGGCGTTAGAGAAAAGAGGACCAGCAGCAGCATCCACTTATAGCGAATGCTGCTCGTCCATTTATACATCCATGATGGAAATCGTTTGTGGCGTTGATGTGTCGCAACTTCTGATGTTTGGGTCATCGTTGGAACAACCCTTTCTGGGGTCTGACTAGTAGAGAGATAAGCCTATTAACCTTTAATCCCGGACATTGCAACCCCTTGCACAATTTGACGTTGCAGGATAGCAAACACTAGAATCGTCGGAATTGCTGCAATCGCACTTGCTGCCATGATCAGATTCAAGGACATCGTATTATTCGACAAAAATGTCGGTAGTCCTGCCGATAATATCATGTTCTCTTGCGAGGTAATGGATAGGTAAGGCCATAAGAAATTGTTCCACGATAGGATAAAGTAGAAAATCCCGACGGAAAACATGGCAGATCGGGTTAGCGGTAGACAGATACGATACCATAATTCAAAATTTTTACTGCCATCAATCTGTGCTGCTTCGATATAATCCTTCGGGACGCCATCCATGAACTGCTTGAGAAGCAGGATCCCGATTGGATTCGTGAGTCCAGGCAGGATGATCGCCCACATGTTATCAATCAGCTTCAGATGAAGCGTCGTTTCATAGAGTGGAATCAAAATCGCTTCCGTTGGAATTAACAATCCAGAAACGATGATGACATAGAACATACCTCTGGATTTAAACGGCAGCTTCGAGAAGGAGAAAGCTGCTAGGGAGCTGAAGAAGAGTGAAATTACAGTTGTCAGCACACCGATAACCGCGCTGTTCCACGTCCATCTCAGGATCTGAGAATCTTTGATCACCTTCGTATAATTATGCAGCTGTAAATCCGAGAAATCCACCCAATCACGAAGTGTGGAGACATTTACGCCATCCGGTTTAAGGGATACAATCAGCATCCAAAACAGTGGAAACATAAATAAGAGGGCCAGCAGCACCGCGATGATGTTGATCGCGAATCGTTTCATGTTCAACCTCCGTCAATCTTTTCTGTCTGTTAATTTGAACTGTGCCACTGCGATGAGCAGCATGATAATGCAGAATACGATGGACTGAGCCGAAGCAAGACCGAACATATCCTTTTTAAACCCCGTAACATAGATATAGCGAATCATCGTATTCGTGGAGTCCCCCGGACCTCCGCCCGTCATGATCTGTACTTGCCCAAACAGCTTCAAGCACGAGATAATTTGATAGAAAACTTGTATTTGCATGACTCTCGACAGACCAGGAAGCGTAATATGAATGAATTGCTTCCAAGCGCCAGCGCCATCTATTTTCGCAGCTTCGTAATGATCCGTAGGAATTTCTTGTAAGCCAGCTAGGAACAGCACCATTACGAAACCTACTGACCACCAATCGGTTGTCAGGGTAATGGCCCACCAAGCGAAATGTTTATCCGTCAGCCAGTGAATGTCACCAGGT
>NZ_JBFUHL010000008.1:0-151529 GCF_056402415.1 Paenibacillus sp. P4_A9
TTGCCTGTATCTAATTCTTCTTGTAGTTCCGCAGCATCCATTTGCAACAATTCAAATAGTTTAGCGTTATTCAACATAGCAGAACCTGTTCCTTTGAGGATACCCTCCGCTTTCACATAGACCTTTTTTTCTTGGTTAGAAATTTCATTGACTTGTTCACTTTTTTGTACGCTTGGTGCAGTAACTTGTTGAACCTTTTTAGATATTTGCTYAGCTAGTTCATCTTTTGGAGGAGCTGTAATGCCTGGTTCCTTATTTTCYACTGCTCTTAGTTGTTTTTCAACTTCAGCTTGTAAAATTACAGCGTTCACTTCTTTTTCTGATACATTCTTCGAAGCTGCAACTTCAATAACTGTCTTGCCTGTATCTAATTCTTYTTGTAGTTCCGCWGCATCCATTTGCAACAATTCAAATAGTTTAGCGTTATTCAACATAGCAGAACCTGTTCCTTTGAGGATACCCTCCGCTTTCACATAGACCTTTTTTTCTTGGTTAGAAATTTCATTGACTTGTTCACTTTTTTGTACGCTTTGAATCGGTTTTACATTTTCTTTTTCAGCAGCTAGGGAGTATGAGCTACCTACTCCTAAAAGTACAGCGGCAGCAATTCCATATGTAGCTACTTTTGTTTTCAAATTCTCCATTTTTTTCACCAGTCCTTTAACTTTGAATGACTTGCAAGGTAAATGTACCAACGCCATATAAAGTTAAAATGAAGATGATATAAAGATGAAAAAAACATCCTAGAAGAATATCATTTTGTTGACCTCACAAATTATCTGACATGCCTGGTTTCCATCCTACTTCTTGCGACCATATATGGGCTTTCTGTATAATGTCCCAAACAATCGGTCCTTTTCCCTCAACATATTTAGGGCGTTCATCCTTAAAAAGTGCCATCAATCGGTGTTTTTCTTGAGCGTATCTCAAACAATCAGCAAGATGTACTCTTAAATAATCCCTGAAAAGTAAATTCATTTGCTCTGAAAAACTACCTGCTTGTCTAACATGAATATGAGTTCTTCTAGTCCCTGGTTTTAGCCAACAACACTAATAAATAGAATAGCTGCAAATAAAACAGATGTCGCGAATATGAGAACGTCACTTTTATCTTTATTAATAAAGGCTCGAATCGTACTTAAGAATAGCAACATAAAGAAAAAGGATAATAAAGCTAATGCCATTTCCACTTATTTCATGCCTCTTTTCTAAACATTATTTTTAGTTGATTATAGCACACACTTGTTCTATTGGACGGACATATACTAGATTAATAAAGCTAGAAAGGAGGTATCATTTTGATGCGATCAGATTCCTATTTGATTTGTAAAAAGTACCTCAATCGAGAAGTCATGATACAAACGACACATGGCACTTACAAAGGAACCATTGTGAAAGTGGACGGCAATAAGGTCTATTTAAAACAATCCCGAAATGGAAAGAAAGCGCATATCTCATTCCTGCCATTCATTCTCCCTTTAGTTCTGTTTGATCTATTAGCTATAGTTCTCCTGGATTCCAGACAATTCTCTCMTTTCAGATTCTTCTAATAAATCGTAGACTAAAAAAATGACCGCCACATTCCAAAAATGTGATGGTCATTTTCGATTCCAGCAGTTACAAGCCTTTAAGCAGTTTTTTATCCAATTTCCCTAAAGGGGTATAGGGCAACCGATCGACGAAGCCGATCTCTTTGGGCATCTGGAATCGTGCTAGTCTGGCGCGCAGCCATGCCATAAGTTCCTCTTGGGTAATTTCCGCTTGAGGAGCCAATAGAACAAAAGCTTTCAACCGTTGCCCAAAATACTCGTCGGAAATCCCGATGACGGCTGCGTCCTCTACTAGAGGATGTGTGAGCATGATTTGTTCCACTTCAAAAGGATAGACATTTTCCCCCGCCGAGACAATCATACTGTCCGCTCTCCCGCACAGAAAGTAATAACCTTGGTCATCTCGATAACCCAAATCACCGGTTTCGATCCATGCATCGGTCTTGTTTCTCATGGACCATCTGTTTTTCATACACAATTGACCTACGCTGCCGACTTCCACTTCTTTTTTATGATCATCCATGACTTTTAAAAGGACACCATCAATCTTTCTGCCGATCGTCTGTGCCGAGTACCTCAAATCCTGCGGATCTGCGATGATATTCAAGCCCGCTTCCGAAGTACCGTACAGATTGTATAACACATCGCCCAATTGACTCAAAGTCTCATTAACCAGTTTGGGATTGAGCTCGGCACCACCTGAAGCTATGCAGGAAAGAGATTTCAAATCGTTCGCATTGCTCTTTAACATTTTTTGCAACATTAAGGGGACAACGGTTACGATATCAACCTGATGCTCCCGGATCAATCGGCAGGCTTTCTCTGCATTGAATCCACGATGAATCACTACTTTTTTTCCCAAAGCGCAGAATAGGAGCAGCACGGCTACGCCATAACCGTGATAAATAGGCGTCGCAATATAGGCCGTATGCTTATCCAAAATTTCCAATCGCGTAAGGAATGCCGAAAATGGATCCAAATAATTGAATAGCGAGGGTTTATGCGCCGCTTCTTTGGCTTTCCCTGTGGTCCCGCCTGTTAGCAGCACTAGTTTTCCAGAGGAAGCTCGGTATAACTTTTGTTTTTCATACGTGGTTGTAACAGATAGATTATTTATCGCCACAAATGTATCATGATAACTCAACAATTTGGCATTCGTGTACGTAGTTTGTTCAAGTAAGGAGCTTAGTTCATCGTCATAGACCAGGAGGTGGAAATCTTGGCTCTCCAGAATGGCATTCAACTGCCCCTTACTCATTTCCGCATTCAGCAGATACATATCCGAACCCGTTAATGAAACCGCGAAAATGGCTTTCACCAAAGAAGCATGGTTCTTGCACATGAAGCCCACTTTCTTGCCGCCCGTAAGTTGGTATCCCATCTTCAATACGGCCGCAAGCTCTTCGGATTGGGCCAACAATTGGTTGTAGGTTAGGGTTTCCTGCTCATCTACGAAAGCGATTTTGTCCCCGTAGGTGCTAGCTGCAAATTTCAACAGAGCCATCAGATTGATGCCTGAGGTATAGATCGCACAAGCTAACCGAAACATCGCTGCCACAGAGAGCAGTCCACTTGTATATAAAACATAGATCAGTTTAAACATCCTCATGGCCGTTACCCTTTTTCCTTAGCATTCTTGGCAGGGCGACTTCCCAATATCTTCTGAAAATGACGGAAGCCAGCTGTCCGAAGATCAACCACCACGGTTTGAATGTTCGTCTTTGAGTATAGATTGCCTTACCGATCATCTTGGCAACCTGTTGCGGGGACATGGCGGGCAATTCACGATACACTGCGGTTGGCAGAATCATGGGTGTTCGAACTAGCGGAAGATAGATCGAGCTCGTGGCGATCCCCATCCTGTTCAGCTCGGGGGCCGCAGACCGAAACCAGGTATCAAAGGCAGTCTTCGATGCCTGATACGCTGCCCAATGAGGCAATGGAAGCAACATCGTATTAACCGTAGATACATTGATGATGTGCCCGCGCTTTTTTTCAAGTAATGGAAGGATGGACAGAAGCAGTTGAACTGGGGCGAAATAATTAATCGCCATCGTGCGAGTAAAATCGTGATAGCGGCTCAGAGACTGCCTAATTGAACGCTTGATCGAATGCCCTGCATTGCTGATGACGATATCGAGCCCATCTTGTAGCTGATGTAGATAGCTCAGGAGTCTCTCCATGTCCTCCGGATCTCGAAGATCCGCGGGGAACACACTTACTAGAGCTGCTGCTCTTGTTTCGATGTCACTTTTCATAGCTAATAGCTTATCCTCTCGTCTAGCCACCAAAATCATATGAACCTTCATATCAGACAGTAGATAAGCAAGCTGTTCGCCTATGCCGGAACTGGCACCCGTTATAAGAACCGTTTTTCCTGCTAGTTGGTTCTCCAGCTTCTGTCTATTCAAGGACGTCGGCGGAAATAAAAGGAATTCGAGAAGGCTATTCGTCTGCATGTGGACTCCTTTTTAAACCAATGTCATAACCGTTACTTCAGGTCGACACATAAACCGAATGGGACGTGACGACACACCGATACCTCGATTCGTATATAGTGTTAGCGACTTATTACTCCCTATATGATATAGTCCGGATGGGTATTTGACGTCATAGGGCACGGAACCCAGCGGTCCGATAAACGGAAGTCTCACTTGACCACCGTGGGAATGTCCTGAGAGTTGCAAATGGACGGCTTCTGCGGAAGCAACATCGGCAAAGTCTGGTGCATGGGATAACAGGAGCACCCACTCTTCTTTTTTCGCCGACCGCATGGCAGCTTTAAGATCAGGGACTCCCTCCCACATATCCTCGATACCCGCGATCCATATAGATTGGTTGCCTTTCTGGATCCGCATCCCCTTATTACGCAGGCAGTGAAAGCCGCCGCCCTCTAGAACATCCGCTACTTCATCCGCATCTCCGTAGTAATCGTGATTGCCGAGCACGGCATAACAGCCGTACGTCGCTTGGATCGAACGCAGAACATCTCGTATTGCTTGACCTGATGGACCAATCGCATAATCGACTAGATCGCCTGTAAAACATACGATATCCGGTTGTTGCGCCTGAATGACCTCAACCACTTTAGTCAACTGCTTGATATCCAAATGAAAACCAAAATGCAAATCACTGAATTGCACGATACGCAATCCCTTGAATGCCTCTGGTAGTGCAGGAAACGACAGCGATATACGTTCAACTTGTAACCAGCGGGGCTCTACCCAAGTGGCATACCCGTAACTTAATGGGGGGACTGATAGTAACCCTCCGCCTAACAGAAGACCCTTTTTCAAAAAGGAACGACGATTCATTTTCTCCATATTTTTCATACAACTATCATATAACAAGACGGGTACATCTTGCTATTTTCAACCTCTGACTTTCATAAACCGTTTCTAGGAAAAATATTTCCAACATGCTGAAACAAATCTACATTACCATGCGTTTAGAAGATACACATATAAATATGATAACCAACCATTAACTAAGCAAAGGATGAGATAGATGAAGAAAAAGGTTATGGCCGCCGGCCTCCTACTCACCGCGATACTCTTAACATCCGCTTTTACACCTGTGACCACGAATGCTGGCCAGGGAACCACGGTCAAGTTCGAGGGCCAACCGATCGCTTTCTCGATGCAGCCTCGCATGATGGATGGTATTCTGATGGCGTCTGTTCGCGATCTTGCAAACGCTTTAGCCATGGACGTCACTTGGCAAGAAGCTGAACGTACTGCAGTTATTACTGGCAATGGATACGAGCTTAAACTGCCAATGAATTCGGACTATGCGTACGTAAACGGAAAAGCAACCACCATGAACGGAGTCACGCAAATCGTCGATGACTCCCTCTACGTGCCGCTGCGTTTCTTTATGGAAAGCGCCAATCATGTTGTTCGCTGGGATTCAGCAACGAGCTCTGTAAACATTACGAAGCAGGCTGACAGCTTGCCGGTAGTGGGCACGTATGACCACTTGGTCACATTGTTGACTCAGAATGAAAGCAACGGGATGCGCGCAGTTAACCAAATGGCAAAAGATGCCAAGTCTGAGTCCTCAAGCACCGCTTCAGCGCCAACAGCTCCATCAGCGTCAGCTACCGCCGGCAGTGCTGGTGTCGCAGCCCAGGATTCAGCCAATTATGTGTCACCTGAGTACTCCGGAACAAACGTACAAGTGCAGGGTGTCGATGAATCGGACGTCGTCAAGACAGATGGAACGTACATTTATACCGTGAATAAGCAACGTATCGTCGTCACTGCAGCTTATCCCGCTGACCAGATGAAGGTAATGAGTATCCTTAATTTCCCTTCAACGCAAGATACGCAGTTCCAACCAAGTGAAATCTACGTGGACGAGGAGCATCTGGTCGTGATCGGGCAAGCCTATCAGAACTTTAAACCAGTGCCTTACAATGATTCACCAAGCAGCGGTATTGCGGAAAAGAAAATGATCATGCCTTTTAGATCGCAAGCAACTACGAAGGTCATGGTTTACGATCTCACGGATCGGAGTAACCTGAAGCTTGTTAAAGATGTTGAGCTTGAAGGAAACTACATTTCTTCCCGCAAAATCGGATCATCCCTTTATTTTATCGCCAATAAGTATGTCAATTACTATCAGTACCGAGAAATGGCGGATATGGAAGGCGCGAAAAATGAACTAGCCCCATCTTATCGGGATTCCTCGGCAGGTGATTCCTTCACTTCAATTCCGTTAGATCAGATCTACTATTTGCCCAAAGCGCTAGAGCCCAATTATATACTCATCGGAGGCGTGAACCTGAATGATTTGACGCAGACAATGAATGTCACGTCGTATCTCGGATCGGGGCAGAACGTGTACGCCTCTGAAGAAAACTTATATATAGCGGCTACGAAATATGAAGAAATGAGCTTTCAACCGATGCCGATGCCAATAGACTCTTCCTCTTCTGTGCAAGGTATCCGAGTCGGCGAGCCTAATGGAGCTAGTCCGCCTTTTGAAGCTCCAAAGCAAGAAACAATCGTTTATCAATTCGGGCTGAACACTGGAAAAGCCGTGTACAAGAATACCGGGAAGGTGCCTGGACACCTACTCAATCAATTCTCCATGGATGAGCACAATGGTCACCTGCGACTTGCTACGACAACAGGGGAAATCTGGCGGACAGATGAGGGGACGTCGAAGAACCATGTGTACATCCTTGACGCGAATCTGAAAGTAGAGGGCAAAATCGAGAACATTGCGCCAGGTGAGCGCATCTACTCCACCCGCTTCATGGGCGACCGTGCATATATGGTTACTTTTAAAAACACGGATCCGCTGTTTGTCATGGATTTAAAAGACCCTGCTGCACCTAAATTATTAGGGGCATTAAAGATTCCTGGCTACAGCAATTATCTGCATCCGTATGATGAAAATCATATTATCGGCTTCGGGAAAGATACGGTCGAGGTGGATAACAAGAACTCGCTAGGCACACAATCCATCGCCTATTACCAAGGCATGAAAGTCGCATTGTTCGATGTATCCGATGTGAATAATCCGAAGGAGAAATTTACTGAAATGATCGGGGATCGTGGAACGGATTCCGAGCTGCTGTACAATCATCGTGCGTTGCTCTTCTCCAAGGAGAAGAATCTGCTTTCCTTCCCCGTTAACGTGATGAAAATCGATCCGAATCAGGCGGCAAGCAATTCGAAGAATTCGGCTGCCGCTTACGGAAGCTTTGCTTTCCAGGGGGCATACGTCTACAACCTTGATTTGGAAAAAGGGTTCCAGTTCCGCGGAGGCATCACCCATCTCACGCAAGATGAGCTGCAAAAAGCCGGCCAACACTTCTATGCCGGTGACAAACAGGTGCAGCGCGTTCTCTATATCGGCGATACGCTGTATACTGTCTCAAACGGATTAATTAAAGCGAACGATCTCAGCACGCTGCAAGAAAAGAACGCGGTAGTCATTCCGTAAGTCCGATCCAAAAAAGCCTCGAATCCTATATGGATCGAGGCTTTTTCGTTTGGTTGGGGCCAGCTTACATGGCCAACACTGTTTTCAAATAATAAGCCAACGAGTCAAGTTGGCTCCCGACGGAACGATTGGTTTGCGTCGCGGCGGCCTGTGCAGCTGGCACCATCGAAAGCTGGGCAGCAACCACACGCTGCGTTGGGTTTTCCTCCAGCAGTTGGATCAGTCCCAGTGAGACAGCTTGGATGTATTCACTTTTTTTACCTTGCATGATGAGATCGAAGGTATTCTCCAGAAGGGCAGGCGCCACTTCAATCGCTTTCCCCTTCTTTTGGGCGTAGGCTGCTAATTGATTCATCGTTCCTTGAACCGTGTTCGGATTCGTAAAAGCAACGATCGTAGGCTGATTCATCTGACAGATAGCTGCGAACAGTGGATCATCAATTCGGATGATCGGGATCGGAAAGTGATGAACTTCTTCCTTGTATATGGCTGTAAAAAAAGTACAGGTAATCAATATCGCATCCACATGGCACTTCGCTATCCAATCCAGCGTTTCAAGCACTTTCTTTTCTACTATTTCAGTCGTGAAATCGGCATCCATCTTGATCCGATCCAGACCTGGATCTACAAAATGAATGAGTTCCACATCCAAACTACGCAGGGCATTGTCAATGAGTTCAATATTCGAATGATGGGCATGAAAGCATCCAATTCTTTTCATCATTTGTCTCCTAAAATATAAGTGCTCAAGAACGCGTTGCGGAACTTTCCTTGCGGGTCACATTGAAGGAGCAGTTGCTGAAAGTCGGGTAGCTTCTCGTAGAGAGATTGCACTCGGGCAGGCAGCATCGTAAACAGCTTGCCCCAGTGTGGGCGAGCCTGGAACGGCTCGAGTTGTTGTTCAATGATGGGCAGCACCTGCTTAACGGCCTCCCAATTCGGTTTCCATGTAAAATGGATAGCCACAGACTGCTGCTTATAGCAAGGACTCATCCATAAATTGTCTTCACCAATTGTACGTACCTCAGACACATAAAGCAGTGGGGATATGAGCTCCTTCATGCGGTCGAGTGCACATAATGCCTCATAGGCATGATGACGCGGCACGAAATACTCGCTCTGCAATTCCTCGCCAGCACTTGGGGTGAAATCCATCCGAAAGTGCGGCATCCGTTCATGCCATGGTCCTGGGATCCCCATCTGTTCACTGCAATTCTCGGCTGTGTAACCTGGCACCGGATGACGATGTATGTCAGCTAGACTTGCTCCGAAAAATGCAGACTCTACCTGCTCGTAGGTGGAGGTTGGATCCATGATTTCCCGCTTCAACCACATTTGGTTGAACGTCGATTCCTTCCAGTCCGTGAACAGGCTGACACTATAGCCGCTAGAGAAAATAGCATCGAAGTGCTCTTCAAGCTGCACCAATGGCAGGTTGTCGTATACGTACTGTCGCATCTGAAAGGTTGGGACGATATCCAAGGTAATTTTCGTGACTACACCTAGTCCGCCTAGTCCAACGGCTGCTCCAGCAAGGAGCCCGTCTTGATGCTCGCGGCGGGAGAACTCGATAATTTCCCCATCAGCTTTGACGACCTCCATCGCATAGACCGCTGTCGCAAGATTGCCATTCCGATCGCCAGAACCGTGAGTAGCGGTTGCGCATGCACCTGCAACCGTAATATGAGGCAACGATGCCAAATTGTGCAGCGCATAGCCATTCGCGTGAAGATATTGACCAAGCTCTCCATAGCGAATACCGCCTTCAACCGTTACTCTATTATGCGTTTGGTCGAGTTCGATCACGCGATTCAGGTTCTGAAGCGAGATCATGCTTTCCGTACAGTCGGCGATGCCGTTAAATGAATGGCGTGTGCCAAGGACCTTGATTTGACTACTGCGAGCTATCAAATTTTGTACTTCTTCCACGGTCGTGGGAACATGAAATTGCGAAGCGCTATATGTATAATTGCCAGCCCAGTTTCGATTATTTCTCATCGATATCACACATCCTTCGCCGATTAAATCCCTTCTTATTTTATCACACAAAGAAAATAGCCTGCCGATAAATCGGCAAGCTAGCCAAGCACAAGAATTCCCTTACGTTTCGTGTTGTAAGTCGTGTTCCAATTCTTTTTTCATTTTATTCGGCATCATTTCCGGTTTACTACTGAACCACTTGGTATACACGCTTTCATAGGTCCCGTCTTTGGATACATTTTGGAGCGCTTCGTTGATTCTTCCGAGGTACTTGTTTTTCTTTTTAGCTAGAACAGCAAGGCTCTCTTTGTTGAATGGCTCTCCTACTATTTTCACAGTTCCTTGCCCTGTAGTTTTGATAAAATCTTGCGCATTCCGTTCCTCGACGATAACGGCGTCCGCAGTATGCTTTTTAATTTCGTCGTAGGCATCGGAGATTTTGGAATAACTATGGATTTTCACCCCTGGAATTGCACTTGCGTAGTAAAACCCCGTAGATCCGTTTTCGGTGGCTACTACCTTTTGGGTCAAGTCATCCTTCCCTTTGATAGTTCCATTCTCTGAAGCGGTAAGAATCACCAAGTTCGTTTGAAAATAAGGATCGGAATATTCAAGATCATTACTGCGAGCATCCGAAATGGTCTTCCCCGAAATGGCCAAATCGATTTTGCCGGATTTTAAGCCTTTATTCAATTCACCCATTTCCATTGGAACCAATTCATAGTTAATTTTCGACTTTTTAGCGATCGCTTGCCATAAATCCACCTCAAAGCCCTTATTCTCTCCCCCTTCAACATAGGTATAGGGGCGGAAATTCTCCTCGATGCCGACTTTGACCGTTTTATTCTTTGCACATCCTGAAGCAATCAGGACTACCAACAGGGGGATTAACAGGACGATGCCACGTTTACTTCTAACTTTTTTATTCACTGTTTCTATGCCTCCTCACTAGGTAAACATAGGTATTATTGGTAAATGGTTAGTTGGTTATGCAGTTTCTTTGATCGGCCTTAAGCAGTTTTACAATTTCTTTACTTTTAAATATAAGCAAATGATTATATAATGATTTAAAAGTAATAAAGGAGAGTGTAATTGGGATGGAAATAGATAAGTTATCCGATGTCTTCAAGCTCCTAGGCGATAAAATGCGACTCACGATACTTTCTCTTCTCAATGAGCGTGAGCTCTGTGTATATGAGATTGTTGAGATCTTACAAACGAGCCAACCGAATGTGAGTCAACATATGCGAAAGCTCAAAGACGGCGGTTTAGTGAAAGAAACGAAAAAGGGACAATGGGTATTCTATTCATTAAACATCAGCGATAAACCCTTCTTACAAGATCTATTTCAACACTTGCCTTCCCAAAAAGAAAAAGTGAATGCGACTTCTTGTGAACAGCTGAATTGTTGCGACTAATTGGAGGAATCTATGGTATTTCTAGCAGTTTTTATTTTCTTACTTACATTAACATTTGTGATTTGGCAGCCTAAAGGGTTAAATATCGGCTGGTCCGCTTCGGCAGGTGCCCTGCTAGCACTTATATGCCAAGTCGTATCTCTTCATGATGTCGTGATTGTGACCGGCATTGTCTGGAATGCCACATTAGCATTTGTAGCCATCATCCTGATCTCACTGATCCTTGACCAAATCGGTTTTTTCGAATGGTGCGCACTGCACATGGCACGGATGGCAAAAGGCAACGGGAAAACCATGTTCATCTATGTCATCTTGCTCGGGGCGGCCGTTGCAGCTCTTTTTGCGAATGACGGGGCCGCACTGATTTTAACCCCAATCGTTCTGGCGATGGTTCGAGCGCTGAAATTCCCAGACAAAATGATCCTGCCCTTCATAATGGCAAGCGGTTTTATCGCGGATACAACCTCACTTCCTTTTGTCGTCAGTAATTTGGTAAACATCGTCTCTGCTGATTTCTTTGGTATTGATTTTGTTACGTATGCAAGTCGAATGTTCATCACGAGTCTAGTTTCATTAGGGGCAAGCTTGCTTGTTCTCCTGCTATTTTTCAGAAAAGACATCCCGCAAAATTACGATCTTACGCAACTGAGGCGTCCATCAGAGGCCATTAAGGATCTCCAGCTTTTCCGTCTATCGTGGGTAATACTCGGTGCTCTGCTACTCGCTTACTTAACTAGTGGATTTATTGAGATCCCCGTTTCTATCATTGCCGGTATCGCGGCGCTAGTGTTTATTCTTATTGCTCGCTCTAGCAAAGTTATCGAAACTAAACGAGTTATTCAAGATGCACCGTGGGCTGTTGTGATTTTTTCGATTGGTATGTATGTCGTCGTTTATGGGCTTAAAAATGTTGGTCTGACCGATACGCTAGGAAACCTGATCGAACAAATCTCTGATCATGGGTTGTTTGTATCCACCGTTGGAATGGGATTTCTAGCAGCTATTCTCTCCTCTGTCATGAATAACATGCCCACGGTTATGATCAATGCTCTTGCTATCCAAGGGACTGGGACAGATGGGATTATCCGTGAAGCTTTGATCTATGCCAATGTGATTGGATCCGATTTGGGGCCTAAAATCACGCCTATTGGCTCATTGGCCACTTTGTTATGGCTTCATGTTCTAGCTACCAAAGGTGTGAAAATAACCTGGGGTTACTATTTCAGAATAGGGATTATCCTAACCGTCCCAACTTTACTCCTCACACTTATAGGTTTGTACCTCTGGTTAAGTGTAATCACATAAATCAATCTTAAGGAGATGTTCCACATGGACAAAAAATTAGTTTATTTTCTTTGCACAGGTAATTCCTGCCGCAGCCAGATCGCAGATGGATTTTTGAAAGCTTTAGGCAGTGAGAAATATGAAGTGAAAAGCGCTGGTCTGGAAGCGCACGGTTTAAACCCAAGAGCCGTTGCAACGATGCAAGAAGCTGGCATCGATATCTCGAACAACACATCTGACGTGATCGATCCTGAGCTTTTAAGCCAAGCTGACTACATCATTACGCTGTGTGGCCATGCTAACGATAACTGCCCTGCCCCGCGTAACGACAAGGCTGAAAGATGGCATTGGGGCTTCGATGACCCTGCCAAAGCATCCGGAACGGAAGAAGAAATTACAGCTAAATTCCGTGAGGTAAGAGATGCTATTAAGCTGCGGATTACGCAATTTTTGAAGGATGACAACCATGATCTGGCGTCCAGTACACCTAAAAACTATCAAGCATTAGTCGAGGATCGCATTTATTTTGGCGGAGCTGCGGACGTCGAGGATATGGTTAAAAATGAAGGCATTGAAGTCATCGTGGATTTGCGTGGCGAAGCTACACAATGCGCGTATCCGGATGGCAAAGTCCAATGGATTCAAGTCGCTCTCGGAGACAATACCGCGGGACCGCAAGACCAACTGTTTCAACAAGCCATTAATCATGTGGTTGAAGCTTACCAAAGCGGTAAAAAAGTCGGGTTTCACTGTGCGGGTGGCGGAGGCCGAACAGGTGCTGTCGCAGTAGGCACCTTGATTACATTAGGCAAGAGTCAGACGATCCAAGAAGCTGAAGCGCTAGCAAAAAGCATTCGCGACAAGGTCAATATTAAACCAGCGCAACGCGAAGCCATTGAAAAATTGTTTAAGGCTTAGCATGGAAGAAACCAAAAACCAGCCAAACCCTTGAGTCGGGGTTAGCTGGTTTTTGCAGTTCAGAAGGGAGTTAGTCGATTATTTCGACTAACTCAGCCCGTGGCGCGCTATTTCCCTCGAGTTAGTCGATTATTTCGACTAACTCAGCCCGTGGAGCGTTATATCTCTCGAGTTAGTCGATTTTTTCGACTTCACAATATCTAAGAAATGTGCTGTAGATGTATTTACCTGCATCCAAATGCGAATACATACGTATACGATGTATAAAGGAGTTGTGCACAGCATGAATGATCTTGAACGCAATCACCATCCGGAAACGCAAAATGAGCTGCAGCAAGCCCTTCATGAAATAGAAGCTTGGGAAGCTGAACAGAAAGATCTGTGGTTTTGGGAAAAGCTTGGACGGCTTCCCTTTCAAGTGTTGGACCGATTAACGCCGAAGTTTTTGAACAAAAAAATAGGTGAGGCCTTGGACGAGCTCGGGAATTATTTGCAAGCAGGAGGGCGGTATTTAATTTCTGAAAAGGGAACTTTGCGGCATGTTGAAGAAGTGTTTGAACGCGCAAGGGGTGAAAAAGCAGATCTTACKGAGGGGCTTACGATTGAATCCGTGGGAACATTACCACTTCAAGTGCTGGATCAAACCGCCAATGAGATTGTGCTGAATCGTTCTAAAATCGCTACACTTCAAGGTGCAACGACCGGCATTGGGGGGATTCTGACGCTCGCCATCGATATTCCGGCCATCCTTGGCCTGTCTTTGAAAACCATTCAGGAAATTGCCATCTGCTATGGCTATGATCCCAAAGACAAGCAGGAGCGGATCTTCACGATCAAAGTCCTGCAATTCTCTTCCTCCGACATTGTCGGTAAAAAGGCGATTCTCGAAGAGCTATCGAACTACGCCTCTGCGGATAAGGAGAAGGTGCAGATGTTCTCTCAGCTTCAGGGCTGGCGCGAGGTATTCGCCACGTACCGCGATAATTGGGGGTGGAAGAAGCTGTTCCAGCTTATTCCGATCGCGGGTATTCTCTTTGGCGCTTGGATCAATCGCGGAACGCTGAAGGATGTTGGCGAAGCTGCAAAAATGCTGTACCGCAAGCGGCGCATTCTGGAACGCTTGAACGCCCAAGTGGATGGCTAGCTGAAACCAACGAGTACACTTGGCGTATTAAGGAGTAAACCGCGAAAGGAGGAATGTTAAGATGATCAAATATTTACTACGTAAACTATTTGGATCTCTTCTCCATTCCAAACGGGGCCGGCACTACGGACATAGCAGCTCTAATCACAGAGTACACGTGACTCGACACTACTCTTCGAGCCACCGTGGAGGATACGGACACAGTCATCAAGGACATGGTTATTATAAAAACAGAAGAGGAAGCTCCAGTTAATCCGAAGCCGCGAAAGTGGCTTTTTTCTTTTTACACGGTGAGTAATGCGTCTAGCTCCTCCATACATGCCTGTGCACTCTCGTATGGCGGATCTATTTGCAATAATTTCCGAATCATTTGTTTCGTTTGCGCGGATACGGACAGCTCCTGCTCCCATCCCAATGTGTCGTCCTCCTGATCATCCCTCGATTCAAAGGTCGAATACAGCATATACAGTAAAAAATGACCGATGGCATATAGATCTGAAGTGACTGCTACGGTTCTTCTTCGGATTAGCTCCTCATCGGAAGCAATCGTTAACCGCGCCGGTTCTCCTAAGCGAGCAGCTAAACCGAAATCAATCAGGCTCATACGCTCCTCCCCGTCTAAAATGACATTCGGAATGCGAATATCCAAATGCACGATCCCCTGATCGTGAATGAAGCGTACGATATCCAGCAATCGGCGTATAAGGCTTAAGGCGTCCTTTTCCCCAAACTGAGCTCCCCGTTCAAAAATTAAATCCTCCACAGTCCGACCTTGGATATACTCGGTTATCATATACAATCGTTTCGATTCTTCGAAAGATGTGTAGCATTTTGGAATAGCGGGATGCGCTAACTGACTCATGATCGCCATCTCGCGGCGCAATAGGTCTTGCCCCAGCTGCCCTTTACTCGGTTTAGCTTGCTTCGCGACGACTTTCTGACCAGACCTCTTATCCAGACATAAGTAGGTTACTCCATAGCTTCCCATCCCTAGGAAATGTTCAATTTGATATTGACCTCGAAGTACTTTGCCGCTTCTATGAGGATAGTCGATCCATGCTTCATATGCCTGTTTCAGATAGGTGATCACGATAAGGGCCCTCCTCCATTGACTGACGTTCGTTATCCGTCATGTTTGGCCTTGCAGTCTCCGATCCAGCTTCCCTTGCACGAACCAAGCATAAACGGCATACCCGGCTAGCAAGGCAACCGCGGTAAGGAGGAAGGGCAGCGAATAATGATTGCCAGCCAAGATGTAGCCCGCCCAATACGAGGCGATCGTATTGCCGATGCTGCGAGACACTGTCCGCATTCCTGCGAACAAGTTGCGGTCCTTTTCATCGACGGCTGACATGCATTGACTGTCCATCAAGTTGTTCAGCATCGTAAAGCCCGTTCCGCGAATGAGCAGCAGCATCGCAAATACGGCAGCTGGCATCGCGATCGCCATCAGCGCCACGACGATGATGTTATACAGAAACAGGAACACGAATGTCCTGCGGCCTCCCCATCTCTCTACGAAATACGGCATTACGATCGAACCGATGAAGAAGAAAAATCCAGACAGCGCGAGCAAACCAGAGATGGTCCCGTCCTCCATCTGAAATCGGAATTTCAGGATGACATTCAGGAATGGACTCAGCAGACCGAACGTAAAGCCAGAGTTGAAAATAAGCAGGGAAAGCAGCAGCAGAAAATACATCGCATGCCTGCTCTTTGGCTGATCGGAAGACTTCGTTGGTTGAACGCCGCTGACTTCATCTGCCGCACCCACTTGCGCCTTTGCATGTGAAGAAGGCAGCAGCAACCACCGTAATAGGCCAGAGAGCCCTAAACATCCACCGGCAACGAAGAAGGCATATTGATACGGTGTGGTGTGCCCGGGCAGCCATTCCGGCAAATAACCGCCAAGCCATGTACCAAGACCGGTAAACAACGTAAATATGGCGAACAGCAACGAATACGCACTTGTTTCTTCTTTCTTACTGCTGCAATATTGGAAGATCAATTGAATTTCGGAGTTAACAATCGCTGTAACGCCAAGCGAATAAATAAGCTGCGCCGCTGTAACCGCGCCGATACTGGTCCCGATCCCGAAGATCGTGAGTGATAGGAATGTCAGCAGCATGCCAGTGACGAGCATCGCTTTGCGTCCGATAAGCTTCACGATGAAGCCTGCCGGCAAGCTGGACAAGCCAATGGTCAGCGCCCCAAGGGACGTAATTTTGCCAATGTCACCTTTGGAAAAACCAAGATCTAATAAATGCAAATTAAGGATTAGGCTAGAAATCCCTACTCCGATGCCAAACAAGCTTTCTGTTGCGATGAACCGCTTTACGTTAGGCGATAAATCACGAAATAACTGTACGATATACGTCCACATAGATGTGCCTTTCCTCTTGCTAGTATGTGCTCTATCTTACATGGCAACGGCATCTAGTTCAAACGTATTTTCAGGAACGATGTTTTCGTTGCGTATCTAATAAAAAACACACAATAAATAGAAAAAACACAAGTTGTAGGAGATTTTCTTTGTTACACTCATAATGAAAGCGCTGTCATAATTGTTTACAGCGACTTATTTTTATAAGGAGGTTTAAATAATGTTACAAGATCGTGGTATCTCAAGTGGCTTCGCAAGAAAATGGGTCTCTGTGTTCGTTTCACTTCCCTTAGTTATGGTATCCATGGGAATCGCTCCACAAAGCTCCAACGCTGCAACTACAACATGCAGCACAGTGTCCTGCGTAACAACCGCCGTAGCTAATGCAGCACCTGGTGATACCATTATTCTAGCAGCAGGAGTAACCTTCAACGGTAAGTTTACATTAGCAGCAAACGGTACGGCAGCTAACCCTATCACTTTCAAAAGCGCAGACGCCACAAACCGTGCCATTGTTAACGCGGGTACGACATCTACCGGATATGGCTTGACCATGACGGGTGACTATTGGATCGTCAAAGATGTTAAAGTAACGAATGGCAAAAAGGGCATCATGCTGGACAACGCGAACAACACGTTAATTGATAATGTGGAGGTCTACAATATCGGAGAAGAAGGCGTGCATTATCGCGATGGCAGCTCCTATAACACAATCCAAAACTCCAATATTCATGATTGTGGTGTACTCACACCGGATTATGGTGAAGGCGTTTATGTCGGATCTGATGTAGGCAAATGGGGTACTTACAATGCAGCCACGAACTACAACACGATTAAAAACAATATGATCGGTCCCAATGTAAAGGCTGAAAGCATCGATATTAAAGAAGGCTCTACAGGCACAATTGTCGAGTATAATACGTTCAACGGTACGGGTATTAGTGGCGCGAACTCTGCGGACAGCTTTATGGATGTAAAAGGAAATAATGATATCATTCGATTCAACACGGGGTATCGCAATAACAACAGCATTATTGTTAATGCTTTTGAAGTTCATCAACGCTCTGCAGGTTGGGGATTGAACGCAGACTTTCACGACAATACGGTTTACCTCGATAACGCGACTCCAAACGTCGTGTATACAGACAGTAATGCCACAGCTAAAGCACATAATAATACGCGTAGTCCAGCAGGAAATATGTATGCCGGAAACGTAACGACCTATTAAGTAAAAGCTATAGCAGAATGTATCTATCCAACAGTACTAAATATTAATTTCATACACATGCAAAAAGCCAGCAAACTCAAGGGTTTGCTGGCTTTTCCATTCCACTGATGAAAGGTTTGCGACAACCTTATTTTTTACAAGCGGCACAATCCGTTTTACTTTACGCTAGCCCATTTCAGCTCCCACTCTACACCAAACGATGGGAAAAATATGCCTTCAACGTTCGGTTTCCTTACGAAAACACGGCTGCGGAAATACAGAGGTGCAATTGGCATTTCCTGCATCAAAATCTTTTCAGCATTAACCAGCATCTTCGATCGTTTTTCTGGATCTGTTTCAAAGCGAGCGGAATTTAATAATTGATCATATTGCGCGTTTGACCAATCGACTTCGTTGAATTCGCCCTGTGTTTCCCACATGTCTAAGAACGTCATCGGATCGTTGTAGTCAGCGCCCCATAAAGCAAGACCGACATCGTAATCGTGTTTACTTTGCTTGTCAACACGGATCGCATGCGGTATTGGCTCTGAAGTCATATCAATACCCAGATTGGTTTTCCATTGTTCTTGAATGAAGTCAATTGTTTTCATTCCTGTTATCGTGTCATCCGCTATCAGCTTAAATGTTGGCAGCGATGTCATACCTAGTTCATGTAGACCTTCAGCAAGCAACTGCTTTGCTTTCGCGGAGTCAAACTTCGGTTCAACGTCATCCCCTGCTACTTTACGAAAGCTTTGATTATTCCCGTCTAGCGTTCCGTTAGGTACAAAACCTGTCGATGGCATGGAACCATTGTTGATAACCTGTCTGATATACACATCTCTATCAATAGCTAATGTAAGAGCTTGCCGTATTTTCGCGTTTGCGAAAGCGGGGAATTTCTTCTCCTGGAACATGAGATACGATGTGGTCAGCTCTGGCTTAAATACAAGATCGGTCGCCCCTTGATACAAATATAATAAACTGCCACTAATCTCTGAAACATCAGCCTGGTTAGATTCATATAAATTGAGGCCGGTTGCTGAGTCTTTTATGATATTTACGGCAAACTTGTTCAACTTCACATTCGCTGCGTCCCAATAGTTCTCGTTCTTTACAAATTCGAGTCTTTGACCATGCTCCCATCTGACTAGTCTGAACGGACCTGCACCAATGACTTTATCCGCGTCAGCACCATATCTGTCTCCTTGTGCTGCAACGAAATCTGCTTTTTGCGGAAAGAAAATCGGGAAAGCAAGCAGACTCGGAAAGTACGCAATTGGCCGTTCCAAATGGATTTCAAGCGTTTTATCATCCAATGCTTTCAAGCCAAGTGCGTCTTTAGCTTTTTTCACTTCGTTCGGCGTTTTAGCATTCTTCACAGCTTGTCCGCCCTTGATCCCCTCTAAAATAAAACTGTATTGCGCTCTGGTCGCAGGATCCAGGGTGCGTTTCCAAGCGTCTACGAAGTCGTTAGCATTAACTGGCGTACCATCGCTCCACTTGGCGTCTCGCAAAGTGATTGTGTAGGTAAGACCGTTATTCGTTATTTGTGGCATGTCTTTCGCTAGCCCAAGCTGTACTTTACCCTCTTTATCAAGACGGTACAAACCTTCGTTGAAAGCATTGATCATGGTGAAAGCAGCATTCGCCGTAGCTTTCGAGCTATCCAATACTGGCGGTTCAGCCGAGGAATTAATGGCGATCTCCTGAGTTGCAGCTTTATCAATCGTTTGAATTCCATTTTTAAACAATCCTTTAAAGTCTATACTGCCATCCTTATTGTACAGAGTACCTTGTCCATTCGCCGCATTATCGTGGAACTCACCTTCAAAACGGACTTTCCCGTCGGTAAAGTAGATTTTTCCATGACCTTCAAATATGAAATTTTCTACTTCTCCTTCGAAATAAAGGACTCCGTTTGGATCGTAATATTTCCCAGTGCCATTGGCTGATCCGTCAACCAATTCGCCTTTATAAACCCATCCATTACCGTCATAGTACGTCCCATTTCCGCCTATGATATTGTCGGCCATTGTTATATCCTCATACTGAAGAGTACCATCTTCATTATAGAGCTTTCCTATTCCATTCATGAGGCCATTGGACCATTGACCTTCATAACGCTTTTGCCCACCCTGCCAATAGAGCGTACCTGTTCCACTTATTTGAGAATCTTTAAATCCTCCTTCAAAAACGAGCTTTCCGGCCGAATAGATGGCAGCGTGGCCATCTTTTTGATCCCCAACATAAGTCAACTTCTTGCTATCATTGTAGAGCGTATTCTCTACATAATCAGATAGTTCATCACGGATTAGAACAGTATGCTTTCTATCGTCCCAGAGCACCCTTTTCCCACTAGATTCGCCGATAAACCGAAGGGGAACGAACGTGTTCCCATCTTTGATTCTCGGTGCAATCGTTAACGCTTGTGGCAGCTCATTTACAATAGCAATCGCACTGCCAATTTGGAGTGTAATTGTTAAATCACTAGAATAACCAGTAACCGTTTTCGAGTCTCCATCCCAGCTCACGGCTAAACCAAGCTTCTCGAATATGGAGCGGAACGGTACCATTGTAGTGCCATCTTCAATAAACGGTTGTACTTCAAACGAAATCGCCTCCCCATTCAAAAGTACGGGAATGGCATCATCAGCCATCGATAGGCTGGGAGTGCTCACTAACAAAGCTAATGCTACTAGAAATGCTACTAGTTTCTTTCTCATGAATATTACCCTCTCTCCAATTGTTCATAACGAAAAACCATACATGACTTGAGGTTCAAAGTGAAGAACCAATCCTGTATGGTTTTTCTGTCACTAGATTATCTTTATGAAAAGTATATTGCCGCATCCTTAAAAATACAAGATTTTCACACAGACACTTAATTAGGAAATTTCACCCAATATCCCTCTACTAATAACTACTTGCCCTTCCTGTAATAGAGAGGAGTATGTCCCGTAACCGACTTAAATACGCGGCCAAAATGCGTAACACTCCCGAAGCCGACCTTCTTGGCAACCAGAGAGGCTTTCATGGAGGTTTGCTCCAGAAGCTTTTTCGCTTCTTTGATCCTGACGCTGTTCAAATACTCCACGAACGTAAACCCTGTAGCTTCCTTAAAAAACCGGCTTAAATAATACGGGCTGATGTAAAATTTCTCCGCCACTAGATGCAACGGCAGCTCCTGCATGTAATGGCTGTTCATATAGCGAACAACCTCCGAGATTCTTTCGTGCATAGGGCTTGGAGATTCTAGCGACTCCATACTGTGTTGCTTGACATGCCGGCAGCATATCATGAGCAATTGCAGCACCAACGTCTGCGCGTACATCTCGAAGCCAGGCTTCTTCTCCTGCATCTCTTGCATAATGCTCTGTGCAATGGCCTCGATGGCGAGCCGCTCATGCAAGGGACATTTTATAATGATGTACGCGTTCTCGAGCAGTGGTTGCAAAATATCCCGATAGGAACCATTCACCATGGCCATATAGTTCTCATGAATGTTAACAATGAGCCGCTCATGCTTAGGCATTTCTGTATTGGTCGTCCGATGGAGAATATTCGGAGAAATGATGATCACATCCCCCTCGTTGATGATCATCGTCCTGTCCTTTATGAAAAATGTCCGTTTGCCAGACATCAAATAGAAAATTTCGTACGTACTATGAAAATGGCTCACCGGCATATTGTGGCTTAGCGCCTTTCGATAGGATACCGAGAAGGTCCCTTCACGGTTATCGAATTGAAAATCTCCCATCTATGCTCCGCCTCTCACTTGAGATGCCATTTATTATACGCCTATCCTCAATTCCTGCAAGATATAAGAAGAAAATCGGAATTAACGCAAAAAATGTACATTTTCCTCTGCTAAAATAGGCTTATATCAAGAAGGAGGAATTAACACGATGCAATCTTCAGAATCTAAGGAAAAACAACTAGAAGCCCTAACCCCCATTCAATGGGCGGAGAAGGCCTGTGAAGCTTTAATGTTCAAATTCGAGCCGGAATCGCTTCCGCCGGACCGGTTCCACTATCATCAGGGCGTTTTTCTGTCGGGCATGGAGAAATGCTGGCGAGAAACGAAGAACGATAAATACTATACGTATATCAAACGGTGGGTGGACAGCCTGATCCTTGCGGATGGCAGTATTAAGAAATATAACCCGGATGAATTCGATGATATTCAGCCTGGCGTACTGCTCTTTAATCTATTCGAGCAAACAGGCGACGAGCGGTATAAAAAGGCTTTGTACACGCTTGTCTCCCATTTTAAGACATGGCCAACCAATCCATCCGGCGGTTTCTGGCATAAGGGGAAATACCCCAATCAAATGTGGTTGGATGAGCTATATATGGCTGGACCGATCGCCGTCCAATTCGGCCAAACATTCGGCGAAGCCGACTATTTTGACATGATGACCTACCAAGCGATCTTGATGGAGAAGCATACCAAGGATCCTAAAACCGGCTTACTGTATCACGGGTGGGATGAAACCAAAGCTGCTGCTTGGGCTGATCCTGAAACAGGCTTGGCACCGGAATTCTGGGGCCGCGCCATTGGCTGGTTCCCCGTCGCTTTGCTGGAAATGTTCGAATACCTTCCTGCGGACCACAAAGATAAAGCACAACTGACGAGCATTCTTCAAGATCTGCTCATCGCCTTAACACACTATCAAGATACCGCCACAGGCTTATGGTATCAGGTTGTGGACAAAGGAGACATGGCGGATAATTGGTTAGAAAACTCATGTACATCCTTGTATGTGCATGCCATTGCCAAAGCCGTGCGATTTGGCTATTTGGATGCCAAGTATTTGTCGTATGCGTGGAAAGGATATCAAGGCGTCATTGATACGCTAAAGCTTGATGAGAACGGCCATGTGATCATCGGCCAAATCTGCATCGGCACAGGAATCGGAGACTACGCCCACTATATTGCCCGTCCAACGAGCGAAAATGATTTGCACGGCGCTGGCGCTTTTATTCTCATGTGTGTGGAAATGAGTTTAGCTCAAAAAGCGATATAACATTAAGAAGCTGAAAGCTAAGAAAAACGACTCCGCCATCCTCTTAGGACGTATCACAGTGTTTAAGGAGAAATATAGCCGACTTATTATTATAAATTTTATATTTTGATTGAGAAAAAGCACCCATTAGGGTGCTTTTTCTCTTTCTTTTATAAGTTTCTAGTACCATAAGCCACCACGCGTTTAGCTGATCTGACACGCTGTAGCTGGATTTTCCAGCTTCAATGCCACGTGACTAGCTGATCTTACACGCTGTAGCTGGATTTTCCAGCTTCAATGCCACGTGACTAGCTGATCTGACACGCTGTAGCTGGATTTTCCAGCTTCAATGCCTCGTGACTAGCTGATCTTACACGCTGCAGCTGGATTTTCCAGCTTCAATGCCTCGTGACTAGCTGATCTGACACGCTGTAGCTGGATTTTAACACTTACAAATCATCAACATATTTCCATCTGGATCTTTAAAATTGAACCAATGGCCATGCTCTATTTCGGTAACGAGCTCAACATTACGGTCTTTCATGAATTGGTAAGCTTGATGGATATCGTCCGTGTTAAAATGGAAGGCAGGCTTTCTAAAATAGGAATCACTATCGTAAATCTTACTGTCTAAAATGAGATTTAATCCATTATTATCTAATGGTAGACAACAAAGATGGCCAGCAATAATCTCATACGTAGGTTCCAGCCCAAGAATGGAGCAATACCATTGCCTTGCTTCTCTAATATCACTTACAGGAATAAAAATGCCGCCTACTTTACTTAATATCACACTCACTTTTTGACACTCCTTCACAAATCTCGTTTTTGAAAGGAAACATACGTGACAACTGTTAGGCCTACAATTACGACAGCCGAAATGAGGACATACACGGTATCAAATCCGCCGCCATACATGATATTTTTCGCTTCATAATATTTAAACGGGGTCACATATTTCAAGAATTCCAGCTTATCATTAAAGTCGATGGCAATCGATAAAATGAACGTGAAGAGCATGATGCCGGTTGCAAGCGAGGCTGCCTTTTTGGCATTTTTATAAACGGCTGCAATGGATGTTCCAATGACCAGAAAGAGCAGCTGTAGAATAAACATACCCAGCATGACGATTGTGATATCCCCATTCACGGCCTCACCTTTGCTGTAAGCCCCAACAATGAACATACTCGAAATCCATGACACGAGGTTAAAAATAAGAATGTTCACTAAAGCGCTTAGCAGCTTCCATGTGATGATTTGATGCCTAGACAAAGGCTTCACAAATAAAAATTCAGACGTCTTGTCCCGCTCTTCCTTCGCGATGATCGTAGCACCGAGCATAGCTGCATGGATCGTTGCCATTAAAAAGAAGTATAGGACTAGGATACCGAAATAGCCGCTAGCCTTCGATAAATCCAACGCGCCTGCCCCCATAATCACTTGAAGTGACTTCGGCATTTCCGCCATAAGATCATTAATCTGTCCGTTCGCTGCCGTTGCTTGATACTTGTTCATGCCGCTTGCTACTAGAAAAATGAGCCCTAAGCTCCAAAAAATCATCGATTTCCGAAATGTTTTCATTTCTCTCCAAAAAATATTCAATGGCTGTTCCTCCTCTCACCCGAGTTTATACGGCATGAACATCCTTTTTTGTGTAAATGACGTAGCTGGCCGCAATAGAAACGACGATAATCGCGATAGCTGCAATGACATAAGATACCTCATAGCTGGCATGCTCAATCATGTATTTCCCGTTAAAGTATTTGAATGGCGAGAAATAACGCTTAGCTCCCTCCCCATCTACGGCAACGACCATTCCGATAACGAAAAAGGCAAACACCGTACCAAGACTGACTGATAAGACGGCTTTTATTTTAGAAAACACGACTGAAATGATGAACCCTATGGCTAGAAACATGAGCTGGATAAACAGTAATGTGAGTGAAATTAATAGAAATATGTTCACATCGAAATCAACCGTTTTCACTTGAAGCGCCATCATATAGGCTGCAGCGATATAGATCACACACGTGATTAAAAGGGAAACAACGGCCGCTAATAGCTTGGAAGTCAATATTTTAGTACGCGTTACGGGCTTCGTAAGAAGAAAGTCTGCTGTTTTCTCACGAACTTCCTTGGAGAGTATAGACGTTCCCAAAACCATTGCTTGAATGGCTCCGCAAAGCGTAATGTACATAAAGATATACATATAGAACCCAAGCAGGGTACCAAAGGTCTCGATTTCAATACCAAGCGCTTTCCTGACCCCTTCCGGATACCCTTCTAATATAGAAGAAAATTCAGCAAAATCCTTAGAGACAGAAGGAAAAAGAGATAGGAATAAGACGATGACAGCAATTAAGGAGCACGTCCACGTGATCGTGGATTTCCGATAAGCTCTCAATTCATGAAGGAAAATATTCATCCCTTTTAAGCCTCCTTCTCGTAGTAGTGCATAAAGATCTCCTCTAAATCAGGCTCTTCGATCCACAGATTCTCAATGTCAATTTCAGCAACTTTCCTCATCACTTGATTGATATTCCCTTTAAATAAGAAGCTGGTTGTACGGCCTTGGACATCAATGTCATTGACCCCGGTCATCTTGAAAAAAGTAGGGTCGAGTGCTTGTGCAGTATCGATTTTAAATCTTTTGAAATTGTTTTCTTTCAACGTGCTGATCTTCTCAACCGTCATAATCTTACCTTCCTTAATAATCGCAACGCGATCACACAGTCTCTGCACTTCACTCAATATATGAGAGGAAAAAAGAATCGTAGCTCCCCTTTTATTCTGTTGTTCGAGTAATTCGAAAAACTTCTGCTGCATGAGCGGATCTAGTCCACTTGTCGGTTCATCCAGGATAATGAGCTTAGGATCATGTAACAGGCCTTGAACGATGCCCACTTTCTTTTTATTTCCTAAAGATAAATCATCAATTTTTTTCGTAACATCCAGATCCATTATTTCTGCCAGTTCTTTTATTCTTTTGGTACAATCCTTCTTGTAAAAGCTTGCTGAATACTTGAGTAGGTCAATGACCTTCATGTTGTCATAATAAAAGACCTCGGAAGGTAAATAGCCGATGTCTTTCTTAATTTCAGGCGCAAATTGGATGCAGTCTTTCCCGAAAATTTTGGCACTGCCGCTTGTTGGAAAAATCAGTGACAGCAGCGTTCGAATCGTGGTTGATTTCCCTGCGCCATTCGGTCCAATAAAACCAAAAATCTCTCCTTCTTCGATCGAAAAACTAACATCTGTAATGCCTCGTGAATTCCCATAGGTTTTGGTCAAATTATTAATTTCAATGGCATGCATGGTATAGCCTCCTTATGAATTTCCTGTGATTTATTGGGTTTAAAGCATGCAAAAAGAAGCCCTAAGCATAGAGAATCTCTACGCTCGGGCTTCTTCACAGAAGAAGGCGAGTGTGCGGTTCTCTCTCAATGCACTACGAGGTTAGCTGTCGGATTCGGACTTGAGAGCGTCCTACCTAATGCTTGCGAGCATCAGGATTCACCCCATGAAGCCATGTGTTGCTTGTGCGGCTTCGATTGGTTCCCCCGTTTCCCTACTGGGAATTAAGTGGTATATTTTAGAAAAAAACAACTTGTCGTAATGAATCTTACGCCGATCTTGGTAGAATGTAAAACTTAGATTCGCCTTTAATTATTGCTTATTTGACTTTGGCAACTCATGAAAGCGTATTCATTCAGAGGTGGCGTTGATTATCCCCTACTTTGCTACATTTTAGTGCTCATTGCATTATACAACCGCCGGTATTCCTGCGGAGTCTGTCCGGTGTGCTCCCGAAAGCGCGCGATGAAGTAACTACTCTGCGAAAATCCTGTATTCTCTGCCACTTGCTTGATCGTACATTCTGTCGACATGAGCAGTTGCTTCGCTACGACAAGACGACATTCAAACAGCCATTCCATCGGCGGCCGCCCCATCACTTCGTGGAACATTCGACTAAAATAATACGTGCTGAAGCCTGCCTGCTCGGCCATCTGCAGTAGCGTCAGTGACTCCGTACAATGAGCCCGGATATATTCCGCAACCTCTCTCATCCGCGCACGCTTATCCAGCATGGTCGCTGTTCCAAGTGTCTCCGCACTCACGGCAAGATCAGCAAGCAGTTCATAGAGCTTTACGGCCAATTGCACCTCGTTCTGATCATAAGGAGAAGCCAGTTCCAGTAAGCCTCCGGACAGTTGTTTGAGCTTGGGCACATCGCTGTAGGTAAACAACCATACGGATGAAGTTCCTTGACCGTTCAATAACCTGCTTAGCCCCTCGCCCGCAAGATGGACCCAGAATACCTCCCATGGCTCCTTCGGATCTGTTCGATATTCCTGCTCGAGACCAGGTCCGTAATAAAAGCCCTGTCCTGCTTCCAAGCAGATTTCCCTTCCGTTCGCTTTCACATAGCCTTTTCCACTTAAAACGATATGCAAATTGGCTTGCTGCAGCTGTCCCTTAGAACGCCACTCCTGATGATCGGGAAAATCGGCATATTGGCCAATCATATCTGGAAAAACTGTGTAGTACTTGTACATCGGTTCAGGTAACACATAATGAATTCTCATGGACCCTCCAAAACGCAAAAATCTGATATATCGAACAAAATGATGTTATATACATAATATTATAAAGAAATATAATGAGTACATAAAGAACTTTTCATAGCAATAAATTACTATATAACAAGAAATGAGGATGTTTCTATCGTGGATAAAACCATTCCAGGCGAACAATTTGATCTAGGTGTGTGCTACTACCCCGAGCAGTGGCCGGAGCACATGTGGGACGATGATTACAGACGAATGCGAGAACTGGGCTTTACCATTGTGCGGGTGGGTGAGTTTGCATGGAACTTTTTTGAACCAGAAGAAGGCGTATATGCGTTTGATCTGTTCGACCGCGCCATTGACCTTGCTCACGAGCATGGACTAAAGGTCATTCTCGGCACTCCGACGGCGACGCCGCCCGCTTGGATGACGCAGCGATATCCCGAAATTCTGAATGCCACTTTCGAGGGTGTGCAGTATCAGCATGGGCTTAGAAGGCACTACAATTACAGCAGCCCTGTGTACCGAGACTATTGCGCGAAAATTACGGAGGCTATGGCTGTTCATTATGCGAATCACCCCGGCATCGTAGGCTGGCAGATTGACAATGAGCTCAACTGCGAGGTAAATGTCTTCTACGCTGAGGCAGACCATGCAGCGTTTCGGACTTGGGTACGTGAGAAATACGATACCTTAGATGCACTCAATCAGGCGTGGGGGACTGTCTTCTGGAACCAGAGCTACTCGGATTGGGAGCAGGTTCATTTACCCCGCCCTGCACCTTCCAAATCTGCCAACCCACATCAAGCTCTGGACGAAAAGCGGTTTATTTCAGCTAACACCATTTCCTTTGCCCGCGTGCAGGCTGACATCTTACGAAAGCTTGCTCCCAAGCAGTGGATCACAACCAACGGCCTGTTTGGCCATCTGGATAGCCATGCTATGACCGATGAGCTTCTGGATTTCTTTTCATTCGACTCGTACCCGAACTTCTCCACCATCTGGAATGATGCCGATCGCGAGGATCCGCTCATGGATCGCAGCTATTCCAACCAGCTCTCCAAAGTTCGTTCGATCTCCCCTACCTTCTGCATCATGGAGCAGCAATCGGGCCCTGGCGGTTGGGTGAATGTGATGGCACAATCTGCACCAAAACCAGGGCAAATGAGATTGTGGACGTATCAATCGGTTGCTCACGGAGCGGATATGGTCTTGTTCTTCCGATGGCGGACGGCAACATTTGGCACCGAGATTTATTGGCATGGGATCAACGATTATCACAACCGACCTAACCGTAGGGTAGCTGAAGCAGCGCAAATTAGCATTGAATTGGGGAAAATCGGAGAAGTCATTGCCGGATCTCGGTTCACTGCGGAAGTCGCTATTCTGCACGATTATGACAACGAGTGGGATGGAGAATTCGACGTATGGCACGGTCCACTAACGAGAGAGAGTGAATACAGCTGGGGGAAAGCCCTGCAATTCAGCCATATTCCTTACGATTATCTGTATGTGCAGAACAAGACTACCCTGGAAGACCTCACTCGTTACAAAGTGCTGATCTACCCTCATCCGGCTATTATGTCGGAGGAAACGGCAGAGCTGCTTAAGCAATATGTCGCAGGTGGAGGCAAGCTTCTTTTCGGAGCTCGCTCCGGCTATAAAGATCTACGTGGCCATTGCCGAATGACGCCTTTCCCTGGACTAGTCGCGGAACTGTGCGGCGTGACGGTGGAAGACTTTACCCTTGTCCTGAAAGAGGCAACCACACCGAACATGCGCTGGATCGATGGCGGCGACGAAGCTAGTACGCCAGCACGTCTGTTCAACGACATCCTCCTGCCAGAGAGCGGCAGTGTACAGACGCTGGCCCTGTTCGACGGAGACTATTATACGGGGAAACCAGCGCTAACCAAGAATACCTATGGCAGCGGTGAAGCCTATTATTACGGAGCCGCTTACAGCCGCGAAGTAGCGGATGCCTTGATCCGCCGCCTTGGACTTAAGCCTGCTACAACTGGTTGGGCAGAGCTGCCACCTGAGGTAGAGGTTGCTATCCGTGTGAAACAGGATCGGCGCTTTGCTTTTCTCCTGAACTACTCCGGCAAACCGGTCAGAGCCAATCTGCTGCAGGAGTTGGAAGACATGCTGGAAGGTGAACGGCTTGGCGCAGGAGAGCTGGAGATTGCTCCTTATGGTGTGAAGGTTTTGGCTTTGGATTGATAAAAGGCTAATCGAATACCCTAGCTTCCTTGCAGCATAATTGCATAAATCTACAGAAATCGTTGGGAACAGCGCAGGCATTGATGCAAAAATGCAGGATATATCTCGTGTTTACGATGGATTGGCAGTGAATGATGCGAAACTGCATCAATGCCAGATGATTTCCACGATTCCGTAGGAAAAACAAGGGAAATGATGCATAATCGCATCAATCGCCTCGTATGACGCTGGATTCCAGTAGAATGATGCATAATCGCATCATTCTGCTGGAATCGTCCCTAAGTCGGAGCATAACTGAAAGAAGCCAGCAAACTCAAGGGTTTTCTGGCTTCTTATGTGAATTAAATAAATAAAGTTATATTTGAAAAACATTAATCTTGGATTTCAGTAGATCAGCCTGACTTCGCAACATTTCCGAGGATGAAGATAGTTCTTCCATAACAGCCATTTGTTCTTGCACGGAAGACGATACTTGTTTCGTCTCCTTCGAAATCTGAGTGGCAATCTCTGCTACTTCGTTCGTTTTGATTAAGGCACTCTCAATTTTCTGGATTTGATCCGTCACACAGCCTACGATATTTTCAACCGTTTGTGCTGTTTCCAAGACGGCTCTGTTGATCTGATTCAGTGCCTTCTTTCCTTCCTCACCCTTGCCCACTTCGCGGCTTGCCAGTTGTTCTTGATCGGTTATTTTCTCTACAACTCCCGCTACATCCAATTCAATCTGTGTGGTCAACTGGCTGATATCCTTCACCGCCTTGGCGCTTTGTTCAGCCAATTTCCGTATCTCCCCAGCTACGACCATGAAACCTGCACCATGCTCCCCTGCTCTTGCTGCTTCAATGGAAGCATTTAAGGCAAGCAAATGAGTTTGCTCTGCAATATCACCGACAACTCGCGTTATATGTCCGATTTCCTTCGCATTATCGTGTAACTGCCTGACGACGCCAATGGATTCCAGATTGGAGTTCGCTAGGTTCAGCAGACCTTGTACAAGTGAACGCACGATAACTTCGCTCTCCTTGATGGTTCTCAATGTTTCTTGAGAAATAGTCTGAGAATCTCCTGCTTTGGCCCCAATTTCATCCGCAGCTTGTTTAATCTGCACGACCGCAGTTAATGTTCCTTGCGTAGATGCTGCTTGCTCCAATGCACCGTTCGATATCATTTCAACTGCGCCGGCAGTGCGTTCGATCTGTTTGGCAGCCTGTACCATACCACCGCTTAATACGCCTGCATGGCTGTCCGTAAACGAAACGCTAGCAGATATGTCCGTGATGATTTGCCGCAAACTTCCAATCATTGTCTCAAAAGATAGACTAAGCAATCGAATTTCGTCATTCGAACGATACACTGGTATTTCCACTTGTAAGTTACCGGTTGCGGCTTCGTTTGCAGCATTGGTCAATCTGAGAAGTGGTTTTGTAAACCAGGTAGCGCCAAACCATCCCAATAAACCTGTCCAAAAAATGCCGAGCAGCATAATGATGGAGAGATATAGCCAATCTGCCATATTGGGAGCGATGATGTCTTTCAAATAGAAAATAAATAATGCGCTGCTGCCATAAGTGACGATGGATACAATAACAATACCGATTACAATTTTTTTGACTAAACTCAAATTCATGAAGGAGCACCTTTCTCTTCGGACAATGATTCGCTTTCGATTGCATAGCCTTCTACTTTCTCTCTAACCATCGTAACTTTACCGGCTTTGTTCACTAGGGTCGTTTTGACATTTCCTATTTTGCAATCCCCGCATATCCAACTGTTGCCTAGCTTCCTTGACCCATTTGTCTTACTGCATTGTTCGCAAGTGATCATTACTCTTCAACCCCTTATCATTTACTTCAAATGTACTCCTTTTGCCAATGGTTCTCTGTGATATATGTCACATCTAAGTTAAAAAAGGAAAGTAGTGATAACAATCGACCGATACCACTAGCTGCTCCAGGGACGTTCTCACTTTACGGGCCTACGAAGTGACGAAATAGCCTCACCTTCCTTGTGACAGGAATGGTGAGGCTATTGTCTTTGGCAAGAGTATCCCAGGATCATTAAATTCAGAAATAATGCTTAGCGCCGCTAAATAACAATGTGCTTAAATAGCTTCAATAACAATCGCGGCAAACTCAAGAGAGGTCGAAGATGCTCTTAACATAATCTCTCCTTGCCCTTTAGTCACTTGAATAATAGCCAAACAATGTCCGTTAAACGCTCGTCTGCGAGTCGCTTTATCGGGCTCATGACTGCTCGGGTTTCCATTACCAACGCCAAGAATCTTACCCGGACCTTCGATCGTAAATAAGATTTCATTGTCCGCTGTTGGTACGATTACACCCGCGTGATCAAGAATTGATACTTTAATCATCGCAACATCCGTGTCATTGGCATTTAGTGTTATTTTATCCGATTCCATTGTAATTTTTGATGGATTACCTGCCGTAGCCATGACCTTTCTTACGATCTCCCTACCAGCAAATTTCCCTATAGCTACAAGTTCTCCAGGGACATAGTTAATTTTCCACTCCAAACGCGAGTTCCGATCAACAACCTTTTCACCTAGACTATGACCATTTAGAACCAACTCCATCGTCTCGCAGTTACTATACGTCCATACATCGATCTCCTGCCCTATTTTATCCGGCCAATTCCAGTGGGGCATCACATGCACCATCGGCTCATCCGTCCAGGCCGCTTTATAGTAGAAGTAGGCATCCTTGGGGAAACCACAGCTATCCATAATGCCAAAATGAGAACCTATACTTGGCCATTGATGAGGTGTCGGTTCGCCTCTATAATCAAAACCCGTCCATACGAAAATACCGGTCAAATGAGAATGATTTACGATATCTTGCCATGATTTTTCATGCGAACAGGACCACTCTGGAATCTGATCTCCATAGGATGAACAATACCCCATCACTGTATCATTTTCATAAATTCCGCGCGTGGTTGTACAACTGGTGCTCTCACTTCCAATCATGATTCGATCGGGAAATTGCTCGTGATCGTGAATATATTGGTCGTCTCTTTGCCCATAGTTATATCCGGTAATATCGACGGAATTGCTGTAACCGCCGTCATTCCAGCCGTGATTCATGCAAGATATGGTTGGGCGAGTAGGATCGATGCCATGCGTAATTCGTGACAACGTATCCAACATGCGCGAGCCCATGATGGTACCTTCCAGTATCTCCTCGTTTTCCATGCTCCACATAATGACGGAAGGATGATTTCGATCTCGATAGAGCATCTCTTTAAGGTTTGCAATTCCATCTGGCGATATGTCTAGTTTCCTGTTCTCGTCCATAACGAGCATCCCCAGTCTATCGCAAAGATCCAGAAGCTCTGGTGACGGAGCATGGTGAGCACATCTGTAGGCATTACATCCCATTTCTTTGAGAAGTTGGATTTTATATTCCGTCACTTGATCGGGAAGAGCGACGCCAACTCCCGCAAAATCCTGATGATTGCATGTTCCTTTTATCAAATACGGCTTGCCGTTCAGAAAGAAGCCCTTGTCTGCAGTAAATTGTAATGTTCGTACACCCAATGGTGTCTTATATATATCTAGCATTTGATTTTCGTCAGCATCATAGATTTCTGTAATCACTTCATAGAGATAAGGCTGTTCTGGCGACCAAAGATTAGGTGCCATCAATGCCAATACCGTTTCAACTTCGGTGTGGCTGTCTCCTTCGATGTTGATCTTATTTGAAAAAGAAGCAACAACTTCCTTTGTACTGTCCATAATTATAGTTTTAATTATACCACTCATCGAATGAGCGTTTTCGTTTAATAACGTAGCTCGGATGTTGATCTGGGCTTCATCTTCATTTACAACCGGTGTGGTCACATACGTTCCGTGCCTGCCAACATGAAGTCGATCCGTCGTGACTAGCCATACATGGCGATAGATACCACATCCTTCATACCACCAACCTTCATAATCACTGGCATCCACTTTGATGAAAATGACATTTTGTCCCTCTTCTCCATAGCGCGCAATATCAGTAATGTCAAAACAGAAGCCTGTATAACCGCTTTGGTGAGTCCCCATTAAGTGTCCATTTACCCAAACTGTACTGTTACGCATAATACCATCGAATTCAATTAATATCTTTTTCCCTAAATCTTCCGCAGGGATCTCAAACACTTTGCGGTAACAGCCAATTCCGACGGGGAGATATCCGTGACTTTTATGGTGCTTAACCATATCTCCGTCATTCACATAATTTCCTTCCACACACCAATCATGGGGAAGATTGACCTTCTTCCATTCCCGCTCATCTAATGCTGCCTGCCCTCTTTCATCAAAATAGGCAATCTTCAGCCATTCCCCTTCAGCAATCTGCTCGCAGTCGGTTAATCCCCCTGTCATACCTCCTTTAACAGCATGCATGATAGGTAGATCGCCTAAATGAAAGAGCCAATCGGAGTCAAAGCTTTGTATCGTTCTTGGCATTGTCTTCATCGTTATCCCTCGCTTCGCAAGTCATTGATATAGTCTGTCATCTTTATTGTTCTGCCTTCCAATCTGGATTTCTCAGAGGCAAAAGCCATCAAATGGCTTTGAACGGAAACGTGGGCACCAGAAAGTCCTGCCACTTCTCCATCACTTTGCACGAGCCTAACAAAATCACGCATAATGCCATGATCCCCCCCACCGTGCCCTTCCGACGGAGCTTCCAGATGGATTGTCTCTGTCTCACCTGTAATAAAACTTGTCACTTCGATTACGTTTCTCTCCATATGTGCTCTAATCTGCCCATGTGTGCCCATCAGCTTAAGCGTCCTACCGTTTTCTTGGGTAAATGCACACATCGTAAAAGCAACCGTCACTGCGTTCTCAAACTCCAAATTTACGACCTGATGATCGACCACATTGTTATCGCAATGGTACACACATCTACCATAAGGACCCTCCTTCAAAGCGATCAGAATACCCTCTTCCGTTGTATCGCTGCTTACAGCGGAACGGAATACGGCTCCAGCCCAATCATCCCTCTCCAAATATGCTTTTGGAGCATAGTAAGGACATGTGTCTTGTACAGGACAGCCGTCTAAGCACTGTTGCGGCGCACCTTCAGGGGCATTTTCCTTACGGAAATGCGTAAGTGAGCCAAAGGAGGATACCTTGTTGCAGTCGGAGTCTACAAGCCATGTCAAAATGTCCATGTCATGACAGCTTTTTGCCAAAATCATCGGGCTAGAAACCTTCGAATCCCGCCAATTCCCCCTTAYAAAACTATGCGCATAGTGCCGATACTCCACATTTTCCGTATGCTGAATGGACACTAGTCTTCCAATCGCCCCATCGATCAATCTTTGTTTGATAATTGTAAAGAAATCCGTATACCGCAGTACATGACAAATTGAAAAAACTCGCTTGTATGTTTCTGCATATTCCCCCATCTTGATGCATTCAAGCGGACTAGGGGACATGGGCTTTTCTAGCAAAACGTGATAACCCTTCTCTAGTGCTCTAATTGCTGGCTCGAAATGCATGTGATCCTGCGTGCAAATCAGTACAGCATCTGCTAATTTCGGTGCAGCGAATAATTCCTCCCAACTTGAGAAACAATAATCATCCAGAATACCATGACCTCGTTTAAATCGGTCTCTTCGTATTGGGTCAGGTTCTGCAACAGCAACAAACTGAATGCTTTCGGGATGTTCAAGGGCATAGGATGCATAAGCATCCATGCCTCTTTGTCCAGCTCCTACGAGAACTGCTGTTATTTTTTTATCCATGTTAAAACATACACCTCCGTACAATCATTGAAGATTGATCGCAAATCTAAACTTCATATTATCCTCAAACCACATGGGAAAATTCGTACCCCATACGTTGTTATGAAGGTTAAAATGCATGCCGCCAGTTAACGGGGCAAAGTTCTGATCGAAACGCAGCATTCGTTTCTCACCAGGTGAAAGTACGGGGGCATCCAATGTTTCTAAATGCACTTGGCCATCACTGCCATTGTAATAAACACCGGTATTCACCGCATGTAAACTCCTGTTTCCGTTTTTCACGACATTTAGAGGAGATACCTTATCTCCCAATTTGTCCATCATCCATAAATTAGGGTTATCCACCTTTAAAACAAATGAGAACCAGCTTGCTTCAGGCAAACGATAAGCTTGTTTATCGAACCAGTTCAGTTCGACCTCAATCTTTTTGGTTTCCTTATAAAATTTATAATGAACATGTATTTCCCTCGGTGCCCCATGTATTTGAACGCATTCCGGACTCATTTGTAATTGCAGCTGTACATGGTCAAATTCATTTGTAGAAAATGTTAGAATACGATTTAAGCGTGGTGAAAATCGAATTTCCTCTGGTCGAGGCTCGACGAACTCCATTCCCGGCTTGCCGAAGTCGGCATCCGCCCAGTAATGATTTTCTTTCCAGTTTTCGACATAGGTGAGAAACCATTGGTTGTAGCGATCGACACCGATCGTTTCATATTCATAAGTGCCCAAACGATGTTGTTGATCGGCCCACACTTTACCGTCATTGTCTATTAGTTTGCAAAGTGATCCATCTGGTCCAAACTCCACTTGGAAACACCCTAGTTCGTAGGTCCGTAACAATTCCAGCTCAAGACCATCTTGAAGCATGGATTCATCAGGCATTAAATTTGCAAGCGTAGCCCACGCTTCTGTCTGTTTATCTTCCGATAAGGAGAGAATGGCTTTGTTAATATACGCTCGTTGTTCTTCCCAAGATTTTTCAAACAGTTGATAACTTTTTACACCTGATGTATCAAACAACTCACCAGACTGGCTGTTCTCTAATGCAAAATACCCGAGATAACGATATTTACCTGGGATAGCTTCTGTTGTCACAATATCTGCTTTTCTTGCAGCTTGAAAATCAGCAACCGAATAGTTCTTAAAGTCGGTTAAATGTTTCTTTTCATCCATACCCCAAGTATGTTCGGGAATTAATATAAGCTGATCACAGAAAGCAGCATATTCTTTGCTGTTTGGATCCAATCTTCCTTCATCCGTCCATTTATCGCGCAAACGCATTAACTCTCGGTATTGTGATACTTTTAATGGGTCAGATGCAGCACCGTGAATCCATGAGTCTCCGATTTCTTCTGTTAGAACTGGAAATTGATCTTTCAGCACCAGCAGCTTTTCGGCAAAAGCATCCATCGTAGAGGCTTCAATAATTGCGCCAGGAAATTGTTTGGACAGCTTCTCGAACTGGAGCTTTATATCTGTGGCAGAAGGAGGCCCCGCATTGTCTCCCGTATGAGCAAAATACAACGCTTCATCGAATCCGTCGATAACGGTCATATTTCCATAGCTCCCTGCATAATTTACAACGATTTCGGAGCCGTCTTTTCCTTTCCAAACAAAAATATCTGGTACGGCTGGCGCTTTGGATGCTGGGTTGACTCCCAAGTGTAAATACTGAATTCCAAGCTTGGCCATGAAGGGAACCATCCCGATCGTATGTCCCGGTACATCCGTCATTTTTGCGGCAATTGTATGTTTCCCATATCTGGCATCCAAATTTTTCGCAATAGACAAACCATATTCAAATAACTTTGCATCCATGAGCTCGGTATGCGTTGTAAAGGGCAGGCCATGCCATACGATGCTTCCGGCAGCAATGGCATCCTCCATATCCTGCTTTTGTTCCACGGTGGCTTGTTTGAGATATTCATGAATAATCCAAGCACCGGTCGTCCAAATGAACTGTTCTTTTCCCAGTTCTTGTCTTAATTTTTTTGCTAATTGAATTGCTTCAGGTATAAAGGATTGAAAGTATTTATCCATTACCCTTTGAGTTGAATCCGTAAATCCGATATCTAAATGTGTTTTGAAGACGACGTGGATTTTTTTAATCATGCAGTTTTTCTCTCCTTGTATGCTTACGAAAAGTCCCGGTATCTCTACCGAGACAATTTCGTAATTTCTATTTATCGCCAGTTTACTTTCTATTTACCATACACTTGAAGCTCGAATATTCTAGCGGCTCTATACGTTGTTTCCGTTTGAGGATTGGTAATATACAATCTTATATACCTTCCATTTGCAGAGATATTATGATCTGTAACATTAGATGTATTTCCCGTCACAGTATCTACATCCGACCAGTTCGTTCCATCACTGCTTACCTGAAACTTAAAGTCTCTCGTATTTAGCGACTGCGTCCCCCACGTTTCATAAGCTCCTGCATGTTTTACAACATATCTTAACAGATTGTACGATTGTCCAAGATCTACCTGCAACCAGTGGGTTTCTCCATACTGAGAGGACCATTTTGTCGTAGTTGACCCATCAACTGCAAGTGTAGGTAAACTGCCTGAATTATAACTCGAACTCGCAGTTGCTGTACCGGCCAATGGAGGTATGTTGTCCACATTAATTTCATTAATGACATAATGTGCCCACTGCAGGTTGGCGCTATTGATCTTAAGACGCACGCCCTTCTTGTTCGTCACTTGCGCGAAGTTAACCGTTTTTGTTTCATATCCGGAGCCCGTGTACGTTAACGTGCCGGATGAAGCAACAGTCGTCCAATTCGTGGAACCATCATCCGATACTTGCACGTCAAAATTCGTAACCCCTTGCCCCGTACATGAACCGCATGTGATGCTGACGGTATTAAACGTTTGCTCTGTCTGCCAATTCAAGTTAAAGTATTGGGGTAATCCTGGTGACTCGGTACTCACATACGCTGTAACTGGATTACCATCGATCGCTGCGGACGGTTGGAAGTTGGACTCGCTTCTAACGACGGATGCGCTCGGCGTGGCTAGTTTAGCTAACGACAGATTGTTCTCCACATTGATTTCGTTCAGAACGTAGTGTGCCCACGTCAAGTTAGCGCTATTGATCTTAATACGCATGCCCTTCTTATTCATTACTTGCGGGAAGTTGACCATTTTTGTTTCATACTGGGCCCCCGTGTACGTTAATGAGCCAGAAGCAGCGACCGTTGTCCAATTCGTGGAACCGTCATCCGATACTTGCACATCAAAGTTCGTAATTCCTTGCCCCGTACATGAACCGCACGTGATGCTGACCGTATTAAACGTTTGTCCTGTCTGCCAATTCAAAGTGAAGTATTGGGGTAACCCTGGTGATTCGGTACTCATATACGCTGTAGCTTGATTACCGTCGATTGCTTTGTTCGGCATGAAGCCCGGCTCACTTCTGACGACGGATGCGCTAGCTGTTGCCAAGGCAGCCGTTCTGCTTACGCCGATTTCGTTAATTGCAAAATATCCCGACTGCAGATTGGCATTGTTAATTTTCATCCGTACACCCTTTTTATTATCCACGATCGGGAACGTAATGGTTTTCGTCTCCAATGTACTGTTATTGTACGAATAAGTGACATTGCCAGATGAAGCAACAGTCGTCCAATTGGTGGAACCATCATCCGAAACCTCAACGTCGAAATTCGTAATACCTTGATTTTGACAATAACGGCATTGGATACTCAACTGACTGAATGATTGCCCGGCTAACCACTTCATGGTGAGGTATTGCGGAAATCCAGGGGTATTTGTACTGTTGTAACTTGTCGTCGAGTCACCGTCAATTGCCATGACCGGTTGAAGATTGACATCGCTGCTAACGCTCGTTGCGCTCACTGCGGCAAATGCTGCCACTCCGTTTTGAGCCAAATTCGAATCCGAGAATGTAAGACCAAAATCACCTGCATATACAATGCCGGAGCCGGTAGAGTTTTTCCAAGCATAGAAGGTTACGCTTGTGTTAGTCGCTCCCGTCGTAAACGTGAAGACCTTTTGCGTCCAACCTGCATTGGCAACAGTCTGATGAACGTCGCTACCACCGTAATCTTTAATGCCTAACCATATTTCTTCTCCAGAAGCTGCACGTGACCAACCAGAAAATTCATAGGTTGTGTTAGGCTTTAAGTCCGTTACGGTTTGCTCGATTCCGTTTTGCCCAGTACCGAAGATCGCATAATTGTGGTCAAATCCATTGCGGCCTTGCGTTCCGGTTGTCGTATTCGTGACATTTTGGTTCCCGGTTTTCGTGTACGAATCGAACCCGTTTTGCAGTTCGAAATTAGTAACACGGTTTCTAAAGTCCGGCGTAGAATTGGAATGCTGAAATACCGGATTTGGCGGAGTTGTAAAGTTATGCCCAGCTGCCGGATAGACATTCGGATTGAAGCTACCTGTCGAATTATTATAAACAATTGCAGTCTCTGGATTGCCGACGATACCTCCGGGCGCAACATTGTTATATACTCTCGTACCGTATTTCAATTCGTTATAACTAATACTAATGGAACGATCAACCATGTTATCATAGGCCAACATAAAGTTAGCCATTCCGCCAATATAATAGCTAGACCATTGCGGAGTATTCCATATCGTATTGTGATGAAGTTGAAAATTGCTGGAATAGTTATCGAAATACACGCCGGTTCCAAGATGTACATTGACATCATGGATCTTATTGTATCGAATCTCTGTGTTGCCGCCATCTTCGCCGACGGCATAAACGATCCCAAGATCAAAGCTAAGCTTGCCTGCATAGGACATATCGTTATACTCGATAATACTGTCATCTACACGTTGAATATCCAGAATACTTCTGCCCGTATTGTAAGCGGTATTATAAGAAACTAAAATTTGTTCCCCTCCATCTATGGCTAGACTGGAGTTATAGGTACCTAAGTAGTCTGTTTCATGGATCAAATTATTTATGACATTGTTATGATCGCCTCTGATGACGATGCCATTCCCCGAACTATATGCGATCTGGCTATCCCTAATTGTATTGTAGCTTCCTTCTAATACAACCCCTGTGTTATCGTGAGCGTATCCGGATTGAAGGCCAATTGTATGGGAAATATATTTCATATCTAAGCCTTGAAGGTTACAGTTGGTTGCATTTACGGTCGTAATCGTGGCTCCTATAATATTGAAGCCGGAGATGTTAATATAGGACCGTCCCGTAAGGTCAACCGCATAAGTTCTTGCCTTCGCTTCTACCGTTAACGTACCCGGATTTACTCCACCTGCTGCCCAAAGATACAGTTGCGAAGTATTACTATCGTAATACCACTCCCCTTCTCTATTGAGTTCTCCCTTTAATCCAGCAATCATGTATTTATTAACACCAGAATTACCAGGATTCGTGTAACCATCATTGACAGCAAGTGGCGTAAAGTTGATCGTTGATCCACTAGAGCTAGTAATAGTTGCAGCTTGCGTAGTCCACCATCCTTGCACGATAACAGTCGCCCCAACCCAGTAATTATCGGGCTTGTTTAGATTTGTATCGGTAATCGACGTTGCTGTTCCGCTTTGTTTCGTTGCCCAACCAACATTGAATAGGTCTGCATCATTAGGAGCAGATGGCCCGGTCGACCAGTTCGGAAACTGTGCCAAACGATTCATGGAACCGTTCACAAAAATTTGGTTACCAGCCCCAAGGTTCCAGTTCATAGGAGCTTTGTATATGTTCCCTGAATCCAATGTCCAGCCTGTTACCAAATCCGCACCGCTAATGGTTACTGTCTCTCCTGGGTAAGCCTGATAAGTGATAGGAGCACCAGATGTTCCACTATTTGTAGGTGTTACTGTTTCATGATACGTGCCGCCGCGAATGTAAGCGGTATCCCCTGCTGCCATAACACTGGATGCTTTCTGTATCGTGAGGAATGGGCTATTTATTGTCCCGTTATTTGAGTCACTGCCTGTTGTAGAAACATAGTAGATCGTGCCTGCAGCCTTTACTGAAGGTGTCGCTCCAACAAACCCGCTAAAACATAGAATAAAGGTCAAAAATATGATTGTTCTTTTAAATATCATAATTGCCTCCTCTAAATCATTTTTCAGCGATGTCTCTCTCTCCTACATCTCTATTATTTTAAGAAGAACCGCCTTTCTCCATCAATTGGATTGAGACGGTTCTACCCAAAGCTTAATTACTTGCCGTTTGTTGCCTTCCATGTATTGATTTGTTTCTGCGCATCCTCAGTTAACTTATCTAATCCAGCTTTCTTCAAGCGGTCAACATATTTAGGAATACTCGTTTCAGGATCTACAGTTCCTGACATGACCGCAGGAATCATTTCTCCCATAATGGCATTTACCTGTGCATACTCTTGCTTTAAAGAATCCGGATTGTACAAGAACCCTAGTAATGGAGAAGTAGCTGATGTTTCGTTCAGCTGTTTAAGTTGATCCTGTGTAACCGGAGACCCTTTGGCAGTGAAATCGTTAAAAATGTTTCCAAATTCCCAATTCACGCCTGGAGCATAAGCGCTGTCTTTAATAGCATCCATTGTATTGTCATTGACTTTCGTATAGTGCTTGCCTTCGATCCCATTGGACAACAAACGGTACAATTGGTTGTCGCTATAAAGCAAATCAAGCAACATCATAGCTCTATCTGGGTTTTTACTTGTTTTAGAAATGGCCGTCATCGTTGCAATGACTCCGCCGGTATTCACATATGCTGGAACATTTGGGACGACCTCAACAGGATAACCTTGTTCATTTGTTGCTCCAATGCTCGCACCAGGGCCAGCACCGTGAGTCCATACAGCATATTTACCGGATTTCACTTCTGCACTACCGTCTTTTATAGAAACTGCATCTTTACGAATATAACCCTTCTGATACCAGTCCCTATATACTTTCATCAAATCCATGAACTCTTTGCTTTCCACTCCGTCATACACTTTCATGTCCTTGTCTTTCACATTGATCAATAACGGAAATAGGCTATTTCCTTGCACAGCATCGGTCGTAAAGCCAGTTTCCATATTGAACAATTCTGGGAAACCGCCCAATGCAGGAATATAACCATACATCCCTGGTTCGCCGCTTTTCACTTTCTCTAAAAATGGTGTTATATCGCTTGGTTTTTTGACGCTCGCTACATCAAATTTGTATTTATCTACAAGTCCTTTGTTAAAAGCTAATCCACGAGCGATGAAATACATTTGATAGTTCAGAGAACCATATACTTTGCCATTTACCTTCGTTGCATCCCAATATTTGGCCGGAACTTGCTTCAAAATATTTTGGCCGTATTTCGCTAATAAATCATCCATTGGCACATAGGCACCTGCCAAAACATTAGCTGCGTAGTTGTTTGCCCACGAAGATGTAAATGCCAAATCGTAATTTTCATTGGTAGCGGTGATGACTTTCATTTTTTCATCATAAGCTCCCCAATCGATCACATTCAGTTTCAATGTTGCATTAATTTTTTCTTTCAATATTTTGTTTACTTCTTCCATTACTGCAGGCTGATCTTTTTGCGCAGTTCCGACGGTGTACCACGTCAACTCAACTGGTTTTAGTGCAGCTGGTGAAGGGGACGCCGCAATTACTGATGACGCCGATGGTGATGCACTTGCCGTTTCTGTGGGAGCCTTTGAATTGGATCCACATGCGCTGAGAAGCAATGATACTGCAGAAATCAGGGTGATACTGAGTGTAAGTCTCTTTTTTACCATTCTTTAACCCTCCAATAGTTATATTTATATTGAAACTGCTTTCGCAGAAACAAACAAGTTACATTATTATCCTTTTATCGAACCAACAGTTATACCTTTCTCAAAGTACTTCTGGAAGAACGGGAAAACAAATAGCATCGGACCTGCAGCTAATACAGCAAGTGCCATTCTTACCGACAACTCTGGCAATGACACTTTGTTAATCATCCACGGTGGAACAAAAGCACTCTTCAGAAAATCCATGTTAGACTGAATTTTAAACAGCATATACTGTAAAGAAATGATTTCCGTATTGTTCTGAATAAACATCAAGCTTAAGTAGTAATCATTCCAGTACTGTAGCAGGTAGAACAATCCCACTGTAGCAAGACCCGGCTTGGATATCGGTAGAACAATTCTCAGAAATATTCCCAATTCGCTTGATCCATCTATTTTCGCAGATTCAATAATTGCAGATGAGATGTTCGTGAAGAACCCTTTCATAAGCATGACAAACCATGCACTTACCAAATACGGAACAATTAAGGCGAATATGGTATCCTTCATGTGCAATTGATTGACCACTAAGATGTACCACGGAATCAACCCGCCGCTAATCAGCATTGTGAAAAATACATAAAATGATGTTTTATTCGCATATGCATAGTCTTTCCTCGACATGGCGAAAGCCAACATTGAAGTAATTAACAGTCCAACTACCGTACCCATAATCGAAACGAATATTGTAACCAGATATGATGTGAATAGTTGACCTGGGTTCTGCAATATAAAGCGATATGCTGCCAAATCAATATGCTGTGGAATAAACGTATATCCGTTTTTTAGAATATCCATATCATTCGATATCGATATTGAAAATACAAGGATGATCGGAGCTATACATACAATGCATACAACCGCCATCACAATGTGAATCATCGTATTGAAGAGACTAAACCGCACCCGTTCTCCCCCCTTTAAAATAATGCATTTTCTCTGTCATATTTTTTAACAACCCAGTTAGCAACAATAACAAGGATAAACCCGACGAAAGACTGGTAAGCGCTCGCTGCAGAAGACATCCCAAAATCACCAACACCTTTTAAGGAGCGATAGACGTAAGTATCAATAACGTCAGTTGTTGAATACAGCAAGGATGAATCACGAGTCAAGTTGTAGAAAAGATCAAAGTTTCCATAAAATATTTTTCCGATTTGGAGTAACAACAGCATCGTAATCAGCGGCTTTAACATCGGAATGGATATATGCTTGATCTTTTGTAGCTTGCTTGCTCCATCAATGTCAGCTGCATCGAATAGTTCGCTATCGATTCCTAATAAACCCGTGTAATAAATAATCGTGAAATAACCTAAGTTCTTCCATGTATTAGCACTTACAAGCAATGACGGCCAATAGGAAGGTTCGTTATACCATAAGACCGGATCAATATGCATTTTTTGGAGCATCCCATTGATAAATCCATGATTCATATCCAGAAAAGCAAGAAACACATAACTAACGACCACCCATGATAAAAAGAAAGGAAAAAACATGATCGTCTGATACAACTTCACAAACTTACGTGACACTTCATACAACATCAAGGCAAACAAGACAGAGAACACGAGTAACACAACAATGAATAGTGCATTGAGAAGTACCGTATTTCGTGTAATCCGCAGTGCATCTTCGCTTGAAAAAAGAAAATGGAAGTTTTTGAATCCTACCCATGGGCTCTTCCAGAAGCCTAAATCGAAATTGTAATCTTTAAATGGAAGCACCAGACCATATAAAGGGATGTAACAGAAAATGAATAAAAATATCATGCCGGGTAACGTCAATAGTAACAATTCGTAGTTTTTGCGGAATGTACGCAATGCCTTCATTTTATCCTCCTACCTTCTATTTTGTGTGATGGTTCCTTCATTGCTGATGCCATTACTATATCCTGATCGCTCTCCACGAATAAACTGGCAAAAGTGTAGATTTCCCTGCAATTTAGCGAATCAAGGGGCTATCAATTTTACGATTTCCTAACAAATTGCAAAAAAATACGGATAACCGATGCATTACGCACCCGATTATCCGTATTTTCCCATTAACTAATTCTCTTTTATCGCCTTCATCAGTACATATTCTTTTGGGGTACTTCCATATTTCTTTTTGAAAAGTCGATAGAAACTCGTTTCATTTGGAATCCCGACCTTCTCCATGACCTGTGACACCGTCAATTGGGATGTCTCTAACAATTCTTTAGCGCATTGGATTCGTACATCGTTAATATAGGATGCTACCGACATGCCCATTTGGCCCTTAAATATTTGCCCTACATAGGCTGGTGACATTTTGTAAATCGCACCTAATTTTTGAAGCGAAAGATCAGGAGCAGAATAATTCTTTTCAATCGTATCCTTGATGGCTTCTACAATAGCCATATGTTTCTGGTGACTTTGATATTTCTCGGTGCTTAAAAACCGACGTAGCAAGTCCTTCAATTCATCGAATATTTCATCTATGGTTTCTAGCGTCATGACGCTGCCGTAAATCTCATTAAAATCGATGACAGGTTGGTTGCTGTTGCTGTTGGTGTCGTTAATTTCAAATACGGTCGCCATGATTGTTCTTATTAATTGCATAATCGAGAAAGGAATGTGACTGCCAGCTTGTTGGGATATTTCTTTTAGAATAGCAAATATCGTATCCTCGGCTGCATTTACGTTTAGAGACTTCATTTCGTCAACTAGCTTTTTTTCCAGATTAACTGAGTAATGAAGTTCCTTAACTCGATTTTGTTCTTCGATCATATCCAATGTGATAATTGCACTTTTACCGAATACATACCGATAGTTGGCATTATTCAGAGCAACATTATAGCTTTGTGATAAATGATTAACTTTGTCCACAGCAATACCTATAGATACAGTTAACGACAAACCTAAATATGTAGAGATATTATTCTGTAATTCTGACAAGCAATCATAGAGCTTCTGGTAAATTCCTTCATTATCTTGAATTTCTGATTGAATGATTATCGCGAAATGATCCCGTTTCATATCCAATGATTCATTGATAAATGTTTTCGATACGGTTTCGGACGCTATATTGGCAATGGAGTATTTATAAAGCTCGACATCTTTAGCCGTACTATTTTCTTTAAAAAATTGATAATTATCAATTTTCATAACACAAACGATAAACATTCCATCTGTACTTAACAGTAGCTGACTAAGTTCATTTAAACTAAGTAACTCGTTTTCTTGCATAGCCACGCTGTCTATTAACAGATTTCTTAGATAATAATTTTTCAAATGATTGACATTCTCATTTTCTTTGCTTTGGGCTGTTTGAACGAGTTCAACGATATTTGTATACGTTTGGTTTAGGAAGCCAATCTCATCATGATGAATGGTAGAATCATGTTCATTTGAACCAAATCTTCCAGCACTCATCCTCTGCACTAAATTGCCAATTGGCTTATAGATCCGTCTCGATAACGCAAACGATATAAGTATACTTAGTGCTAGGAAAATGATAGTCATAATCAGAATACTTAATTGGATCTTATCCATATATCTTAATACGTCTGTGAGTGGTTGCGTTTTTATCAAAACCCAATCCGCGCCTTCAATGTACATATAGGTGATAAAATAATTTTCTCCAAGAATCTTGTCAATCATATACCCATATTGTTGGCCCTGTTTAATATTTTCATCGATTTTGGTCGCAAATAGTTGTTTCACAGGCYCCTGCATACGATTTGTACTCAAACCACTGTTCATAATCTGTCGTTTGTCGCTTAGTAAAAATAAGTCCCCTTTCGTATCCGTGGCATTAATGGTTTTGATATTGTTAATAACCAAATCCGCATTTACATTTACAAACACAGCCCCGTCATATACCCCGTTCACGCTGGGAGTCTTATACATGGCATAAGTAAATACCTCATCTGTTTTATCATACATTTGCATTTTCCTCGAAATAGGTTGCAAAATAGGAAACTGCTTATAGGAATTGATTGTTTCCTTCAGTTCTTCATCTTGGTAAAAAATGCTTTTGTAGGTCGATAAAAAAGTTTTAGCCTGATTGTTGTATATATAGATGGAATGAATAAGTGGATTGTTGTTAATAACGGATGAAGTCATTTTATTTAAGGTAAGATTCAAATCAAAAATATTGCTGTCTGCCTCTTTCACATGCAACAAATAATCCGCATCTGCACTAAAATAAATCGAGGAAATCAAATGTCTGACAGTCTCATTCATATAGGTAATATTGTATTTCATTTGATAAAGCGTTTGCTTATTCAATTCGTAGTTATTTTCAACAACATTTTTTTTAACATTATAATAAATAGTTGCCGAGAAACCGATTACAAGAAAACATATGGCTGCAGTAATCCATAAGTAAATGCCGTTAAAAAACTTCTTCTTTTGAAATGATTTCATTTTCACAAGATTACCCACCCTAAGTTGTAATTTTCATTTATTATAATGCTAGTCTGACGATATCCACAAGGAATAAGATGATAATATTATAACGATTAAACAACATTTATACTCGAAGCGCCAGATGTGAATGTTTCCCCTGAGATGGAAATTCAAAAAGGACATGCCCCCCTTACATACAAGGGGACACATCCTTTTATTTCACTGAACCAATATACGATTATTTCACAGGAACCATCAACGTCACCGCGGTCCCTTCTCCCACGACGGAGTCAATCGTAACTTTTCCGCCAATACTCTTCGCTCTTTCTTCCATGCTAAAAAGACCTACTCCTTTAGCACTGCTGTTTCTGGCAAAGCCTTTTCCTCTATCCGCTATTCGGACTTCGACAAACCCGTCCACCTCTTTAACGATAACACTTGCCTCGGATACACCCGCATACTTAGCAATATTCGTAAGAGCTTCTTGTATCACACGGTATATGGTTGTTTCTTCAAGTGCTCCAAGCCGTCTGCGCAACTGGCTATTCAGCTCTACTCGTATGCCGTGGTGATCCGTAAAATTCTCAATATACGTACGAATAGCAGGTATGACGCCTAGATCATCCAAAACGGAAGGACGGATTTGCCAAGCGAGACTTCGCACTTCTTCGATAATTCCGGTTACATTGTGCCGAAGTCGCGTCAGTTCCGACTGATCCGTCTCCCCTTCCCCAATCAATCGATCCATCTGGATCAATAAAGAAAATAAGCTTTGCCCGATCCCATCATGCAGCTCGCGGGAAAACTTTCTACGTTCTTCCTCTTGAATTTGCATCACCTGCGACATCATCAGCTGGAGTTCTTCCTCCACCCGCTTTAGCTCCGTTACTTCATTTCGAATCGCCAGATACTGATGAGTTTGTCCCTGCTCATCCACGAATGGCACGATGGTTGTGTCTACCCAGTAGAAGCTGCCGTCTTTGGCTTTATTTTTAATCTCGCCACGCCACACTTGCCCTGAGGAAATCGTTCGCCATAAGTCGGACATAAAGTCTTTCCCATGATAACCGGAATTAATAATCCTATGGTCTAGACCGAGAAGTTCATTTCGAGGGTACTTGGAAATTTCACAAAATTTATCATTCACATACTGAATTTTCCCTTTATGGTCCGTAACCGCTACAATCGATGATTCATCAAGGGCAAATTTAACATTGGATAATTGTTTAAGCGACTGTCTCAAATCCTGTTGAAACATCGAGTCAGAGATATGCTCATCAAGACGACTTAATAATTCCGCTACATTTTCGCCGATGACTTCCGGATATTCCCGGTTCAAATCCTTACTCAAAGTTCAACAGTCCTTTCTTCACCGCATATTTCACTAATTCCGGCCTTGTCTTCAGACCTAGTTTCTCCATGACGTTGCTTTTATGTGACTCCACGGTTTTGACGCTGATAATCAATTGTTCCGCGATTTCTTTATTGGAGAATCCTTTGGCGATTAAGCCCAGAACTTCCCGTTCACGCTCCGAAAGGGATTCGAAAGTGTCGACATTTTCGCCTTGCTTCAACCGTTCTATATATTCATTCATGAGCCGCTTCGTGGCCGTTGGATATAGATAGGCATTCCCCGCTGCAACGGAGCGGATCGCCGTCAATAACTCCTCGTGCGGTGCACTTTTTAAAATGTATCCAGAAGCGCCAACGTGAATGGCTCTAAATAAGTATTCATCATCGTCATGCATCGTTAATATTAGAATGGCTAAGTCAGGCATTAAACGCCGCAGTTCCGTCGTCGCAGTAAGGCCATCCATGCCAGCAGGCATGTTCAGGTCCATCAAGACCACGTCCGGCTTCAGTAATTGGGCCGCTTGTATCCCCTCTTCGCCGTCAGCAGCTTCCCCGATGACCTCCATATTATGCTTGCCATGGAGCAGCATCATTAACCCCGATCGCACTACGGCGTGATCATCCACTACTAGAATCTTCAGCATTCCCATCCCCTTTTCACCACTAATGCAGCCTTACTCTATCCTATTCTCATGATACCACAAAATAAATGAATCCCAGTAAAGGAACTCATTTAGCGGTGAAGAGATACGACGCCAATGTGTCGATGTTATATTGGACCGCTAGCAATTCGTCGTGTTCAAATCTGGTTTGTTCGCGTTTACCGATGAAAAGCAACCCCTTGATCAGTGAGCTAGCGTTAGGCACGAGCGGAAATACAGCGGCCGTCTGCAATTGCTCGGCAAGCATGAGCGGACAATTGAGTCTTTCTTGATGACGCTTAGGATGGGTGTCATCGAGCTTAACCCATCTGCCTAAACGAAGAACAGAGCCAGCTAATCCCTGACCTTTTTTGATCACCATTTGTTGATAACGATCATTACTATTGCCTATGACATATTTCCAACGGTTACGCCCGGCATGCTCGTGAAGAGGTGCCAATGCCATGAAATCGCATGACGTCAAGCTTCGCAATTGTTCTAGTTTTTCTAACATGGTTGCATCGTCTATCGCCATTTCGGCCACCTCCGTTTCGACGCAGCAGTGCATAATCATCTTACTTATCATTGTAGATGTTTCTAAGCTTCTTGTAAGTCAGGGAAAACCCTGATTTACCTATCAGGAAATTATGCGATTTCACCGCTCTTTTACCTTAGTAAATCATCAGAGGAGTAAGGAATCGTACTGTGATTTTTCTCACAGAAGATGGGGAGTTTTTCCTTCAAAGATCAGCAGAACCCCCGATAACCAAAATCAACCAAAGACGTTATGATGAAGATAATAAAGAACCGTTGAGGAGCTGGTCCCCATGGCCATAAACCATAAAGTGAAAGAAGAAATGAAAGCTTGCCATCGAACAGGAACGAAAGCACCAATAGGTATTATGAATTTCTTTTCAGAAGATAATTTCGAAAGACTGCAAAGCATCATGTATCGGAAGCAAGCTGCAAAAGGGGATTTCTTGTTCAGGGAAGGCGATCTCGCCGATCGATTGTATTACGTCATCCATGGCGGTGTACGGATCACCAAATTATCTGAATCGGGTAAAAGCTTCATTCTGTATCTGCATCAGACAGGTGATTTATTCGGTCAAATGGACCCCTTTCAGAACTCTTTGCAGAGCTTCAGCGCCGAAGTGACAGAGGATTGTGAAATTGGTGTGATTCAGCGTAAAGACCTCGAGGTCCTGCTATGGCAGCACGGGGACCTCGCCATTGAATTTATGAAATGGATGGGGCTTATGCACCGCATGACAGAAACCAAATTTCGCGATTTAATGATGTATGGTAAGCCAGGGGCGCTCTGTTCATTATTAATCAGATTAAGTAATTCATATGGCGTACCCAACGGTGAACATATCCACATTAACTACAAGATTAACAATTCCGAAATGGCCGATATGATAGGGGCAACAAGGGAAAGCGTCAACCGCATGTTAAGCGATATGAAGAAGGAAGACGCTGTTGAGTTTGATCATGGGCAAATTATTATTAAAAATGTGACGTACCTCCGCGATATCTGCCACTGCGAGAACTGCCCCGTAGAAATATGCCGCATGTAAGTACAGTCGGCGTTCTATGAACCGAAATGGACTTTGTACACCAATTGCGCCGCAATGTCAGATGATCGGAGAACCGTACCCTGCGCTGTACTCTCTAAACTCATATGCTCCACTCCCCTTAGGGGGATCGCCAGAAACTGATGTTCACTCATATACAATTGCATGTAATCCTGCTCTTCGGAAATGCGTATCTTCTCAAGCTTCATTTTCTTGGGCGGGGCTACAGGGTCGAGTCCTGCCTGATCCTCGATATGGACTTCAATCTGAGTGCCAAGCCACTGTGATAATGTTTCTTCCCATTTCATACATGTGCCTCCCTTTTTAAAGCGCAGCAGCCCGCATCTGCTTTGGGCGATACCTTCACCTGATACCCTTGGAGATGATTCCAGCAGTTGTGTTCTTCAGGCAAAGCGCTCGCCGCGTACGCTTCTATATAACTCAGAACTTCCTCTTCGCTTTCCCAAATCGCCAATCCCTTGACTTCGGCAACAGCAATATCAAGCCCCTCTTGCTCGCGCAGATCCACATACCAAGTACCTTTTCCTGCAAAAAGCTCATTCAATTGCTGCTCGATGATCGTGTGGAAGGGAGACTGCGCATGTTCACGAATAAAGCATAGATCCAAAGCAAATTCACTCGGCATATCACATCATCCCTCCTACTTCGCACTTTTTAATTTAGTGATATCGCTAAACATCCCCGAATAATAGACAATATCTCCGGCATCATTCTTAACTGCGCTAATTGTTAGCCATTCTAAATACACATCGCCATTCTTTTTACGATTCCATATCTCACCCTGCCAGAAACCGTGACCACGAATTTGTTCCCACATTGTATCGTAGAAAGCGCGATCCTGTTTACCTGATTTCAAAATGCTAGGCGTCAGCCCCATGACTTCTTTGGCCTCATAACCAGTCAGCCCCGTAAAGGCCGCATTCACCGAATGAATCTTCCCAGTCGTATCCGTCACCATGATACCTTCAACTGTATTTTCAATAATTCGAGCGGATAACCCTAATTTCTCATTATAAAACATCCAAAAGATAAGAATTAAGCTGGCCAAGGCCACCTGAGATAAGGCCATGAATCCTATCGCGTAATGACCTGTCAGCTTGAAGAGGAAGGTAAGCAGCAGCGGCGGGAAAAATCCACCCAAACCACCCATAGCGGAAATGATCCCATTCGCAATCCCTGCTTGCTTGATGAAATACATCGGAACTAATTTGAAAATGGTACCATTACCCGTTCCAGCACAAGCGGCAATCGTTAAACAACCGACCGTGTACCACGTCATCGACGGAGCAAAGGATAGTAAAATACCAGAAACCGTTAACCCAGCAAACACAACCATGAGAATTTTGAAAGGGTTAAACTTATCCCCAAGGTAGCCCCCGATCGGCCTCATCGCTGTAGCCAGGATAATAAATCCGCCCGTGCGCATACCGGCATCTACTTTCGATAGATGAAAGCTGCTGACCATGAAATTCGGTAAATACACCGTAAATGCCACAAAAGAACCGAAAGTAAGAAAGTAGAACAAGCACAATAACCATAGCTTGGAATTTCCGGCAACGCCTTTTATTTGCTCAATCAGGGAGGTCCGTACAGAAGGCTCTTTGCGATCCCCGGCAATGAAGTTCAATCCTGCCATAACGATTAGTAAAATGCTGTAGAGCATGACCGTTTTGGACCAACCGATTTGATTTGCTATGACAGGTGCGCCAAAGGTGGAAAGTGCTGTTCCGAGATTCCCGATCCCATAGATACCGTTCACGAAGCCATGACGTTCTTTAGGATAATATTTAGGCAAGGAGGTCACTCCCACTGAGAATACAGCTCCGCCAATACCCAAGAAGAATCCGCCAATGATCAAATCTCCGAAGGAATTTGCTTGGCTGACCCAATACACAGGCGCAAGCAGTAAAATGAAAGATATAGCAAACAGCTTTCTTGCCCCGTAACGATTCGTCCAGAACCCCACAGGCACCCGCATGATGGAGCCGAATAGGATCGGAATAGCCGTTACCATCGTTAGCTGTGAAGGAGTTAGCTTGATCGTCTCTTTAATAAACGGCATTAACGAAGAGAGGATAACCCATACACTGAAACCTAGAACGAGACTGATGGTTTGAAGCGGCAGTTGTATTTTTTTGATAGTCATTCGACATCACGCTCCCGACGATAGATCATAATGGCAGTAGGGAATAACAATATATTCAACACGGCATAGATAACAACCGAACGATAATGGTCGAAGTAGTACGCATTCACGGCCTTTTGAGTAAACACGATACAGAGAAACAAGATGATACATAATAAAATAATGCCGACATAGCTACGCTTCATATCGCTTCACTCCTGTCGCATAAATCGCACCTTGCTCCTGCCTCAGAAGAACTTCTGGCAGTGGTCGCTTCGGTGGTCCAGCTGTTGGTGACCCGGTTCTGGCATCGAATATGCCATGGTGGCAAGGACAGATCATTTCATCCTTCTCTTTACTCCAAAATACGGGACATTTGAGGTGCGTACACGCATTTTGATAAGCTTTGTACTCGTTCTCTCCAAGGCGAATCAGAAGCGCAGAATCGTGCTCGCCTGGATAAGCGAACTCTACGGCATCTCCGACCTTCAGCGAGCTGATGTCTGTAATTTTGAGCTGTGGATAGGACTTTTTCGATAGTCCCGTCAGTTCCTTGGCCGCGAGTGCTCCCCACGGCAGCGTGGATACAGCAAACACGCCTGCTGCACCGACCAGCGTCTTCATGAAGCCTCGCCGATCCAATTTTCTCTCATCATTTTTTCTTATATTGTGCGTATAGTTATCTTCCTTAAAAGGACTATGGTTATTGTCCTGCTTCATAAAGCCCCACCCCATCACAAGCAGATTAGAACAACTTTTGTTTGCCCTGCAGAATACCTGGGAGAGAGATCTTCACATTCGTCTCTCCTTCTAATGGATCCCATGGCTCATGACTTGCCGTCCATTTCCCCAGCTTATGCTGGGCTTTCTTCTCAGCTAACTCATTCTCAGTCAACCATTGTAACGTATTCGTAGGACAAACCGATGCACACATCGGAGGGATGCCTTCTTTGGTCCGATCGTAGCAAAGATCACACTTGTACATCAGATTCTGCTCTTCATCAAATTTAGGGATGCCGTATGGACAGGCAATGGTACAATTCTGACAGCCAATACATTTTTCAACCAATGCCGAAAGCACTGCACCTTCTTCTGTGATCTGGATGGCCTGAGCTGGACAGCTTCTGGCGCAAGCTGGATTCACACAGTGCAGACACATCAAGGGAATCGTTTGGCGGGAAACCAATGGATTAACGTCGTACACATAATTGCGATTTCGTTCATCGTGACCCCCGCATTGTGTACATGCAGCCAAACAGCTTCGGCAGCCGATGCAATTATCCATTTCAATATATAAATGATGCTTCATCGGATACTCATCCCCTCTGGCTGCTTGGCGACCTGCGCTGCGCAAACCTTAAACTCCGGCATGCGTGACATCGGGTCAAGTGCCGCTATAGTAAGCAGATTAATCGACTGCTCATGCCCGAAATGATAAGGAACGAATACCGTATCCTTACGAATCGCTTCGATGATTTTCACTTTATACATGGCTTCCCCGCGACGTGTAAACAATCGGATGACTTCGTCATGTGCGATGTTGTAGCGCTCCGCTGTTTCCGGATGGATTTCAACGTAAGGCTCCGGACACATGTCTCGCAGGAAAGGAATTCTTCTCGTTTGATTCCCCGATAAGTAATGATAGACAACCCGGCCTGTCGTAAGACGAAGCGGATATTGTTCGCACGGTTCTTCAGCAGGCGGTCTATAGGGCAGCGCGCATAACTTCGCTCTTCCGTCCGCATGGTAGAACTTGTGATCCAGGAACATATGCGGTGTACCTGGGTCAGCTTCATCACGGCAAGGCCAGAACACGCCGTCCTGCTTATCAATCTTTTCCCACGTAGCTCCGTAGTAGTCCGCATAGCCGCCTTTGGAGGCTAGACGGAATTCGTCCGCGACATCTCTAGCTGTCTTTAGATGCCCGAAATACTGACCTCTGCCAAGTCGCTCCGCAAGCTCTACTTCGATCAGCCAATCCGGCTTCGATTCGCCAATCGGCTCTTGCGCTTTATTAATCTTGATGATGCGCCCTTCCAGATTCGTCACCGTGCCTTCATCTTCTGCCCAAGTGACCGATGGCAGGACGACATCGGCGAATTCGGCCGATTCTGACAAATAAATGTCGGCACAGACCATGAAATCAAGACCCTTGAGGGCGGCGCGGACGAAGTTAAGATTAGGTGCGGATACAGCTGGATTGGAGCAAAGTAAATATAAACCGCGAATTGTTTTATCTTGCATAAGCTCAAACATTTCATATGCCGAGACACCTGGCTGCGGCATCTCTTCCGGCTTGATTCCCCACACCTTGCACACTTCTTCGACATGCTTCGGATTCGTAATTTTGCGGTAGCCTGGAAGCGCATCAGCTTTCTGTCCGTGCTCTCTTCCGCCTTGACCATTGCCTTGTCCGGTAAAGGTGGCTACGCCCGACTTGGGACGGCCGATCTTCCCCGTCACCAAGCACATATTCGTGTAGGCTGATACGTTATCAGACCCTTTAATTTGTTGTTCAATACCGCGAGCGAACATCACGATGGCATTCGGTGCTTTGCCGTAAATTTCAGCGGCTCGGATCAATTTCTCAGGAGCAACGCCAGTTATTTCACTCGTGTACTCAGGTGTGAATTCCTTCACTACCTCTTTCATTTCTTCGAAGCCGTTGGTGTGATTCGCTATAAATTCGGCATCGATGTGTCCATTTTGAATGAGAAGGTTAATCATGCAATTGGCAAGCGCCAAGTCCGTTCCAGGACGTAGATCCAGATGGATATCCGCCCGCCTAGCGATAGGCGTTTCCCGGGGATCGGCTACGATCAAATAGCCTCCGCGATTCTGTACTTCCCAGATACGGAACATCGAAGTTGGGTGGCACTCGGCTGTATTGCTGCCGGCTATGAATAAGCAATCCGTCTCATGCAGATCGGTCCAAGGTAACGTAGAGCCCCGATCTACGCCAAAGCTGCGAAGGAAACCCGCGGCGGCGCTTGACATACAGAATCGTCCATTGTAATCAATATAACGTGTTTGCAGGGCGACTCTGGCGAATTTCCCTGTCAGATAGCATTTCTCATTCGTCATCGACACACCGCTGAATACAGAAAGCGAATCTTTACCGAAATCCCCCTGCAGCTCTTGGAATCGTTTCACGATCAAGGCGTAAGCCTCTTCCCAGCTGGCTTCGCGGAAGCCTTCCTTCGTTCCTTTGAGCGATGCATCATCACGGATTAAGGGGCGCAGCAGACGATCATTGTGATTGGTTTGCTGATAGGCTGTTACCCCTTTGGGGCACATCTTCCCTAGCGTAACAGGCCAATCATAGCGAGGCTCGACGCCGATAATCGTATTGGAAGAAGTATCCACCCGCAAATTCATCCCGCATTGCATGCCGCAGTAAGAACAATGGGTTTTCACCAGTTTTTCATTCGGGTGTGTTTTGTTGGCGATAACTTTAAAGAATTTATCCTTTGGCATTCTGGTTGGCCTCCTTCACACGAATCTGGTGAGTTGGTATCCCTGTAAATCGGGACATTCTGTATTTCCGACGGCATGGCAGGCAAAGCTCTGCGAGGTGGAAGCCTTCCTCTGTCTTGAATTCAATTTCGTTCGTTTTCAGCACAGCAATGACATCATTGGACTGCTCGACAGACACGAAGCCTGTTCCGCAAACCTTACAGCTCTTGGTCGCTTGCTCTGCGTAATGTTCTCTATAATTCCGAGCCAGCACGCTCATTGGACGAAATGGAATGTGAGCAAGTTTACCGAAAGGGATATAAATCAGCGTCACGATAACGGACCATTGGTGGACTAAGGTAACAACCGGATGTCCATAACCGTGAAGGACTATATTACAGAACGTGAGCAGTAATCCAGTCAAGCTTACGAATAGCAGCATATATAACGGAAGAAAATCATAGACAAAGGTTTGTTCGGCACGGGCCTGCATATTCTTAAGCCTGCGATATAAGGCCATGCACACACCGCCGATGACCATGAAGGCTGTTATATTCAGCGCATTGTAGAACAGGAATCCGAGAAGGCCGTCTGCTTTAATCTTCATCAGATCGATCCCGAAGCCAACTACCGTATAGAATCCGTTCTCGGCCATCGTAAAGTACATCCAACCGAACACGAGCGGGAACGTAACGAAGGCGGATAAAATGCAGCCCCAACCAAGGAGAACGTGCTGTGTCCAACGATACCATCCACGGTTCCAGATAAAACGGTACGTAAGTAGATGTTCGGTTGTTGTCTTTGGCGTACTCTTTCGAAATAGCAGCTTTAACCCTTTTTTCAAAATAATCTTCGTAGGCGGACGCTCACCCCAGGCAATAAAGCGATAGAAGAACCCGCAAATGAAAACTACCGTACCTACCATATAGCCATATAAAGCTAAATCAATATGTGTAAACATCCTCGAACCGATTCCCATAAGAACAAATAAACCGCTAACGACGAGAAAGACACATTTTGCGAATTTGGAAGCAAACGCTCGATCCATGACTATCATTGCCCCTTCACTTGTGATTCTTATAGTTGTATTAAAGCATGAGCCAGCCCTCCAACACTGTGAGAAAAATCACTATGTACCCATTCCCTGGAAATTTTTTATTGCCATAATTTCGACAAAAAACAAAACGGCTTTCCTTCGGATTTTTGAAATCCAAGGGAAAGCCGCTATTTCTACCTCTACAAGGCCACTTTTTTAAAATCACTGAGCATTTGATCTGCAACTGGGAACACCATCTCCTCTTCAGACAGCAGATGCTCTGTGGATACCGCACAGGCCACACAAAGCAGCGAGATCACCTTTTTCAGCTTTGCACTGTCCAGAGCTTTACATTGCTCTGCATAGGTGAGAAATGAGAGTACAAATCGTTCAGCTTCTTTATGGCCCTCTTCCAGAACCCAGGTTGAGGTCAAGAAGGTAGGCTCTATATTCTGATTCGCATACGCGCCCAAGACGGGCAGAACCTCCGCTTCCTCCCAGTGCTCATGATCCCCAAGTTGCTGCAGGAACATTGCCATTTCTGTTCGTATGTCTTGAAGAATACGCTCCGACTCTTCCGAGCCCTGCATGCACACCATATGATTAGCCATTTCCTGAACATGGTCAAGTTCTTTTCTCAATGCGCTATGTTCTTCCTTTAATCGGTCAAAAATCTGTTGGAGCTTAGGAACATTAGCCTCAATTAATTGCATCGCTGTTTCGTTCACCATACCTGATTCCTCCTTTTTATTGCTTTAATCACATTGTAAACCTTTTTTTCAGCTTTCTCTGTGAGAAGAATCACAAATATTAATCTCGGTTTCGTTACAATAGAAGAAAAGAATTAGCGCAACTATGATATCAATCAAGAGGCATGCCGCATCAGCAGCATGCCTCTTGATCGTTCACGGATTCTTAGCAGGGACTGCCTTCCGAAAGGTTAATAACTCAGAGACGGTAACAAACCGATACCCCCTCTTTTCCAATTCCGGTAAGATCATTTTTAAAGCCTCGATGGCCTGATTACGTCCTTCCACGTAATCATGGAACAGTACGATATCCCCGCTGCTCGCATTGTTTAAAACTTTATTTACAATTTTATTGACCCCTGGCTTATTCCAATCCCTCGTATCCAAATGCCATGACCACATGATCATTTTATATCCTTCTTGCTTGGCAATACTGACTAAATTCTCGTTATAAAAGCCCCCGGGCGGACGAAATAACTGACATCGAATCCCAGCGGCGGAGAAAATGGTTTCCTCTGCTTTATTCATTTCATTTTTCATATTTGTCCGTTTAGAAAGAAAAGCATGGCTATATGTATGATTGGCTATCTCATGTCCTTCGTCTACTTCTCGTTTGRGCACGTCAGGATAGAGCTTTACTTTTTTCCCAACCACAAAAAAAGTGGCTTTTGCATGATACTGCTTGAGTAAGTCCAGGATCTGCGGTGTTTGACTCGGATGAGGACCATCATCGAATGTTAAGGCGATTACTTTCTCATCGGTTGATACTTCCCAGACGACTTCTCCGCGCTTTTCATAATAAGACCGGTCTTTTGGGTGAGCAGCGTATCCAACAGACTGAAATAATAAAAAACAAATACAACAAGTTAGGATCGTTCTCATTGTTGCCTCCCGATTCTATCTTAGTTTCAAGCCCTAAGGAACTACGTTCCCCGGGCTTTTTGTGTGCTCTTGTTAACCTATTTCTTCTTTTTTCTGCTTTTACCATGATTCGGTTTGTTATCTCTTTGGTCCTTAGCGTGATTTTCTTGTTGTTGATCGTGTGTTGTCATGACATTAGCCCTCCCATCTGAGGAAATTAAAAGCAAACATAGTGTACTCATTTAAGGAGCAATATAATCAACTAGTTTCATTCAACTGGGATAAAATACAAGTCACCTTCTCATACTAACTACGAGATGATGGAGGTGAAATCAATGCCCAAAAATGACGCCGATCCCAAACATGATCGCGAAGATAACCGAGCAGATAGTAAAAACAATCAACAGAATCACGCCAATTTCCTTGAGGAAGCACAAACCTTAACGAGTGAGAAGGCTGCTGATTATGTACCAAGTTTAAATGGTATCCCCAAAGGTCAAGTTTGAGTAACTGGCTAAATAGTAGGAAAAGCAAGCGGCACTTTTCGCATCGTATGCGATAGGGCCGCTTGCTTTTTGATGAGTATCGAATTATGGTTCATCGATATATTCTTTTTCGTTCGGAATGCTATTAAAAAGGTTTTCATCTTTTCTTTTCTGATCTTGCTCGGTTTCGCGGTTAACAATACTTTTCCTTATTTCTTCGGAGTTGTCTTGAACATTAGTGTTCTCAACCATGGATGTACCTCCTTTCATCGACATTAGACTTTCCAATATCAAGAAAGTTATTCGACGATCATCTATGAAAAAAAGTATTCCAAATCGGTTAACACACGCTCCGTTAAAGGGAAAACAAGCTGCTCTTCCATCGTAAAGTGGTCATTTAAGATCAAACATGCCTGAACGAGATGTGCTGCAGCACCGGCTAATTGCTTCTTCACAACAAGCGGAGTGACATCAATGACCGCCTCTTGAAAAGACCTTATAAACGAAACACCAAGTTGATGATCTTTCTCCAATACCCAGAAGGAAGGCATCATCGAAGGCTCCGATTGACGATGGAAATAGGTTAGAAGGAATGGAAATAAATCCTGCTCTTCCCACTCTGAATGCTTCCGAAGCTCTTGCATGAATTGATCGGTCATGACACGGAGTGCCCGAATCTGCTGTATCCCTTTTTCCGAATCCTCTACAAGAATCAATTCCTTCGCACACGCTTCGAGGTTCCTCAGCTTCTCTCTTAATTCGCCATGCTCTTCCTTTAAACGATCTATCGCATACGCAAGCTCCGCGGGGTCTGAAGAAGCAAGCCCTGACATGTAGCCATTAGTTTGATTCGTCATACAGAGTCCCTCCCAAGGTTCATTTACATCCTGCCTCTAGTGTAGCATCGTGCAAAGGTTATCGCTGTGCGTTAAATCACACTACCTGCCAATTTGTGCTACACCTAGGCCTTGAGGGTTTAATCATGGATAACATCCGGATTGGAAAGTTGATCGCATTCACGGAACGCAAAGTGCTTGCAGCCTAGGCATTGCGAGTGGTCCAGTTTGGTTATTGCGAAGCTTACAGCTTCGCCTGTTTTGTCAAAAATATGCTCCTGCCCAATGCGTTCATCTAATTTGGTTTTTCGAAGCATGAGACGCGGCTGAGGTTGGATTTCGGAAATGAGTACGGTACCGCCATGCTTATAAAAATGTTTGACGATACTTGAAAGATTAGCTACCCCTGTTGTATCGAGATAGGGTACATTGGCCATTTTTAACAGAAGCACTTTGGGCTTGTATTGAATTTCGTCCATGATGGATTTCTCAAACATATTCGCAACACCGAAGAACAACGCCCCTTCCACGGTGTAGATACTAATTTGCGGGCAATTATGCAGCTCGTTAACCATATCAGAAGATACTCGTTCATTCTTATCGGTAGGGTCAGGCAAGACTTTAGCAGCAATAAGAAGGTCACTCATATGTTTCACAAAAATAATGCCTGACATCACGATACCAACCTCAACCGCGGTTGTCAGATCTGTAAAGACGGTAAGCAGGAAGGTAATCAGCAGCACCACGGACTCTGCCGTCTTCGTTTGCAGCACATGCACGAACTCTTTCCTTTCGCTCATATTCCAAGCAACCACCATTAAGATCGGCGCCATACTTGCAAGGGGAATCTGGGAGGCGTAGGGAGCAAATACGAACAGCACCAACAAGACGACAATCCCGTGAATAACCCCCGAAAGTGGAGATTCTGCACCAGACTTTATATTCGTCGCAGTTCTGGCAATAGCTCCAGTTGCTGGAATACCTCCGAATAGGGGAGTTATCATATTGGCGATTCCTTGACCAATCAATTCACGGTTGCTATTATGTCTGGTTCCTGCCATTCCATCAGCAACTACGGCTGAAAGTAAGGATTCGATGCCACCTAGCATGGCAATAATCAAGGCAGGTTTGATTAATGTTTGGATGTTATCCATGGAAAGTGCAGGGAATTGCAGGCTAGGTAAACTATTGGAAATGGTTCCGTAGGTAGAACCGATGGTTGCAACCTCGCCAGGATAGAAGAGTGCGGCCACAACAGTAGATATCACTATGCCCACTAATGAGCCGGGTATCTTGGGGAATAGCTTGGGTGTCAGAAGGATAAGCGCTAGGCAAATCACAGCAGTTAAGACACTGTACATCTGAATTGTCGAAAGATGAATGCCTAATTCCTTCATATTGGACCAAAAGCCTTGATGCTTGGGAAGGTTACTTAATCCAAGGAAATTGGCCATTTGGCCTGTAAATATGGTAACGGCTATTCCTGCGGTAAAACCTATTGTGACAGGACGCGGGATAAATTTGATGACCCCTCCCAATTTAAATATCCCCATGAATAGCAAAATAACGCCCGCCATAAAACCGGCGATCAGCAAGTTTTCATATCCATACTGCATAACGATAACGAATAAAATGGGAATAAATGCGCCTGTCGGGCCGCCAATTTGGAATTTGGAACCACCCAACAAGGAGATGAGTATACCTGCCACGATCGTGGTGTATAAGCCATATTCAGGCTTAACACCTGATGCAATGGCAAACGCCATCCCTAGTGGAATGGCGACAATACCTACAATCAGACCTGAAACTAAGTCTTTTTGAAATTTTTTTCGCGTATAGCCCTGAAATCTGCCTCTAAAAGAAAAATTCATATTCAATCCCACCAATTTTAAATATTTGATTATTTGAATATATATAAAATCATATATCCATAACTAATGGATGTCAATTTCATTTTTCATAATAAATAAACGAAAAAAAGGAGGCGAACCGAGGATACTAACCCGATTCACTCCCTTTTTGAAGTGAGTTACTGATTTTTTATATTTTCTAACATGGAAATGGCATTCACAAGGTGATTGTCAAAAATTTGCTTTGCAACAACAAGCAGATCCTTAATTAATGGGTCTGTTAGCGAGTATATGACAGAAGTTCCGTCTTTCATTCCGCGGACAACGTTTTTACTTCTTAATACGGATAACTGTTGTGAAACAGCAGAACCTTCACTGCCTAATAACGTTTGAATCTCATTCACGTTTTTATCGCCATCCGCTAATACTTCAAGAATTCTTATACGTAAAGGGTGTGCTAATGCCTTGAAAAAGTCGGCTTTAAAATGTTGTATTTCTTGAAACATCACGTTCTCCCCTAAATGTTCGAAGATTTGAATATATCTATCATATCATAAATCGACGAGCATTATATTAATTGGGATTAGGACATACCAAGGATGCGTACCTGCGCTCTTACTTCCATTGGTTATCCCAGTGCTGCATGGACTCGTAGTCCTCCAACGTCTTCATATGGGAAACAAATCGCAAGTCAATACCGTTTTCAATCCAAAAGCGATCCCCTAGCTCGCTCCAAAAAACGCGTTGCAGCAGGGCTGAAACCGAGGTTTCCCCTTGCTGTAAGAGAGGCGCGATGCGGGACACACAGGCGCGATCATAAATACCATGCAGGGGATGCAGCTCGGCAGCCACCAAGGGGACGACGGCTTCGAAGCCATCCAGCTTTCTTTGCATCAATAAGTGAGCAGCTGCGCTCGAGATGAAGGGCATATCGCACCCGACGACCCAGACGGACGTATGTTTAGCTAGGGATAATGCCGCATGCATACCTCCAAGAGGCCCTTGTCCGATGAAAAAATCCGTAATAATACGAACCGAACGATCGACCTTGTTTAAGAAGGGTTTGGGATCATTCGTTACAACAATCAACTCATCACATATTTGCCTCATACAATCGATCTGCCGGACAATCAGAGGTTTTCCATCAAACGGCAGCAATGCCTTCAGTTCTCCGTTCATTCGACGGCTAGCTCCACCAGCCAAAATAACTCCTGAAAGCATACCCATCACTTCTCCTTTTCCACATCATGTACAGTTCCACTTTAGTCCAAATCACATCACCTGTAAGTGAAAAATGTCACACACGCCTATAACGAAAAAACCTAATCTTCCTCTCACCAACGGAGAAAAGATTAGGTTTATCAACAATTTTTCATGGGATACTGACCTCATCTGAGTTTTGTTTTTAAATGACATACTTCTAAGAGCTTATCAAACCATCTGTGCAGGTAAGGAAGAATCAGATGATCCACACCAAATTTCCCTGCATTCGCGCCAGCTATTAAAATAATGAACCCGAGGAGGACTAACCATGGATTCGTGCTAACAGTGCCAGCAAACATATACATGAAATTCATCAGTAAGCCGAAGAAAATCGCGGCTGTCGTCAAAGCACCTAGCAATAGCCCCACACCAACTAAGAGTTCGCCCCAAGGAACCAGAACATTAAACCACCCTATATGCGGAAGCGCAAAATTTTTCAAAAAAGCCACATAATTCGCATAAACCAAATCTGTCGTTCCGTTTTCTAGAACCGGTTTAGCAATGGCTCCTTTTAGATAACCTGTCGCGTCGAAAGCTTTGTCACCTGTGATTTTGTGCCATCCAGCTATCATCCATTCCCAACCCACATACAAACGAACGATTGTTAAAAGTATTGCAGCGTAATTATTTTCCCTTACCCATTTCATCATTTCAACCATCTCCTTCGTCCTTTATGATTTCATTATAGATCGAAGAAAATGCCGTGTATGTGAGATAAGTCACTCTGATTGGATAATTGGAACAATAGGCTTCTGCACAGACAAATAGTCACTCACCTACATAACATGTGGAAGGAATGATAAACACCTACTTTTGAAGGAGTGAAATGAACAATGAGTTTACAACAACTGCCTCCGCCGCCTGCATATCCCCCTGCAAAAACTTCTTCTGGTTACATGATCGACTGTGTGAATCAATACACCTATGTATGGCTAAAGAATGGCGATAGTTTCTGGTTTTATCCGATTCGTGTAGAGTCCTTCGGAACATCAGGTTTTAGATGGACAGGATCGTTCTGGGTGTTTTATGGCATAGATTCAAGGTATATCGATAGCGTATCGTGTCCTCCGATTCCTACGCTTTATTGAAAACATCCATATCACGAAAAAGGCCTGCAGCCGCTCGAAAGAGCGAATCTGCTGGCCTTTTTTTGCTCCTTCTTACAGCATCTATAACTTTTAATTAATTAAGGCACCATTACACCTGAAACCGAAAATAACTGTACTAATAAAATGTAGAATTACTAATCATTTATGGGATTAATGAATGAAACAGTTGGATAGACAGCATGGTCGTTCACATCATTAACCATATTCGAGTTATCATAAACCCTTTGACTTATTTTATTTAGCATAATATTATAAGTAGTAAGTAGTAAGTAGTAAGTAGTAAGTAGTAAGTAATAAGTAAACATCTTCGAAAGGATGAGACTACCATGTTAAAAAATTTATCAATTCCCCAAGAGTTTGTCTTACTTGCATTAGATCGTGAAACCAATAAAATAAAGTCTATTTTTCGTATGCATGTTGCCTTGTATACGGTAATTGCTTGTATGATGGAACTTTCAATAAATGGTAACCTTACATTTGAAGGCGATGATACTGTGAGAATCTCTAACTCAGCACCCACAGGTGAAAAATATCTCGACAGATTACTCGAAATTATGGCTGCTGAGAAACCAAAGAAACTAAAGAAATGGGTTTCTTACTTTTATTATAGAAGAGAAATTTATAAAATGGTTGTGGAAAGCCTTGTAGATAAAGGAGTTCTAGAGATTGAACATACGAAATTTTTATTTGTTGTTCCAGTAAAAAAATATGTAGATGTAGCCAATATACGGAACCACATCGTGGAGAAGATTCGAGCTGAGTTATTAGAACATGGGAATGTAGAGGAACATACAATAGCCTTGGTGTTATTTTTAAACATTAAAAGTATGCTTAAGGATTATTTTTCTGATTACGAACAAAAAACGTTAAAGCAAAAACTAGAGATATTGCGTAAAGAAGACATTTATAAAAAAATTATGACGGTTGATAAAGCTATCCAAAGTCTTGATAATGGCTACTAGCTTCAAGTAATGCAGCAACATAGGGGTGAAAAATATGGGGAGAAAACGAAGTTTAGATAACATTTTATCATCAGAGTTTGTGAGTATTAGTGAGTTGGTTGAACTTTCTGGCGTTCGATACAGTACCATTAAATATTACACCGAAGAGGATATGATCCCATTTGAGCAAGAGGATACAAGACTGACAAGAAGATACCCACGTGAAATAGCACTAAAGCGACTTGAGGAAATTCGTGTAATGAAAGAAGAAGATGGATTGACGATCAAACAAATTAAAGAAAAATTATATTAGAAATTTTATTATGATACAAGGGGTATTCAAATGGTTGAATGGGTTCAACAAATAGATGGAATTTGGCAATACATCGCATTATTTTTAATATCCATATTACCATTTCTCGATGTTTTTTATATTATTCCATTAGGTATTGTGTTGGAGATGTCACCTGTAGCCGTTGGGATTATTGCTTTTGCAGGGAATTTTATTATGGTTTTAGTTTTTGCCATGTTTTTTAGACAAATTTCTGAATGGCGTAACAAACGGAGAGAAAAAAAGGGGAAATTAAAGCCTTCAAAAAGTGAGACTAGAGCCAGACATATTTGGGAAAAATACGGTCTTCCGGTGTTTGCTGTGCTTTCGCCCTCGATACTTGGAACAGATTTAGCTGCTTTAACGGCTCTATTGCTTGGTTCATCTAAAGTTAGAGTCATCACTTGGATGGGGATTAGTTTAGTCGTGTGGTCGATTCTTATGACAATTGGCTCTGTATATGGGCTCCAATACATGAATTTGATAAAGTAATCGGCTAACACGCTATACACATTCTCCGTATCTCTAAGAGTTTCATATGCACAAAATAAGCCCAATAAATCAATAATTTGATTTACTGGGCTTCACGAATGAATGGATGTTCTATTGCACTTGCACTTAAATCTAATTAACTGTTTTAAACCATGCTCCGCCGGAATCATCGGAGTTTCTGTTAAATGTGATAAGAGGATCAGGGTCATTTTTATCGACTATAAATACAACCCAACCCGTATGTGAATCCCCATGTTCAAGTCTTGTACCAAATCGGGGAGCTGGAGTTTCCGGAAATAATTCTTTAGAATATTCCTTTCCTGTAGATGCAACAAGATTGAAGTTCTGTCCAGTAAGCTCAAGCTCAAATATTTCATCCCAATTTTGAAAATCTGGAATAGATACTGTTACACTTGCAAGTAGATACTCTCTGTCGGTATCAGGTGTTAAATTATTCGATGACCATTCTAACAAAACCTTTATGGTTATCGCCTGTCTCCACCTCACAAATTACATACAATAATAAAGCAAAGGAACCGATCCATTGATCGGTTCCTTTGCTTTACAATTTTCTTGTCAGTTCACTCTGCAAATCACTTGAATTTAAGCCCGTACGACAGGGATACCAGGAGGGAAGCTCTCGCTCCACACCCCATTCTCATAGCTCAGTCGAATCGTGCCCGTTGGCACATTCAACTGAAGCGAAAACGATGTCCAAGTCGCCGGAAGCTTCGGACAAAAAGCGATTTCTTGCCAACCCGGCTTTGCAGGTTTTAACCCGATAATATCCTCGATCAGCAGTGGAACCGGCCCGCTTGCCCATGGATGGCATAGGCTGGTGTTCCATTTCTGGTCCTTGCCCCATGCTTCGAAGCAAGTGGTTGCGCCTTCTTTGATCATATTCCCCCAAGAGTGTTCATCGTCGGCTGAGAGCAAGTCATAGATCAACGCATACTCTGCGACCTCCGCTAGAGCCTTCATGACAAAGTAGGAGAAATAAACCCCGCATGCGAATCGCTTAGTCCGGATCATGTCGACAATGGCGCTGACAGATTCCTCCGGAGCAATATGGAACAGCAGAGGAAGTACATTGGCATGCAGGGCATGATGCGTACTCTGCTCCGAATCTTTAAACAAGACTTGCTTCTCATCATAGAAAGCCTCTACGAAGCTTTTCTTTAACTTCGGCAATCGATCCTCATAGGCAATACCGAGTAATTCCCGTATCTCGTTTACAGTACTGATGCAACCGATATAAAAAGCATTGATAACATTATGGCAGCCATGACCGACCGGCCTGGTCAGTTCAAAATCATAGTTATCACGCAAGTTTTGCGGCCAATCGACCAGATTCCATTTGTCCGTGAAGTTTTCAAGCAATCCATCCGCACGCTCATATTGCTCAAAATGCCGCAGCAAACCCTCCGCATACGGGTACATCTCCTGAAGGAATGCCTTATCCCCACTGTAACGGTAATACGTCATGACTTGCATCGGCCACTGTAATGAGAAATCAGCTATTTCTTGCATGAAATGTCCGGGTACGACCGCCATTATTCCTTCACAGACGAAAGAGCTGCGCCCAAATTGCTCAATAGCCTTGCGGTACAGCCGTAAATCCCCACTGAGCAGCATATGCGAGTGACCAATAATCGTATTGTCTCCCAGATATTGCCCCTTCTCTCGGCTCGGACAGTCCACATAATTTTCCTGGGATCCATAACGGACACCGTTTTTGCAAATGTCAAAAACTTGATTCATCAATTCATCCGAGCTGTGAAGCACACAGCTTTGCTCATCAAACGGATAATGCCTGACTACGGCGTGGAATGAATCCGGTCGCAGTGCTTCCTCGGGTCCCTGCACTTCGACATAGCGGAATGCCTTGTAATCATACGTTTCAAATACATCTACGTCACCGGATAATGTCCACTGATCATGATAAAGACAATTGCAACGCATTTCGTAGCGAACTGCCTGATCCCCCGACATCAGTTCTTCCCCTGAGAAAATATGTACTTGTTCGCCCGCTTTTCCATGTGCATGCATGCCGAATTGGCCTGTCAGCTCGCCCCCGAAGTCGATCAGATAATGACCAGGTGCAAGCCTTTCAACATGTGAAGGTTGCTTCGTATAGACGGCAAGCGGCGGAGTTGGCTGCAGCACAAATGTATAATCGGTTTGCTCTGCAGCCTCAGCATGTGCCCAATCTGAATCATCATAGTCGACTTCAGTCCAGCCCCGCTCCGATTGCTTTGCGTCCAAATGCTCTGTGAATTGCGTGTCATACCCGAATTTCACACCGGGCTGATTATCATAAACCCGTTTCGCTTTCCAAGTCGGATCCGTCTTGACCAGCAAATTCTCGCCAGCCCACAGTTCCGCCACGAGACCTTGCCGGTAGTCGGCACTGTTATAAGCGCGATTTAACAACCCCTGATAATAGACATGAACGGCCATTACATTTTCCCCAACTTTTAAATACGAACGTACATCTATTTTATTGAAATAGTAATGATTCGCATCACTCTGAGCGGGCCCTTGACCAACGAACTCGCCATTGATATACAGCTTATAATAATCATCTGCCGTCAGTTGAAGCCAAATCTTTTCCTCATCCATCACCTTGTCATCCAGCATAAATACAGTTCTTACATACCAATGGTGATGCTGTAAGTCAGGATCATGTAGTTCGACTTCAAACGTATCGAGCTCTTTATGGTAGAGATAGGATTTTTTCAAATTTATAAAAGAACGATCTGTCAACCAACTTGCTTGCCACTCGTGTGTCAATTGAACCCACTCCACTTCACTCAAATTCTTATTTTTGTCCAATTGGCTTGAATCGCCTAGACAACTCTGGAGCTATCATATCGTGTGATCCTTTCCGGTTCAATATACACTTTTTCTAGTAGTTCACATTTCTCACATTAGGGAGGGTCCGTTTCTCAACAAACTGCCTCGGCGAGCAGCCGAAATGCCTTTTGAATAATTGATAAAACTGGGCAGGACTGGTAAACCCTACTTTGCCGCTAATTTCAGTTACAGACCACGCCTCTGTTAGCAAGAGCTGCTCTGCTCGTTTCATTCGGCGCATCTGGACGTAGGACGTAAACGTCATACCCATTCCTTTTTTGAACAGCTTGGCAAAATAGCTGCTATTATAGTTCAGCTTGTTGCTTATATCCGCAATTTGGAAATAATTTTCCAACTGTTGTTCGATATAGACAAGTGCAGGACGCAATTTTTCCGCTAGCTGTGGATCCATCGGTTTTATGATGTGGGCATCATCAATCTGAATTAACGTGTACATGAGCTTTTTCAAGCTAGCATTGATAGAGAGCTTGTAGCCCCGCTGTTGTAACGTCATATCAAGCAGCATCTCATGAATAAGTTGGTGAATGACCTGTATGCTTGCCGAATATTTGTGCAGCGTTTCATTGAACTGTGTTAAATTGGCCGAGCGGCCGGTAAATGCGGCGAGATACGGAAGCAAGGATGGATCCATAAAGGCTGCCATTTCCACATGGCAGACGATATACAGCAGATCGTCGCGCCCATGTTTATGGGATCTATGCAGTTCATTGGAACCCAAGATCACCACATGACCAGCTTGCAGATGATAGCTGCGATGTGTTATTTCTATTGTCAGGTTACCTTGCAGTACAGCGATCAACTCTACCTCTTCATGATAGTGCCAGGGCCCATATTGATCAGACGGTTGGCTAGGATGATCTATGGTCCATATTTTAATCCGGAAATTTGGATCTGCATAATCCACTTGTTCTTTATCATAAGCCGTCAGATTCACTGGCACGGGGATCCTCCTGCACGTCATTGTTATTCCCATCATATCATGAATGTCCGTTTTCAAGATAATTAAAGCTTATATCAAGAGGCATTTTGGTATGTACTCTTTTAAAATAAAGAGAAGAGCCTACATTTCGAAGGAGCGATAGACCATGCATGAGATCGAGAAACTCCCCGATGACCATGATCTTAGGCTGCCTGCTTGGGGACCTTATACCAAACAATACATGGGTATCTCCCATATCAGCGATCAAGCGCGAGGCTTGCGATTTGATCTTAGTTTAATGCCTGGCTTCTACAGGAGAAAAATGGATATTCCCAGCGTGCTGTGGGAATCTGGCTATCATCCATGGGAGGCAACGGCGGATTACAGCTTCTTCTCCCACCGCCATGAGCTTGAATGGAAAGATCGCGTCTATACCGACATTTCCTTCAGCCGTGTCGCCGATAAGTCCCGTCTGATTCGCGTATCCTTCGTGAACCAATCCGAGCATCCGCAAAATTTGGTACTGCACTGGATGGCTTCGCTTCAGCCGCCTCGCCTTCTCGGGCACGGCGACGTACAGATATGTGCGGATGCGCAGCTGCCCGAGGGCGCTGTGTGGGTTGATGCGCTAGATTATAGCGAATTGAGTTTCGCACGCCCACGTCCGTCGGATGGCTTGGTCTATGACGGTTTTCTTAGAGGTGAAATTCGAGGCCAGCATTTTACGGGAGGGTCCGCAATAGGATGCAACTTCGGTGCCGACCAAGGGGACTTGCTGCGTTATGAGATACACCTCGCAGAGCCTTTGAATAACGGCGTGTTTTTGCTGCGCTACCAAACGGAGAAAAGTGGGGAGCTTGAACTTCAAATTGGACATCAGACATATCGATTGGATGTAGAGACTTCCAACTCCCTGAGGGTTGCCCGTCTACCAATCGGGACGCTTGCAGCAGGAGAATTCACACTCTCCTTATATGCTTGCGGCTCCAGCCCCTTGGTGCTGGACGGCTTTACCCTACTCGAGCACGACGCTTGCGAGGAAGTTGTCTTTGTCGACCGACTCTGGCACATCGAGCCTGAATTACTGGAAGGGCCTGTTCCTGGCAGCCTGATCCTCCGATATCAAGATTGCCCTTATCATTACGGCCTTTTGTGGAACTACCACGATGTAGAGATACGACAATACAAAAACGACGAACTGGATCGGTATGCCCGTCATACGGTGCATAATCACGTTGATGCCGTCTTGCAGGGTAATGGAAAGGGTCACTTTACGAATGTGTTCATGCGTCCCATTCATGTCGCACCAGCTTCATCGAAGATCCTTCATGGCATGGTCATCTCTGGGACGTACGAAGAAGTGCTTGCCGCCCTAACAGCGGTTTCGCTAGACTATGACGAATGCGAAGCCATTTATCAAGCTGAACGTGCGAAATTAATTCCCCCTCCCTCCTATGCTACCGGTGGCACCTATGCGTTTAGCCAGCAGCTTATGCGAGCTACGCTGCTAACCAATACAGTCTTCCCTGTCTACACCAAACGCAGGTATATTCGCCACAGTACGCCAGGGCGCTGGTGGGATTCCTTATATACATGGGATTCTGGGTTTATCGCACTCGGGTTCTCCGATTTGGATGCAGAGCGCTCCATAGATTGCTTGAACGCATATATGACAGAACCTGGTGACCGCCAGGCTGCCTTCATTCATCATGGCAGCCCGGTGCCCGTGCAGCATTATGTGTTTCTTGAGCTGTGGAACCAAGGGCAGTCTCTCGCCTTCTTGAATCATTTTTATCCGCGGTTACGTCAATATTACTTGTTCCTAGCCGGGAAAATTAGCGGGTCTACGACTAGCATACTTCGCTCCGGACTACTTAAGACATGGGATTATTTCTATAATTCCGGGGGGTGGGACGACTATCCGCCGCAAAAATATGTGCATGCGCAAACGCTGGAAGCAACAGTTGCCCCTATTGTGACAACGAGCCAGGCCATTCGTATAGCTAAAATCCTGAAAATGGCTGCCGCCATGTCGGATAATTGGCAGGAAGACATAAGGGAATACGAGCAGGATATAGAACGATGGCGTCATGCTTTGGAAAAGCATGCGTGGGATGAAGAAGCCGGTTATTACGGCTATGTCGTGCATAGCGAGCAGGGTGAGCCAGAAGGCTCTCTACGGCACAGCTCCGGGGCCAATTACAACATGGGGATGGATGGGCTTTACCCGCTAGTATCCGGCATCTGTACCAAATCGCGTGCGGATCGCCTAGTTGCCGCGCTGTTTGATGAAAAACGGTTATGGACGCCAATCGGCCTGTCCACCGTTGACCAAAGCGCGCCTTATTATCAGGCGGATGGCTATTGGAACGGTGCGGTTTGGATGCCGCATCAATGGTTTTTCTGGAAAACCATTCTCGATTTGGGTTACACCGATCTTGCTTTCCGCATCGCGGATACCGCTTTAAACTTATGGAAGCGTGAGACTGAGGCCACCTACAACTGTTACGAGCACTTTATCGTGCAAACAGGTCGAGGCGCAGGATGGCATCATTTCGGCGGTTTGTCCGCTCCGGTCATCAATTGGTTTGCTGCTTATTACCAACTTGGCAAAGTTTCCACTGGTTTTAATGTTTGGATGCTTCAGCAGTCCTTTAACGAAAGCTATACGGCGTATCAGGCGGAATTTCGCTATGCCGGTGAAGCCGAACAAGCCTTCTGCATCGTGGTCAACATGGCAGACCGCGTACACTATGAAGTTGAGGGAACAGGGTGTACGGTCTACTTGACGATTAACAGCTGTGGTGGTGTAGAAATGTGCATGACCGATTGCATGCCGCAGGCCGCCGTAAGGATTCGGGCATGTTAAATGATTTTCACGTAACAAAACCCGCCTATCTAAGGCGGGTTCTGTTTGTGCTATTTTACCTATCCGCTAACACATCCGTAAATTCATATATAGCTGGAATCTTAACAATTACTGTCGTTCCAACACCAAGCTGACTCTCGATCTCTACCCCGTAACCCTCTCCAAACAGCAACTTTATCCGATTATTAATATTGGAGAGCCCGATACTTTTTCCTTCAAAACTGTTTTTCACTCTCTCCGAATAGGCCATATGCAGTTTCGCTTTTATGCGCTCCAGCTCTTTTGGACCTATTCCATGCCCCGTATCCGCTACTCGAAAACAGATATCTCCATTCTCATCCATATGGCCGCTCACACAAAGATGTCCGCCATCGTCCATATTTTCGAGTCCATGATAGACAGAATTTTCCACAATGGGCTGCAGGATCATTTTTGGTGATTTCATACCTAATAGCTTGTCATCAACCTTAACTTCCAATGAGAACTTGTTTTCATATCGAATGGAAATAATATTGAGATAGGCCTTAATACATTGAATTTCTTCGCTTATAAGGACGAGCTCCCTTTTTTCAATACTATAGCGAAAAATCTTGGACATACTTGACGTAATCAGCGCGATTTCCTTACTGCCGTATTCTAGACCGATACTACTAATGCAATTTAAAGTGTTATAAAGGAAATGAGGGTTGATCTGACTTTGTAAGGCAGCGAACTCCGCCTGTGTTTTGCTCAATTCCGCCTCATATAATCTTGCCTGGGTACTCATAACATGACTCGTCATCTCTTCCATATTGTCAATCATCCTATTAATATCATTGGCCAGAACGCCAACTTCATTGGTTGATCGTACCTTCACCCGAAAGCCCTTATCGCGATTACCCATTTTTTTCATATCGGAGACAAGCCCCATCACAGGTCGAGTCAGATTGTTTAAGAAGAAGTACCCTAGAATCATCATACTTAAAATGATACCTATACCTGCAATAATGCTAATATTCTTAATGGCATTCATGTCTGTTGTCAGTTCATGCACCGGTATCATACTTACGATCCGCCACTCGTCCGCTTGCCTTAAGCCTTTTACCTGAACGATGACATCTTCTCCATTGATTTGGGTTTTTACCCCATTGGTTAAGCTTTGGCTATCTACTGATAGAATATCCTTATATAAATCACCTTGAAATTTTGCATTGTTTGACGCAACAACTTCATTTCGATTGTTTAGGATATACAAAGCTGAGTTAGGCGTCAATTCGGTATTTTCCACAAGTTCTTGGATCTTTTCCATATTCACCATGACGGAACAATAACCTGTCTTTTTAGAAAATTGAACCCCGCCAATCGCCTCAACGATGGGTGCTATATAAAAGAAATATTCATTTCCTGTTTTTTCGTCCTTTAATAGGTTTGTAAATTTCCCTTTACCAATGGTCTCACTCTCATTTTTAAAAGAATTAATAAAATAATTGTACTGATTTGAAAACGTAATATCACTGTTGGCAGTCGCTAAACTGGAAATTTTTCTTCCTTGATTATCCGTAATCACAATGCCATTCAAATACGAATTAAACAACCTCATATATTCAATGAGGTCAATGACATAAGTGCCAATTTCAAAGCTCCTTTTATAATCATCATCTACAATGGTAAATTCCTGTACCCATTTATTATCAACAGCTATGTTTGTACTGACTTTAATATCGTTAAAAATGGAATCGATCTTTTGGGAAGTTTGTTCTATGATCGTATCCCCATAATTGACAGCTCTCTTTTGGGTTAAATTATAAAAGCTATAGTAGGAATAGAATTCCATGACGGTAAATATGGAAACCGAAAATAATAATATGAGTAAGATTTGATGTTTAAGCTTAAGTCTACTAATCTGCAAAGTCCCCACTCCGATCAGCTTTTTCTGAATTTCGTAGGTGTAATCCCACATTGCTTCTTAAATACTTTATTGAAATAATAGTAATCCAAATATCCTACTTTTGTTGCAACTTCTTCAATAGACAACTCTGATCTTTTCAATAGCTCGCAGGCTTTTTTGATTCTCAAATCGGTTACATATCCCGAAAAGGTTGTGCCCAAAACTTGTTTGAACAGTTGGCATAAGTACACTTGGTTTATCAAAAATTTGATAGATAAATCTTTCAGATATAACTCATCATGATAATGATTGTCAATGTATTTCACCATTTGGGTAAAATAAGCGTTCTTGTCATTTTCATGCACGGACTGGCCATTTAGTTGCTTTAAGTAGTTGAAAATATCATTTAAAAAGCTGCATAAGGACTCAAAGTTTTCAAATCGCTCTTTCAGTTCAGCATAATTGAGGAAATCAAGCTCCATATCCTTCAACTCTTCGTAATAGGTGCCAACCAAGCTACTGACCACTTGATTCCATAAATAAACGACTTCTCCCATACCTAAATAATGAAAGGAGAAAAAATGCCTCATTTTCCGAATGATATCATCCATGTCTTCAAACTTTTTCTCTTTCATACTAGAAGCAATGCCATCTATAAACGGATTCACCAAACTAAGCTTTGGCTCGTATTCAAATAACCCTTTTTCCTCATTCAAAAATGTTTGTGAAGCCGCCAGATCGGACTCCTTGATTAGCTTGGCCATTTGATCGTAATTCGTAGCAATGGAGCTGATTCCTATTGATTTTATACTTGAACCTGTGAATATTGAGGCTTCCAACTGAACATCCAACTCTAATCTCTTATCACTTTTGAGAATGTACAGTGTCTTTCTTGAGCCAAATTCAACTTCTAAGGTATGCCCAATATCGCCAAACTTAATAGCTTGACCATCCTTATTCTCACTATCGGAGTACACGATAACAACACGCCAATAATCGTCCGATGTGCTATCAAAAAATGGCGTTAAACGTTTTAATTCACTTTTATCAGGTGCCGTAAGCGCCTCTAAAATAAGGTTATTTCGAATGCCTCGCTTCTTGGAGAAATACAAGGCCAGCTTTTCAAGTAAGGGATCTGCCAACTCAATATCTAACGGCTTGAGAAAATAATCCAACGCACCATATCTAATGGCCTCTTGCGCATAAGCAAACTCAGCGAAACCGCTTACAACAACAAAGTCAACATCTAATCCCCTGTCTTTCGTCATCTTCATAAGGTCAAGGCCGGAAATATCAGGCATTCTAATATCTGTAAAGACGAGATCAGGTGATTCCTCAGATATGAACTCAATTGCCTTATGGGCACTTGTAAATTGACCTACGATTTCAAACCCATATTGCTGCCAGTTAAAGGCATTCCGTATTCCTTTTATCGCCCAAGGTTCATCATCTACAATAATGACACTATACATAAGTACCTCCATGATCGTTAATAATCGACAGTTTGTTTTAAGATAATTCATCTAAATAATATTACTCTAAATTTTAATTAATAAAATGTATTTTTATAAATTAATTTTGTAATTATTTATGTTTTTTATAAGAAGCAAAAAAACCTAGGCTAGTGCCTAGGTTTAAAGCTTTTAATTACTTCTTATTCGCTTTCATGGCTCTGTAGATTTTCACATTTTCATCTACCACAGCCTGCCCGCCTGCTGCCTGGAATTCGGCAACCAACTTATCATACAAGGCATCAAATTCTGCTGGCTTACAGACAATTAGTTTATCCGTCATGATTTTGTTCATATCACCAAGTGTTTTGCCGAATTTAATATTGGCCTCATTTGGTGTATCAAAGAAGAAATTGGTGTATGTATCCGTCGTATTGATTTTGTATGATTTTTCTGCAACATCTTCAAGTCCAGGCGCCGTTGCAGCTAATGCTTTTATATTCTTCTGCTGATCACCAAGCTCCACACCATTTACAACGAGTGTATAATCAAGATTTAGATAACTCGTTTGCATATTATCCCCTGTTTGATTAATAACCTGCGGAATCCCATTCACCATCTTGTGGTTAACGCCTTCTACACCATATTGAAGGAAGAATAAATTTTTCGGGTCGGACATCCAGTTTAAGTATTTAATAGCCAGCTCTGCATTTTTACTGGTCTTCGGAATAAAGACATTGACGCCATTTTCGTTATATGCGAGTTTTTTATATTTTCCATCTGAATCCTTAAAAGCGTCAATGGGTACAAAGTTTGCGGTAGGCACATTTGCTTTTAATGGCTGACTGATATTTTGCCTTAACGGATAATCCCAGTTTGCAACGACGAATCCTGCTTTACCGTTGGTAAGGTCAGCATCGGCTTGTTTGGCTGTTTTGTCTAAAGCAAAATCAGGGGAGATTAATTTTTCATTGTAAAGCTTGTTCAGGAACTTCATCGCATCTTTGTTTCCAGGTCTTAACCAGCTGTATGCAGCTCCCCCTGAGCTAGGAGCTGTAACAAATTCTTCCTCCGACTGTTTCCCCCAGAAAGATTCGCCTAAATTTCCATAGGAATAATTCAAACCAGTTGCAGCAAATACCCAAGGGATAACGCCACTTACGCCTCCCGGATTTTTATCTCGGAATGCAACTAACGTATTATATAATTCATCCCTCGTCGTAGGAACAGGCATCCCTAATTTATCGAGCCAATCCTTTCTAATAAACATACCATTCCATGCCAGTGAAGTTCTTTTAGCAGGAATGGCCATCTGTTTACCATCAAACATTCCATATGAAAGAACCGTCTTACCCAAATAATTCGTTAATTCTTTGCCACTCTTAGCCAATAAATCATTCAATTGGACAATACCATTCGATTTAGCGTATCTAGATACGGTAGGACTGTCATACGTAAATGAGAGATCGGGTGCCTCACCTGCTGCCATCAATACATTAAGCTTGTCAATTTCTTGAGATCTAGGTACTGGAACAAATTTCACAATCGCGTTGTTCTGTTTGCCAAAATTATCATTGATATATCGAGTCCACGTATTATTGTTCAGATCTGGCTGCCCCTGTATACCTCTGTCAAATACCTCAACCGTTAGTGTAACCGGAGGACCTGAAGGAGTTGGAGCTGCCGTTGCAGCTGCCGTTGAAGCTGCTGGTGATGCTGATGAGCTTACTTTATTACTATCGCTTCCACAACCTGTTAAAGCACTTATTAATAGAGTCGAAACCGGTAGTACAGCCAACATTTTTTTGATTTTCATTTTTGTGACCTCTCCTTATATCGTTTTTAACAAAGTAGTTAACTTTTCCGTAGTGCCCCTAAAATCGAAATTATTATTATCCATCCTACCTCATTGCTCCCATAACCACCACCCTTCAAGCTGCCTGATTATCCCTTAATTGCCCCCGTCATGACACCATCCACAAAATATTTCTGAAGTTTCGGGTAAACGACTAAAATTGGAATGGTTGCAAACATCACGCTTGCCGCTTTCAATGCCTCTGGAACAATATAAGTCCCCACACTGCCTTCACCTTGCTGGCTATCTAGCTGTTGGTTCGCCGTGATGATTTGGTACAGCTTTAATTGCATCGGGTACAGGTTCTTATCAGTTATATAGAATAGCGCATCCTGAAAACCGTTCCATCTGTCCACCGCGTAAAAGAGGCTTAACGTTGCGATAGAAGGCAAAGATAGTGGAAGCACAATTCGTACCAGAATCCCAAGATCACTACAACCATCAATCGAGGCCGATTCTTCCAAGCTTTCCGGAAGTGATGCAAAAAAAGTTTTTAGAATGATTAAATTGAAAACACTCATAGCGCCTGGCAAAATTAAGCTCCACATCGTATTCATCAAATTCAGATTTTTCACAAGAAGATAGCTAGGTATTAAACCGCCACTAAAATACATGGTGAATACCAGAATGGTTAAAATAAAGCTTCTTCCCTTTAACCTTTGCTTTGTAAGCGGATACGCTGCACAAATCGTTAAAAACATGCAAACGAGTGTATAGACAATGGTTAGCACAATCGTGTACCCCATCGTATAAAGCATCTCAACATCACTTAGAATCGTTTTGTAGGTTTCAAGTGTGAAGCCTACCGGCCAAAGTCCGACCTTCTGAGAGATAATGGCATCATTCGAACTTAGAGAAAGCGCAATCATATACAAAAATGGAATTAAACAAGTTATTGATACAGCCGTTATGAATAAAATAATACTTATATCCGTGAAATTGATTCTTTTTTTTCTACGCAACAAACTCACACTCCTTACCAAATTCCCTGCTCACCAATTCTTTTGGCAATGTAATTGGCTGCCACTAAAAAGATTAACCCTACAACCGATTGAAACAGTCCAACGGCTGTTGCCTGCGAAAAATCGCCAGATGCAACTCCAATCCGATATACATAGGTACTGATGACATCGGAGTACTCATTTACCAATGAATTGCCCATCACAAATGGCCGATCAAATCCGATCGAGATCATCTTGCCGATTTGTAAAATTAGTAAAATAACAATGGTAGGCTTAATCCCAGGCAAAGTAATATGCCATATTTTACGAACCCTGGTGCATCCATCGATATCTGCCGCCTCATATAACTCCTTATTGATGCCAATGATGGAAGCCAAATAGATAATGGTACCCCAGCCAACGCTTTGCCATACCCCAATAGCGACATACATGATCAACCAATTGGTTTTTTGAGAAAGGAACTCAATTTTACCAATCCCGATACTAGATAAGACTGTATTCGCCATGCCTCCTGAGGAAAATAGCAGGTAGGCCATACCGCCAATAATGATCCAGGATAAGAAGTGCGGTAAATATAGAATCGTTTGGGTCACTTTTTTAAATCGGACAAACCGGATTTCACTCAACAAAATGGCCAGGATGATCGGTGCAGGGAACCCCGCTACCAAATCCAGAAGGTTCAACACGAGCGTATTGGTAAGCGCACGGTAAAAACTATCTTGTTCAAAAATGAATTTGAAGACATCAAGCCCAACCCACTCACTCCCGCTAATTCCCTCAAAAATGTTATAGTCCTGAAAGGCCATCAACACGCCATAGATCGGTGCATATCGAAAGATGAGGATATACGCTATTGGCAAAAGTAAGAGTAAATATAAGAGTGAATCTCGTTTTAAGCTATGTAAGAAACTCTTCTTTTTATTTATTTTGATATTCTCTCTATTGGTTTCTAAAACCGCTTTCATTTGTATCGTCCCTCTCCTACTATTTTTAACAAAATAACCTCCTACGAAATAATTTGAGCAAATTTCTTCTAAAGCGTTCTCATGTAAAGAATTATACGCTCATGAATTTTTATTAAAATGTAATTTTATAAATTGTTTTGGTAATAATTTTATATTTAAAACTTGGGAAATCTTTATCAAAGTAATAACTTAGTTGACATTCGCCCCCTTGCGAATCGGATGCGCACGACGCGCGTGTTGAATGACAAATTGGTTTTGAAGTGCAAGAAGCCAGCAAACACAAGGGTTTGCTGGCTTCTTAGTGAAAATAAAATGACAAATAAAGTTTTGAAGTGGTTTTACAGTCAAATCGATTGAATTACAAAATACCACCCGAAACACCACTCTTGGCGGGTATTCCGACTTCAATGGTAAACTTGCCTCCATTAGCTAATATCAACGCCATGCGTGCGAGATGGTTGACATTGATTTCGATTGAACAGTGCTTAAAATAAACCTCCAGATGCTCTTCAACATTCCCTTCAAGAATTCCGTTATCCTTCAGAAGGCATTGATGGGAAACACTCATGGGAGATTAATCCTACTCTGGTTGCTGCACCAGCCTCATTTTTATTTTCAGCCTTGAATGACCCTGCGATTTACCATATTATCCCGCCTTATAAGTCCCCGAATGCTCTAGGAACAAATGGATATTCACCTTCAATGCAGGTTTGACTTCTGGTGAAGGGTAAATTTCTCGCCATTGGCGAAGATCATATTTATACATTTCCTTCCCCAAATTCAGCAAGTCGGTGTTGGATTTTTGACCCAGTTTAAAGGTTTCCATGATTTCATTGCGTATCGTTTTGTCCGCAGCCGCCCTCAACTCTTCTTTGGAGAACTGACCATTCCCCATTTCCATGCTGGCTTTTATTTTTAAGTCCAGTATATATTGAAGCTGATCTTTCGCATAAATCCACTTCACACTCCGACGAATACTTCTTACCATACACGTCGCTTGAAATTGCTCTCCATTTACCTGCAGCAGGACCTCATCTGAAGGTCTGTTCATCCAACGAATTCCTTCGACATCGGTAAGCAGAAATTTCTTTTTATACTTTTTTTGATAAAAAGCATAGAATCCATCGATATAGGCTACGGGAATMGATTTATCTTTTGTCTCCCACATGTTATGTAACGATAGAGAGGGAATAAAAGCCGTTTCCCCGGGCTCTCTATAGGCCTTAAGGAATTGTCTCACAGAAACCGGCAGAGTTCGTTCTATTTTGGCGGCAGCGGGTTTAGGATTGTGGATGACGGTCAGCTGAGGCGAGAGGCCAAGTAGAGCATCTGAACCAAACAACGGCGTGAGGGGCTCTTTGGTCCCAAATAACCAGACAGTATAACGAAGCTCCCGATAGCGGTATAACGCTTCCAGGATGTCCTCTACATCTTGCTCAAGCGCGCGGCTGGTTAAAACAAGAGCAGTCACCTGTCCTAAATACAACTCCTGCTGGGATGTCACTTGATTTAAATTTTGAAAAGCGACAAACGGGTTACTACCGGATGCCGTACCGATCCATGTGGTCTCTCCAGCATTTTCTCCACGCTTGGCAACTTTACCGAAATTTAACAGTTGGGAAGATACGAGATATTGTCCATCTTCATAATCAACGCCAATTGCAGCTACGAATACGGTATCTTGAAGCTCACTTCGATCCCAACAACCGGTGAGGATCAGGCTGCAGCCTAGAATCAATACAACGATACGTCCGAAGTTCAAGTAGCATCATCTCCTTGACGGGTGGCATCTTTCGGTTGCAGAGAACGCGGTCTCTTTTTCATTTGAGATAGTGGTTTTCTCAAGTAAGCTGGCACCATTTCCTTCCAAATCGGTGGAGACAATGGACTCAAGTAAGGGATGCCGAAAGATTCCAAGGCGGACATATAAAAGACAATGCAGATACAGGAAAGGATAAACCCAAATATGCCCAAAAAGCAGGACATGAGAAGAACAAAAAATCTAAAAATGGTCGCGGTCCCATTTAAGTTTTGGTTGATCAGCATAAACGATGCAATGGTAGATATCGATACGACCACGATCATGATTGGCGAGGTAATACCGGCTTTTACAGACATGTCACCAATGATCAACCCACCGACAACGGCAACCGTCTGACCGACCGATTTGGGCAAACGAACGCCTGCTTCCCGGAACACTTCAAAAAGGATAACCACTAGAAACGCTTCGAGTGTGGACGGCACAGGAAGACCAGACCTGTTTATTTTTGCTGAAGCCAGCAGGGAGAAAGGGATCTGGTCGATATTGAAGGCGGATAAGGAGATCCAGAACCCCGGCAATAGTGTACCGATAATAAATCCAAGTATTCTAAGGAGTCTTTCTAGGCTAACAAATTGAAAAGGTAAATAGAGATCCTCCGGTGTTTTGAGAATCTCAGTAAACGTGACTGGAGCAATGATGGCATTAGGGGAGCCATCAGCTAAAAATACAAACCGACCGACCATTAAGCTTTCAGTAACATAATCCGGACGCCCGATATAATCGATTAACGGAAATAAAGAATTCGAATTATCAGCAAGCAATACTTCCAATTGGCTGCTGTTATGCAGCACATCCACATCAATTTTACAAAGTCGTTTTTTGGCTTCTTGGATCAAATCTGAATTTGCAATATCATTTACATACAATAATGCCACCTTGGTTTGACTTCTTTTGCCCACAGTGTAATATTCAACGGACAATGTGGCTGATTTAATTCTGCGTCGAACCAAGGCAACGTTGGTTGCCAAGTCTTCGGTAAAACCGTCGCGCGCCCCTTTTACTGAGACCTCTGATGCGGATTCCTCAGGATTGCGTTTCGGAGCATTGGCGATTTCCAGAGAATAAAAGGTTTGTGATTTTTCTAAATAAATAATTAAGGTTCCAGTAAAAACATCAGCTGACAGCGTATCAATGTTGTCATTCTCATTGAGCTTTTTCAATCGTAAAGGACCGAAGCACTCGAGAGATTGTTCGTCCGGATGAAGCTCTATCATGCCCTCCAAATGAAGCAGGACATAATTATTGATTTGCTTGGAATCGGCTATGCCGATGCAGTAGATTAAAATCACGCTATGCGTTGAATGACGAAATTTCATTAAAACGTTATCGATTTGAACATCTTGGCTGTTTTTGAACAGCTGCCTGATGGAGTGCTCCTCTAAAGAACCGATGGTGATCTTGTCTGACTGTAGCATAGTTGTACCACCTTTTTAGACTACGTAGTTTCGTTCTTGTGCCTCCATAGAGCGATAAGAACGAGTAGGATCACGACAATCAGCAAATGGAATAGTAATACCGCTGGGAAATACCAATGCCGTAAAAATAACAAAAAATCATAATCGCTTATATGTAGTAGGTTAGCCAATATGAATCCTGCACCAATCAATGAAGCGGCTAATGCTCGAGTACGCCGCTTATTCAAATTCGCAAGATCGAGGATCATACAGATGCCAAGTGAAATTCGAACGGATGCGCCGGTGATCCACTGATAAATGGACAAATAATCCATATGCTCGATAAAGTGTCCAATACGTAGAAGCCGCCATTCTTCAAAAGAAGGATATCGTTGTTTGGCAGCCTCCACAGGACCAAACTCACTGATCGAGCCTAAAGTCGGACCAAAAGCCAGGCAGACTAACAGCAGAGCAAGTAAAATATAAAAAAATAATGATTTTTTTGAAGCTTGCTGATTTAGAAATATGATGATAACCAGCTCCGACAATCCGCCGCCTACAAAAATCAGACCTTTCAGAATAGGACTCCAACCGTTTTCAAGGACGGGAAAGATACTGGAGTAATCCTTGTTCGGAATGTTCGCAAAGGAAATGTAGAAACCGAGCAAAGATACGGTCGGCAAAAAAATGCCGCATGCAATCATAATCATGCGTACACCAAAAACGCTGACAATCGCGCATAAACCACATAAGAATAAGGCGATAACAAGCACGGGAGTATGTGGTAAATAGGAGACATGCGTCCACATGACTGTATCTTTGACCGCGACGAAGACGAAAAAAATAAAATATACGATCCATGAACTCCGAAAAAGAAGGGACGCTATGAAGCCATAGTTGATCTTGATCCAGTCTTGAATGTTACGTCCGCTCGTTTTTTTACAGATGTAGTAAACGGGAATCATGAATAAGCAGAGGGGTACAGTCAATATTACGATGCTGATCCAAGCGTCCCTTTGTACCGTTTCCAATAATAAAGGGACCATTTGAACGTGATTCATTAGGCCGACAGACATCATTAAAGTCATCATAACGAGCGCAAAGGGCAAATTCTTTTGAATCATGTAAGAATCCCCCTCTGAGGTGAAATGAGCTTGATTTCTATATGTTTACCCATTTTCAGGAAAATATCCCTCCCATTTTGTGCGGTGCGAGTTGTCAGGTGTCATTGAATCGGACAACTAACAAGCCCTAGTCTCCGGATATTTGCGAACATGGTTCTTAAAGTCAGCGACAGGGCTACTAACAACTTTACTTTATGCAATCGATCCGCAGAAGGCTCTCGATTCTCGGACGACCGCTTGTAACAGCAAGAGGGGATGCCAGGTTGTTGTTGTTGTTGGGTGACAAATAGATTTTGAAGTGCAAAAAGCCAGCAACCATAAGGGTTTGCTGGCTTTTCTTATAAAAGTGATTTACAAATTAAGTTTTGAAGCGCCGCTTCCCAGTCAGATACGATAAGACCTTCTAAGAGGACAAAGCCGATCTTATCCATTATAATGGCGGCTGCACCAACAACAACTTCCCAAGCTGGATCACCGTTTGATCGTACCAATCCAGATGCTGCCTTACATGCTCCATACTTCGTTCATTGCCGCATGCCTTAAACACGGCCGCTTTGTCTGTCTTCTCGTTATCGACTTCGAAACGAACGGTATGGTTCCCTTTCGGAAGCTCCGGCAAGAAAACATACTGATTCCGATTATGATCGTTGTGTGGTGTGAATCGATCGACAAGGAAGGGTTCCCCGCCATCCACCGTCACCTTCAATCTTCCGGAATCCGGCCCCCCGATATCGAACAACCCGATACGGGTACCTTCGAACTGCACCGTGATAGCCTCTCCGGGATCGACTGCTCGCCATAGGCCGGGGAACAACCAATTATAATCGCGGACCAAAGCTAAATCATCGGGGGTCATATAGGACCATCCTGCTGATAAATTGGCATGGCCATCCAGCGGCAGCATAGCAGCGTACTCCCAAGGATTGTCCGGGACCAGAGGGTTCTCAGGGAGGTTATGTTCAACACTTCCCGAGCTAACTTGAAGTTCGCGAATCCGCACAAATGAACGGGTAATCGTAACCGTGTAAATCTGGTGTCCGTCGGGAATTGTAGGATGGATCGAATCATGCGTAAATATAACGGCACCGGGAATGGACTCGCCTGCCCTTGAGGTAAAAACGAGCTTTCCCTCCGACACTAAATGACTGACCGCTACACCCAGATGAATCGAAGGAATGCCATAATAGTCGGCCACATCCTCCTGCATAAGAGCTCCCTTCTGGTATTCCCCGGACTGAAATCCTACCACATCCCGCTCCTTCAGCGTATAAACGAACAGGATATCGGTAAACCGATTCCGCTTGCGGATTTGGCGGACGATCCCTTCGATCCGCGCCTTAGACTCGGGAACTCCGCCATCGTTACCGACAAACTCAACAAACACGAGATCAGGCTGATGACGAAGCACATGCGTCTCCATACGGGCGCATCCCAAATCCGATCCAGTTCCGTCAATGCCTGCATTCACACAGCGGATATCCGCCTTGGGATATTGCCCCCGAAGCCAATCCGCCGTCATAACTCTGTATCCTTCAGAGCGAGTATTACTGCCGCCAAAATAGACAATTGTCACGGTTTCCCCATTTTCCAACTTGTGAATTACATTTGGTAACCCTCTTCGAGGGAATAATTCCTGCATCGCAACTTCACCTGACCTCACTTATCGTTTTTAGGAGCAAACAATTTTACAGCAAACACTTCATGATAAGGCGAACCGTAAGTTGCGCAGCAATTAATCCGAATTCGGGTTACACATTTCGCATCCACCTTATGTTTATTCAATGTGAGATAATTTCCACGGATTTTGATTTCCCTCTCGGTTCCGTCTTCGAAGGTCAAGGTCACATCATAATCTTGGATAAGGGGCTCGATTGGATCGTCGAAATGCTCCAAATCCAGTTGCGAATTAAAAACAAGATGGATTTCGTCCAGATTTTTAGGGCTTGCAAAACAGAGTTCCAACCATTCCTGTCCTTCCGTACATTCGGAAATCCAGCCGTTCGGCAGACCATAAGGTCTGGAGTAGCCGTTAACGACATTCTCGGGATTATACATATTCTGGGAAGGGAGCAGCTCCTTAAAGCAAATGCTCTTATTGAATTTCTTCAGCCTAGACGGCTCTTCCGGCCTATAATGGAAGCTGACCGCTCCTGTTATTTTCTCATCATTACCGTATACGGCAAGCCTCGCCGTACCTTCCAGTACGATGTATATTTTGTCGTCAGCTGGCTTCGTGCAGCCCAAGTCCAGCGTAATCCAGTCGTCATGACCGGCCGCTATAGCCAAGCTATAGTCTTTCAACTGGCTGGTGGGAATGTAGTTTTCCTTCCGTTCCCCGCCAAACAGCTTCACATGCAAAGTTTCCGAATGCTTGGAACTATTTTTAATTTTGATCCGTACGCTTTCCGCCACGGATGTCTCAATCGGCAAGACCAAACATAACCCTTTCTCCAAGGGAATCGCTTCGGTTGGATGAAGATTGTCATAGCTGCGCTGAGACGAGGCACGAATATGTAATCCGTCAGCGAAGTAAGGATCCAATTCCTCTTTTAGCCCTACAATCGTTTGCCCGTCTCGAAGCAGCAGCGCCTGCAGCTCCTCCATATGAGCTTCGACTATGTCTGCGGGGTCTACCTCATATTTCAAGCATAACGAAGCGGCCGTTCCAACCGCCTGCCCCATACAACCGCAGGTAGCCATTACCCTTGTAGATCCGAAAGCAACATGGGTAGCGCTTATATTGCGACCAGCGAACATAAGGTTAGGAATATTTTGGGAAAATAAACTACGGAATGGAATATTGTATAATCCGGGCACGAAATTCCATGCAGTAGCCGGTCCCTCATCGTAGATGCCCTTAGCAGCATGTAAATCCATATACCATCCCCCGACGGATACAGCATCTTCGAAATGCGGCTTCGCGGTAAGATCATTCTGGGACAACATGTGATTCCCAATAAATCGCCTCGATTCCCGCTTTCCCGGAATTGGGCATACATAATCCAAGATGAGATTATCCACATTATCAAATTCGCCGCTATTTTTGATATAATCCCAAATCCCGTAAACCAATTTCCGCAGCTCCAATGCGATGTCTTCATTGTTTTTGATAACATCCATATGCCCGCCGTATTCCAGCCACCACAATCCGCCAAGTCCGTTGATTTTTCTAGGAAAAGCCCGATGATTCAAACCTTTTCTGATACTATCGAAAAAGGCCAACTTCGTAATATCATACGCAAAGCCAGGCCTCTTGTACGGAACGTGATACTCTACATCACGAGCTTGGAAAAGGATCGTGTCTCCCATGGTGTAATGGTCTGCCACTTCAGGAGCCAAGTCTTCCTGGTATTCATGCTTCGCTTCTCTCCCCCATCGGAAGAGAGCACCTGCCTGATATCCGACAACCCCGTCTCCGGAGCAATCGATGTAGGTTCGGCTTTCAAAACGGAATTTCCTTTCGGAAGCCAATTGAAGGCCCTCCACCCATTTGATTCTGCCGTTCTCCATTCCTGTTTCATGCACGCATGTATTCAGAAACAGAGAAATGTTAGGCTCATCATAAACCATATCCAACAAGACCGTATCCGAAAGCGAAAGCATAAGCTTTTTGTTATATAACGGATTATAGTGGAAAATCTTCAGCTTGAGTTCTTCCACCAACCCGCCCTCACGCGCATAATAGGATGGGCTTTTGCCGAGATATGCCGACCCGTTGATATGAACCCTAACCTCGCTGCTGGCATTCCCCCCAAGAACCGGTCGATCATTAATAAGTGAAACTTGCAGCCCTTGACGAGCGGCAGCAATGGCGGCGCATAGCCCAGCAATACCTCCGCCTACGACGGTTACATCCGCTTTAATAAGCTCCATTTTGATAACCTCCATGATAAGATACATCTATCATGGTAATCCTTTTGATCCCCGTTTTTTTACATGATTTCGAGAAAAAATCATACATTTTTTTGCAACCTTATTTGGATTCATACCGTGTCATTTTTATCCGATATTGCTTAGGTGTATCACCCGTATATTCTTTAAATAATTTGCAAAAATACCCCTCATTTACAATGCCTACTTCCTCGCACAATTCCAATAAAGAATAATCCTGAACATTTAACAGCTCGAGACCCAACTGGATTTTTTTACGGTTGATGTAGCTGATAACACCTTCGTTCATTGTTTTCTTAAATAGGCTGCTAAAATACGATGGCGCTAAGTTCACATCCTCAGCAATAGCCTCCAATGTTAAACGCTGTTTCAGATTTTTCTCTATAAAGCGCATGGCTCTCATGATTTCTGCCCGATGTAAAAGTTGGCCAGCGTGTACATATTCGAATGTGAAGTCGCTAATATAGGCGAGTTGGTCCCGAAATGCCATAAATTCTATGGGAAACTCTGCTATATCCGTGGTCGACGTGTTCCCCGATTTAAATTTCATAATAATGTCTCTATACAAGTCTCGAAGCATAGGTGTCATGATGGACCTATGGATTTTATGATCTGTAGCAAATTGGTTTAAATCAGCAAATTCTTTCTCCAGCTCTTCCTTGGAAACCTGTCTTTGCACCCATATAAGAAATTCAGCCAGTTTCTGCTGAAAGTCTTCTCTTCTGTCATTCCGGTAATGGAACCGATGCGCCGGCGTTTTGACTACTTTCTCTGCATGATAATAGAAATCCTCACTCACATTTTGTGCTTCCGTGTAAGCTTGTTTGATAGATTCCCAGCCTCGATGCGGACCGCCAAAAGCTACGGATACCCTTTGATTCAAATACTGCTGCAAATTGGAGACGATCTGACTTCCCAATGCCTGGCAGGCATACTCCGTATCCATATCACTGCGATTATTTTCCCAGGAAAGAAAGCCAATAAAACGATTATCGAATAGATCTGTAGCTACACCCCTGCCACAATTCATCACCGTTTCTTCGATCACATTCGTAATCGCATACTTCAAGATGTTTTGGTCAACAGCTGAATATTCATTTCGGAAACTTTCATACAGATTCATTTCAACAATAAAGCAGCAATAGTTGGCTTGAAAGAATTGGGACTCCATGAGATTGGCAAAATTCGATGCCCGATGAGTAGGTATTTCGCCTCTGATCAGCTCATTAAAAAATTGCTTGCGRACTCTATATTTATTTTCAAGAACGGATACGTTTAAAGATTGAAATTCCTCTTCTTTTTTCTTAACCTCATCCAAAATGCCAGCTGCCTTATCCAAAGCTCGATCCAAATCCGCTTCATTCAACGGAACCTTAACAATGTACTCCAATACGTTAGTCTGAATAGCTCTCTGTGCGTATTCAAAAGACGAATAGGCAGTCAAAAGAATGTATTGGGTATTAGGCAGCTCCGGCTTTAACTGCTCAATCATGGCTATCCCATCCATTCGCGGCATAACGATATCGGATATAACAATATCTGGCTTTAGCTGTAAAATCTCCTCTATCCCCTTCAGCCCATTATTCGCCTTTCCCACTAAATGAAATTTCCTTTCCTTATGGGAGAGCTCGCTAAAAAATAATTCCAATCGTTGAATAATTAGATCTTCATCGTCAACAATGAAGCAGGTGTAGTCTCTCACCATCATACATCTCCTTTAAACGAACCTACCGGGAACACGGCTCGGACACAGGTTATCTCCTGAGGTGTGCTTATGATTTGGAGCCCGAACTGCTCCCCGTAGTGAAGTCTTATTCGACCATGAATATTATTTAACCCGATTCTTTTCCTTTTTACTTCCTGATCCCTCGGGTCTGCCATTAAAATATGTTTTATTTTATCCGCTGGAATTCCTTCGCCTTGATCAATGACTTCGATCATGACGTTGCCGCCCTTCATGTACGCATGAATAGTAATCGAACCTTCGATTCCCCCTCCGTTATAGCCATGGAAGATACTATTTTCCACAATTGGCTGCAGCAGCATTCGAAAAACCGGAAAATCCATTAACTCATCTTCAATATTCTCAATCAAGTGGAAGTGCCTATTATATCGAATGTTCTGGATCGCGATATAGTCCGCTACATTTTGCAACTCCTGACGAAGTGAAACCTTCTCCGAAGCGTCGGCGATCCCATATTCCAATGATGCAATGAGAGACGTGATCACCACATCTACTTTCTCTATTTGCCCGAGGCGTATGACATTGCTGATAGATCCAAGTGTGTTATACAGAAAATGAGGATTTATTTGAGATTGCAGCACTTGGATTTCCAGCTTCCGTTCAAGTTCATTATGAAGCTCCGCTCGCCGAATCAGTTCCACAATTTGCTGCAGCATTCGGTCGAATGCTCGGGAAAGGTCGCCGAATTCATCGTTTCGCTTAATGGTAACTGTCGTTGTCAAATCGCCTTGCTCTACCCGCTTCATTTTTGTTTTGAGTGCATAGAGCGGATTCCTTATATATTTGGCAATAAAGAAGGAAATGAACAAACTTAAAAGTAGGCCTGCAAACAGAAGCCCGAGATAATAAGTTTCCAATCTGGACAACGCAGCTTCCATGCGAGATTCATCGTTCATCGAGATGAGGAACCAATTGAATTTCTCCGTCGGTTTCTTCAGAATAGAGACCGGTAAGCCATCTTTTGTATGCAGTTGAAGGCTTGTTCCCGTCGTATCAAGAATTTGTTCTGCCGACATTTCCCCAATAGAAAAAGTATGATCTTGAATACTTAGGGGGCCTCTATTTTMCGAAAATCCAGCAATGATTTTACCCGATGTGGTAATCAGAGCTAGATTCATTTGTTCTTTTTTATTAATCTTAAACAAGGTTTCTTCAATAGCGTTTAGATCCAAGTCTACTGCAATAGCCATAGGATACGGAGAGCCGTTCAGATATCTCACCATCGTAACTGTCCAGCCGGAATACTTAGATTTATAAGGATCACTAACAAATGTTGTCCGTCTGTTCTTGTCGGCCGCATCAAACAAAGGCTTTCTATCCGATAAAGGTTCATCGAAAATTCGCGTAGGCGTACTTCCGCCTAGAATGGATAAATCACTATTGATCAAGTAAATGTTACTCACGTAATTACTGTTGAGTTCATATAGCTCTCTTAATTGCTTTTTAATCACTTCCGTATTGGTAATGTTTGCTTTAACCGAAGTTTCGACCGAGAACAGGATCGTCTGGAAGGAGGAAAAATTAACAGTTAGATACTGGTCAACTTTATCCAATATTTGGTTCGTGTAATAAATGTCGTTGGTTCTTATTTCCTTTTGGACATAGCGATAGGACAATTGGCTTATCAAGATGATGCAGCTTAATACAAACGCGAACACAATCAAAAATAATTTTATAGGCAAGCTGATTCTTCTTCGCATCGGTCATCTTCCTTTTAAATCTGTATTAAACTAAGCATAGCATAGGACAACAAAGAGAGGGGCTATTTATCGCCACTCTCTTCGTCTATTACTTGATCAAGCCTGCTTCTTTAAATTGTTTAACGGCTGTATCCTTATATTTCTGCATGTCGAACTTCGTATCCAATGTTTTGAGGAAATTGTCCCAGTTGGTAAGAGGGTCTTTGCCCGACATAAATTTGACTAAGCTTTCATTAATAAAACGTGTGCGGTCAGCTGCCAAGGTATCGCTCGGGTCTGCAGTCAACAAATTTCCGGGCAAAGTAGGACCCACATATTGTTGATTATTCGTGAAAGCTTCTGCCGTCTTCGGATTCTGGAAGCTGAAGTACTCGGCATCATCGCCACGACGCGGCATTCTATAATGATCAACCCATAAGTACTTTTCTTTCATTTCCTTGGATAATTCAGAGGTTTTATTTTTGATCTTGCCGTCTACGACATCCCAATGAATCCCTTTAATTCCGTATGCGAAATTCGGATAGGCTTCTTTGTCCGTAAAGAGATATTCCAGCATAGACAAGATCCGAATGATTTTGTCCTTATCCGCTTTCTTGGAAATGGCCCATGAATTGCCTTGGAACGATTTTCTCTCCACGATTTGATCACCGTAAGGTCCTTTCATTGGAGGAATAACGATCCATTCCGGTACCTCACCGCTGATTTCTTTCATTTTCTGCTGATAATCCGGTTCCAGTCTGCGGGCATCTCTGATCATAAAGCCAACTTTACCTTTAAATAACTTTTGGTCCAACAAATCAGGTGTATTCATCGTCACCCAGTCTGGGTCCACAACTTTCGCTGTCATCATATTATTGATGTAAGCGAGCGCTTCCTTCATTTTAGGATCAATAAAAAGGAATACCGGTTTATTGTCTTTCACTTCAATGGCTGAAGGAGGATTGACGCCAAACATCCACATCAAGCTATCGAAACCGTAGGTTTGCAGATTGCCCTCTTTATTCATACCGCCTATGAATCCGTACGTATCGTTTTTGCCATTTCCGTCTGGGTCTTTCTCCGTAAAGGCTTTCATCACTTCGAACAGCTCGTCAGGAGTTGTCGGCACTTTCATATTCAGCTTTTTTAACCAATCGTTGCGGATGAAGAAGCTTCGACTGATACCGTTTACATTATCATAACCTGGAACTCCAATCGTTTTTCCCAGATATGATGTAGCCTCCCAGGAGTCTTTACCAAAACGCTTCTTCAATTCAGGAAATTGATCCAAGTACGGGGTCAAATCTGCAAGAACGCCTTGGTCATAATATTGCGCAAGATCGGATCGACTCTTCAAGAAGAGCAAATCTGGAATATCCCCGCCTGCAATGAGGGTATTCAGTTTGGTTGTGGCTTGACCAGCTTGTGGAATCGTCATATCCAAGTCGATGTTCATCGCCTTTTCCAACATTTGGCGTTGAATATCTTCCTCACGTGGAGGTATCGGAGCGGCAGCATTGAAAGTACCTTGGTTAAACATCGAGATCTTCATTTTGTTCGCAAACTTGTTAGCCTCGGACTGAGGGCTGCTCGAAGCTGTCTGCTTAACTTCTTCTTGGTTCCCACATGCTGACAATAGCGTTCCCAGCCCTACGATAGCAGCCAGAACAGTAATTGAAATCTTTTTACGCTCCATATTGACCTCTCCTTTTGCTTGTATATATATTATCACGGTGTCCCCGTAACAACCTAGGTAGGAATTGCTTTTAACCTTTAATCGATCCCATGAGCACACCTTTGGTAAAATGCTTTTGCATAAATGGATAAACGATCAAGATCGGAACCGTAGTCACAACAATAGCAGCCATTTGCACAGCGAACTTGCTAACCGTTCCGGAATTAGCAATCGAATCAGCGCTTTGTGTTGCGACATTAAGCAGAATGTTGCGCAAGACAACTTGCAGCGGCATTAAGTTCGAATCATTCAAGTAAACAATGGCATCGAAATAACTGTTCCAATGCCCCACAGCGTAAAATAAGGAAATCGTGGCAAGGACGGGCAATGACAGGGGTAAAATGATCCGCCATAGCGACTGAAGTTCACTTGCGCCGTCGACCCTCGCCGATTCCTCAATTTCAGCAGGCAATTGCTCGAAAAAGCCTTTAATAATGACCAGATTAAATGCACTAATGAGATGCGGAATAATCAATACCCACGGACTGTCTAGCAATCCCAGTGAGCGGATTAACAAATACGTCGGAATTAACCCTCCACTAAACATCATGGTAAACACAATGAATATTAAAAATGTGCTGCGACCTGGCAAATATTTTTTGGATAACGGATAAGCAGCTAGGACCGTAAAAAGCACATTAAGTGCAGTACCTACGATCGTGCGAAACAACGTAATTTTATACGCCTGCCCTATACCGTGAGAAATGAATACTTCTTTGTAAGCTATAAAGGTAAAGGATTCAGGTATAATCACAATTCCTCTTCTTAACACTTCCGATTCTGGCGTCACTGAAACAGCAACCACATACAAAAAGGGAAGTAAGCAAAGTAGGGCTAGTATAATAAGAATAAAATATACGACTGTTTGCCATATTTTTTCCCCGACTGTCAAATTGATCATTTATAAAACCACCTCACCAAATTTGCCCATCGAATTTTTTGGCAAGCTTGTTCGCAGCCAAAACTAAAGCAAATCCGATGATAGCTTTAAACAAACCCACAGCCGTTGCCAAGCCAATCTTAAGACGCTCCAACCCTTCACGGTATACCCATGTGTCGATAATATCGATCTTCTCCTGGTTAAAGCTGTTGGCAAACATGAATATTTGGTCAAAGCCCGCATCCAGAATATGGCTTAATTTAAGGATCAGCATGAGAATAATGACTCCTCGAATGCCTGGCAATGTGACATGCCATAGCTGTCTCCACTTGGAAGCGCCATCAATCCGAGCCGCTTCATATAAGCTAGGATCAATTCCCGCTAATGCTGCAAGGTACAATATCGCTCCCCAGCCAATATCCTTCCATATTTCTGATAAGATGATCAGCAGTCTGCCCCAGGCAGGTTCCGTTAGAAAGGAGATGGGCTCAACACCATTTTGCTTTAAAATCATGTTGAAAAGACCATCACCTGGGGCTAATAGCGCCACCATCAGTCCATAAACAATGACCCATGATAGAAAATGGGGCAAATACGTGATCGTTTGTACGATTTTCTTAAACCATTGGGTATAAACTTCATTGAGAAGCAAAGCAAGTACGATGGGAGCGGAGAAACCAAACAATAGCTTATACAGCGATATGATAATCGTATTTCTCATAATGTCCCAGAAATAAACGCCGTTAATAAAATCTTTAAAATTTTTTAATCCCACCCATGGGCTATCCCATAGTCCCAAGGCTAGGTTATAGTTTTTAAAAGCAATAATGATTCCCGCCATAGGAATATATTTGAATACGGCAAAGTACACTAATGCCGGAAATAAGAGAGCATACATCACTTTATATCTTTGTATCGTTCTTATCCATGAATCCCGTTTTTTGGGGGTGGGAATGGCGTCCGTTGCTAATTTTGCTTGCATATCATCACCTCGTCTTTATTTATATTTGTATAATAGCATCCTCCTATCTGATAAATTTCTGTGATTTCTAGAATTTCTTACAAGATATTAAGTAAGTGGGCATTGATAATTCCACCTTGTTCGTAGCATATACTTTGTACACGGAATTGATTGTGATACCTGTTGGGTGACAAATAAGTTTTGAAGTGCAAGAAGCCAGCAAACACAAGGGTTTGCTGGCTTCTTATAAAAAATTAATTTACAATTTCCGGCTTTGCAAGTACTACGCTCTTACGCTCATACCAGTAGCCCTTCAGCCCTTTTTCCATACGTAGAAGTGCTTCTAAGTAATAATAATCGCCCCAGATCATGTAATCATCCGGTGAAGAATTCCCTCTTACATGGTAGGAACCATGCTTCAACAACCCTTGTGCTTCCGGCTCGCCCATCGTCGAGTAATTTAATACGAGCGACTCCATAGAACGAGTGACCGCTTCATTGAAAAATTCAGCCTCAACATCTGAAGGATCTAAATGCTCCAACAATTCCAGCATTCCGCACGCAGCAATAGCCGAGGCAGAGCTGTCCCTGTAAGTGCTGTCCGTAACCTCCGCGTTAAAATCCCAATAAGCTACGCTGTCGGCCGGCAAGTGCTTAATGAAATACTTCGCCAACCGTTTGGAAGTTTCCAAAAACAATGGATTTTTCGTATATCGGTAAGAAAGCGCAAATCCATAAATCCCCCAAGCCTGTCCACGGGTCCAGGTTGATCCATTCGTATAGCCTTGATGCGTGGATCCGCCTATCGGCTCGCCTGTTTCTTGATTAAAATGGAAGGTATGATAAGAGGAATCATCCCCTCGCACCAGATAGCGTCTGCTTTTTTCGGCATGAAGGATAGCTGTTTCTCTGAACTTTGGATCTCCGGTTTGCTCGGAAGCCCAGTAAAGCAACGGCAAATTCATCAAACAGTCAATGATGATACGGCCACCTTGTTCGGAATCGCCGATCGGCCCCCAGGCTTGAATATAACTGCCTTGCTCGCGCCAACGTTCCATCAGCTTCTCAGCTGCATGAATCGTTAAAATCATCGCGCTCCCGTTCTCCTCGACCATCCATTGGGCCTTAGAGGATAAAGAATAAAGAAACCCAATATCATGATGTTCCAATGCGATATTCTTCTTCAAACGGTCTCGAAAGCTCTCGACTGTTCTTCGCGCAGCCAAACGAAATTCAGAATCATTCGTAACCTCATAGCACAACCAAAGCAGCCCCGACCAGAATCCATCCGTCCATTCGTCGTTTGCGTTTAGCATATAATCTTTTCCTTCTGTGCTAACGTGAGGGAACAATTCTCCAAAACGAGTAATATTAAACCGTGTTTTTTGTACAGCATCTTCAATTGCTTGATTCCACATCATAGTATTCACTCCCTAGTAAATGTCTGGTATTTCGACCGAAACGATAGGCGTACCCAAGTTAAATTTGGCATTGAATGATTTTCCTGCAGCACCTTTTACATGAACGGTCATCTTGATTGTTGGACTGAACTGTGTCACCGTAATGCCCGGGTCAAGACTATTCACACCCGCTGCGCTTCGGTTGATCTCGATATGGATCGTACCCGTGTTGGACTGTGTCGGGTCGGAAACTCCAACATCGAGCTGATTCGATGTTTCCAGTGTCGTAACGGACGCCTTTTTATCGCTCGTCATAAATCCTTTTCCGTCTACTGAAATAGTTTTCACGGCATCATACCAGAAGTTTGCGCCCACTATGTTCAGTGAACTGTCCTTTACGGCCTGAGCATCCACCGAATTCTCTAGGATGATAATATCCGAATTCTTCGCATAGTTGGCCATCTCCGCTGCGCTTTTATTTGGTAGCACCACATACGCATAAGAAGCATCTATTGGATTCGCACCGTGATCAAAAGCAAGGCTCAAGTAGTTATTCGTATAAGACGTCGTGCTGCCGTATTGATTAATATCACGCCAAGCTCCCTTTCTGGACTCCAGGAGTCCATTTATGTCAGCAGGAACAGGGAAATAATAGCCGATGTCGGAACCGCTCACACTGCTTGCTAAATGCGCCCATTGCACCTTAGTCATGGTCTCTGACCATTCGAACATATCCGGTTTCGCGAGCCCATTCACGGTCAACGTGTTGTCACCATCGGTGTTCAGCTTACGATTCTCGATGATGGTTTCCACGTTAGCGTTGTTGGCATTGGTAATGCCAGCCCCTAAGGCAATCATTTTATCACCAAATAAAAACCAAGATTTCTTGCCTTGGAGTGGACTTCCCGTGTTCTCTGAGAGAGCAAACTGCATGCCTGCGGTACTGTAAAGTCCACCAACAGACGATCCTCCTACCCAAACATTAGGGTTTGGGTATTTCGTCCACGCGATAGGCGTGCCGCTGCCTGTTCCGTCCGTCGTCGTTCCAGGTAAACGATACCTATCAACAGTGGCCCAATAATGATCGCTGTATTGATTCAAATCGTTATTGTACAATTGCGTCATGCCTGCGCCCGTCCACCAAGCTTGCGAATTCTCCCCGTTTCCATATGAGAATGCCGAGATGCGATCGGAAAACATGCTTAGACCGATGCCGAAGCCGGGACGTAGATGTACAACACGATCCATACCCGCGAAAACATGAGACTTCACTAATTCTTCGCTTGGAAGAACGGAAGGATCCCTCATCGTCGCCTTAAGCAATGCAATATGGAATATGGACAAAGAATCATAATAGTTGGTAAACGTGGAATCCGTCTGAACCCACGCCTTCACCATGCTTTTGAACAGAGCTGCGTGTTGAACTGGCGCTGATTCAACCAGGAGCAGGATCGATGTGATCACATTTCTCCCTGTTAGATGGTCCTGCTCTCCCTGTCTCGATAGTTTCCGCCCGCTTACCATATCCATCATAGCGCCTTTATAAATGAGCGGTTGATACGCATGTATCACCCATTCGTACACATGATTGGCATTCGGATCGGTCAAGGACCAAGTGGATCCGTTTAGGATGTAGAACAGCTTGGCCATATCATTCAGAAGCACATATCCGTAACTGCCGGTATACGGCACACAACCATGCTGGATGAAAGAACCGTCAACATAATAGCCATCTCCATTCGTTACATACGGGAAAATCTGACTTAGCGCATCTCTACCTTGGATGATTTTCGAGCTCGATTGGTCAATAATACCGCGAATAATGAGAGCCAGCGCTTTATCCGCACAATTAGCCCCCGTTTCTGCAGCACCATTAAGAACTCTTTTCTCCGCATCGGGACACCACTGGTCAATGGCGCTGATATAATTGCTGATTTGAGCAGGGGACAATTGGTCATACATCAAGACCATGATGTCATTCAGCTTTAGCGGCGAACCGATTTCCCAATCCCACCAGTTGTCGATTTCAGTCTTATAAGGGTGATATAGATTCGTAAACATCCAATCGAGCCCGCCGATGATAACACCCGCAAGCTCAAGGTTGCCTTGAAGATAAGAACCGCTTGTAGAAAAAGCAAGCGCCATGGACAACAAGCGTCTATAGTTACTAGTTATGGTAGAGGAAAGCGTCCAGTCCGACAAGTCGCTCCATAGGTGCGTTCGGTTAGCATCCTTATTGAGTGATGTCCAATGCTGTAAAGCTGTAGAACTAATGCTCTCTAATCTCGTTGTAATATCTGACAGGTCAGCGAGGCTACATACACCTCCTGTAAGAAAGCTTTTCCACTTTCCTCTTAGTTCGTCATATTCATTCATAACCAAAGTTATCAACTCCCAATATCACCCTTTGACTGCTCCAATCATGACACCTTTAACAAAATATTTTTGCAGGAATGGATAGAGCAGAAGAATAGGTCCTGTAGCTACGATGATCGTGGCGTACTTGATGGTCTCTCCGACCGGCATTTTATCTGCTCCGCCAACACCAGTCATCATGCTGTCCGTGCTGTTGGAGATCAAGATTTCTCTCAGAATAAGCTGCAGCGGGAATAACTCCCGAGTCCGCAAGTAAATCAAAGCATTAAACCAAGCATTCCAGTGTCCCACGCCGTAGAAAAGAATCATAACAGCTACGGTAGGCATAGACAGAGGCAGGATGATACGGAACAAAATCGTGAAATCGTTCGCCCCTTCCAGTTTTGCCGATTCTTCCAAACTCACCGGGACGCCTTGAAAGGATGTCCGCATGATAATCAGATTCCAAGCGCTCATGGCCGCAGGGAAAATTAACGCCCATCGGCTGTCTAGCAAGCCAAGGTTTTTGATAAGCAAGAAACTCGGGATTAAGCCTCCGCTGAAAAACATCGTGAATACAATCATCATCATGATCGGATTCTTCCATAGCACATTTTCCCTGGATAGGCCGTAGGCTCCGAGAGAAGTCATTAGGATATTGATTGTAGTTCCAATGGCAACATAGAATAAAGTATTTAAATACCCCGTTAAAATCATGGGGTTATCAAAAACTGCCTTGAAGGCATCCAATGAAAATCCAAGCGGTTTAATCAATATGCCCGTATGCTTCACAATAGCAGTGGGGTCACTGATGGAAGCGAACAAAACATATAACAAAGGATATATAGTGGCGAGCGACAATGCCGCCAAGAAAATGATGTTGGAGGTTTCGAATGCAATTTCTCCCATTGAGCGTTTTATTTGCACGGTGCTTCACTCCTTACCAAAGTTTTGTTTCGCTGTATTTTTTGCTGATTGTGTTTGCGAGCAATAAGAAGCCGAAATTAATTACGGAATTGAACAAGCCCACCGCTGCAGTATAGCTATAATTAGCTTCCATAATCCCTTTGCGGTAAACAAAGGTACCAATGACATCAGCCGTTTCATAAGTCATCGGATTATACATCAGCAAAATCTTCTCATCACCAACCGTCATGACATGGCCAATCCGTAAAATAAACAGGATGATAATTGTAGAAGTAATGCCTGGCAGGGTTACGTTCAGCAGCTGTCTAAATCGTCCGGCACCATCCACCTTAGCTGCCTCATATAAGGAAGGGTCAATGGCGGTAATGGCCGCAAGATAGATGATAGTGCCCCAACCTACTTCTTTCCAAATGCCTGAAACAATGTATGTGAAACGGAACCACTCCGGTTTTTGCATAAATGGAATCGGTTGACTGCCAAACATCTCAACCAATTGGTTAATCATTCCCCGCGTTGATAAAAAGTCAACCATCATACCGACGATAACGACGACAGATACAAAGTGAGGAAGGTAAGTAATCGTCTGTACACTTTGCTTAAACCAGCGCAAACGGACCTCGTTAAGCAATAGCGCTAAGATAATCGGTGCAGGAAACCCAAAAATAATATCATAGAAGCTGAGTAATAACGTGTTTTTGACGATCGGTAAGAAATACTGACTATTGAAAAATTGTTTGAAATAGGTAAGTCCAGCCCAGTCGCTGCCCATAATACCGAGTCTCGGAGAGAATTCCTTAAAAGCGATTTGTACCCCATACATCGGACCATAATGAAACACTGCATAGTAGAGTACGACCGGCAACAGCATCAAATATATGATTTTGTTCCGTCGGAAGTCTTTTGCCACGATTGTGCCGAATCGTTCTTTCTTCATCTTTTTCTTCCACTCCTATCCCATAAAATTCGCATGCCAAATAGTCCATTGAAGAGATTCATCCTGGGAAAGAATGAACAAGTAATTTCTTTCCCAGAACGAAACAAATGGAAATCGTTTAGAATCTATGCATGATGTATTATTTTCTGCTATTGAAACGGTCAAGCTGATCTTGTTTCAATTTAATGGCATCCTCGATGCCCATGCTCTTCAGCTTCGCAGTGAACTTATCGTAATTTTCGATAGGCTCTGCACCCATAATGAATTTCGTGATCATTTGATCCAAATAAGTGTTCGCATCGTTCATGATGGTAGCGTATTTGCTGCTTTCTTCAGAAGTTGGTGAAAGCGGCGGCAATTGTTTCTTGTTATCCGCGTTCATCCAGTTTTTGATAGCTTCCTGTTGCTCAGGCTTGGCTGCAAATTGCTCAATGTAACGCTTATCTTGAATAAACGGACCGTTAAAGCTGGATCTTGCGAATTTCGCAATGGCCTGGGCCATTGGCAGCTTGTCTGGGTTTTTAGCTACAATGTCCGTATATTTCGGATATCCGTTGTCCAGCTTGTAGCTTTCGCCATCAATTCCGAAGTTAAACAGCATGGTGCCTTCTGGGCTATATGCATAGTCTAGCCATTTGACGATCTCAGCCGGATTTTTGGCAGTAGCGGAGATGGCTGCTCCGATTCCCGTAAACGCAGCATCCTTTTGTCCAAGGATTGGCTTGTCGCCTTTTTTCAATACCGGAGACAGCGTGCCAATTAGCTTGAAATTGGGGTTAGTCGGTGTAACTAAATCCATATAACGACCAATTCCACTTCCAACATAGGTGAAAACTCCGCCGAGAACATTACTTGTAACCTTAGCATCCTGCAATTTACCGTCCGTTGCTGCGAAGTCTCTATCAATTAAGCCTTCTTTATACCACTTTGTTAATGTGCTCATTAAATCCTTAAATTCTGGCTGGATTGGCCCATACTTGACCTTTCCGCCTTCCTGATAAAATTCGGATGAAATGCCCCATGCTTCACCAAATGCGGTGAGCGCATTCATGGATGTTCCACGGTCTTTCGGATCACTCTTCAGTAGGAACGGAATTTCATCTGCTTTACCGTTACCGTTTGGATCTTTCTCCTTAATTGCTTTCAACGTCGTGTACCATTCATCGATTGTTGTTGGAGCCTGCAAGTTCAGTTTATCGAGCCAGTCTTTGCGAAGCGCATTACCGTTAAATGTTAACAAGGCATCGTCGCCGCGGATGAACGGCATTACATACATGTTTCCTTCATCCGTCGTAATCAGTTTCTTCACATCCGGATGATCCTTCAGATACTTGCTCAGGTTTGGAGCATTTTGTTCGATAAGTTCGTTCAAGCGAATAATTGTCTTTTCTTTGATTGCGTTATCCGGACCTTTCGCTACGTCTGTGCCCCAGTTGTATTCAATTACATCAGGCAGCGATCCCGATGCGATCATCAAGTTGAAGCCTTCCTTCTCTTGACCTATAGGCGGATGCTGGAATTCAACCTTTGTGTTGGTTAATTTCTCCAGTTGTTTGTATACGCCCATCTCATTAAAGTTTTTCATGGTTGCGGATACGTTTCCGTTCAAGCTTGCCCAATACGTAAATTTATCCGGGTACTTCGCAGTCGTGGAACCTTCCGTAGTGACGCTCTTGTCACCTGCAGGTTTGGTATCATTGTTGTTTCCGCATGCCGTTACCATACTGGTCGCCATCGTAAGCGTTATAACTGATAAAGCTGCCTTTTTCAAATTCTTAGTCATCTGAGAAATCTTCCTCCCTTTTTGCTATCTTGGTTTGCTGTCTTGCATAACTCAAAGTTACATGATCAGCTTGCAGGAAGGAACAGCGAGAATTACGTAAAGGCTATCCACACTTTAGATCAGCACCTATCCGTTCTTTGGATTGACTGATTTATTTATAGATTCACGGTATTTCCCTGGTGTAATGCCTTCGATTTTCTTAAAGACCCGTATAAAACCAACGTCGTTGGCATAGCCAACAAGCAGTGCAATTTGTAAAATCGTATGCGAACTGGACGCCAAAAGCTGTTTCGCTTTCTCCATCCTTGAAGAAGCAATATAGTCTGATAAGTTTAGACCGCTGTAACGCTTGAAAAAAGCAGAGAGATAAGAGGCATTTAAATCCAACGAATCTGCGATGGCCGTCAAACTTAAACCGCCTTCATGCAAATGCTCGTCAATATACGATAAAATTTGATTATACAGCCGCTCATTATGATCGGTCTTTTCCTCTTTCATCCGCTTGCAGATTTGCTGGAACAACTCCTTGGTTCCTGTTAACATTTGCTCAGCAGTTGAACATGATTCGATAAATTTAACGGGGTCGAATCTCTGGTCTAGTAAGGAATCGTCACGATATCGAAGCGCATGGAGCAGCTTCATAGCGGTGCTGAGCAGGTCAATAAACAAACATTTGCCCATATCCAGCGTGATACCTCGATCACGGAAATTCAGCTCATAAAGATGATCTAGAAGCTTGATCACGTTTGCTTCGTCACCGCTTTTGGCGAAATTAATCAACTGTCCTTCCATTTCAAGCGGATAATAGTGATAATGAAGCTTCGTATCTTTAATGTCTTCATAAAAAATGACAGGCCTCTGCCCCTTGGTCATTCGGTAATCAAGCGCCATTTCGGCTTCCTCGTAAGCCCGGCCAATTTCTTTCAACCCTGGATGAACATTACTCACAGTAAAGGTTACATTCATTTTGAATCGTTCTAGAAGGATTTCTGCCAATTGCAGCGCATTCAACGAAATATGCGATACAAATTCTGCTGAGTCATCTCGGGTATTAACTAGAATAGCCAGTCTGTCTTTTTCCAAATCTACGGCATACCCTTGACAGTGAAGCACTTCCAAACTGACGTTGGATACAATAGAGCGAACAAGCGCCCATTCATGTTCGGTATCCGATTTCCTAAATCCGCTGCAGTCATCGATTTGAGCAATAATAACGCTAAACCGCTCTAAAGGAAAATACAGGTTCATGAATTGCAGGGAGTCGTCAGTCGAAGCAGATTCTCCGATTCTCCCTTTAACTAAGCGATTCAAAAAGTTAGCGCGAATAACGGGAAGCTGCTGATCCAGCAGGCTGCGCAGCTGATTCTCTTCTTCAATTGATGCGTGTATGGATCGTTTAATGAACTCTATTTCATTGTAGATCGGTGTGTCCCTATTTTTTTTCTGATTAAGTAAGACAGTAACGACTTCTTTAATTGGATTATAATTCCGGCTCGCCAAATAATAAGACACCACTACACCTGCGAGAATTGACAGCAATAGAATGAAGAGGGCCCATTGTTTAACTGTATTTACATTACTTAGCACAACGTTAGTCGGCGCTGCAGTTATAAACTTCCAACCGTTTAAGCTTGAGGTCGTATAGGATACAATCATATTTTGATTGTTATTTTCAAAGGTAAATGAACCTTTGTTTTGATCAAATTTATCTTTAATTTGCTTGAGTTCCCCACGATCTTCCCCAGTGCTCATCATTAGATCCAGCTTCTCATTAAGGATGTAAACCGTTCCTTGATTGGCCGTATAAATCTCGTTCAGCAAGTTTCGGATTTGCTGCTCGTCGATTAAAATAACTAGCGTAGCTTTCATATTGGCACGTTCACCAATCGGCAATGACTGTACGAAGGTAAGCAGGTTTTTCGTGCCTGATTGGGTCTGAACCGGTAGTGATGGCAGAAAGGTTCGATAATGGTACCCATTAATAACGGTGCTCTTGAACTGTTCGAAGCTAAAGTCCTTATAATGGTATATGGAATCGAAAAGCGTATGGAGATCGGTTTTCATTCGAGGTGAAACTAGTATTTGGGAATCATTAAAATAAACATAAAAATCTTCTATAAAACTGTTAGAACTCTTGTAGCCCGGGAAAGAGGATATAAGTTCAATGTATCGGTAGGCTTGAGTTACTTCATCGCTGCCCGCATTTAATTCATTAATTAGCTTAGGATTAAAAGCGACTTGAGAAGTCATTTGGTTCAGTTCCGTCATCTGATGATCAACAGACTCCCGAACTTGCTCCAACAAGGCCAAATTAAATCGTTTGGCGTTCTCTACCATTCCTTTTTCCATCCCAATATAAATAACTGTTCCGACAACAATGGGAAGTAAAAGAACGACAAAAAACGACAAAAGAAGTTTTAAAAAAACGCTTTCACGTTGGGTTCTCCCTTTTCGTCTTAGCTTAGAAAGCGTCATGAATCTTCCTCCTCATGGTGAGATCTCATATTGATAAATGATAATTTATACTAATGTATCTTTTCGACTTCTATGAGTCAAGGAAATAAGCATGCCTAAATTTTATATCACCTTTCCAGTTTTACATACTTATAAATTTTACCATATACTATTTTCGGAAGTGAAAGAGGTCCATGCTAAGCAGCATGGACCTGAATATTTACCTCGGCACGAATGTTTATCTATTTGACATTAAATATGCAGCATCTCTAAGCAAATAATTTGCCGCTTCAATCGATATGTACTTTCCTTTTTGTGCCTGAACCTCGCTGACAAAACTATTCAAATTATTGCTGGACAGCTTTGCCAGCAGGCTCTTTGCTATTCCCTCATTGTCGATCCAATCGCTCTTGGAAAAGCTAAGTACTAACGACTGCAAGGAAGAGATACTTGTAGTCGTTTGGAATTCGATAGTCTGACTGTTCACGTTTCCAGCCATATCGCTTGTCGTAACAACGAACTCATGATTACCCAGCGGCAGGGTATATAGTGCGATCGTTTCCCCTTGATGTACCGCATAAGTATCCATTGTCACCGTAGTCCTGCCGCTGTCAACACGAGACAAGTTATCGCTCAGTGTGATGAGTGGCTGAATATCTGCAGCATCGCTGTAGGAACCATATACTAGACCTGACACGGTAATAGTCGGAGCAGTTGCATCCAAATTGAAACTGATGCTTTTCGCTGCCTCTGCATTTCCAGCATAATCCGTTGAACGATAGCTTATTGTATACTTCGCATCTTCGGCGAACGTGACCGGCCCAAGATAAGGCTTCCACGAAACTCCACCATCCACCGTATACTCCGTCTTAGCCACACCTGATAAATTATCGCTTGCGGTAAGAGATAGCGTGACTGGATGGGAATGCCAACTATTTTGACCATCTTCTTGCTCAGTAGTACTGGATGCAGCGGTAGTAGGTGCGATCGTATCCATACTTGGCGAGTTTATAAGAATAACTGGTCGATAGGATTTGTTTGAGTGCTCCTTCGATGCATAAGTCACATAGACATTTCCTTGATTTGTAGGCGAGGATACTGCGATTGATAATAGCTTATCCGCAGTTAGAGCCGCATTAATCTGTTCGGTGACATCAATGCTTACAGGGGTACCCGCGGCCGGTACAGTCCAAGAAGCGAGCTTACTACCTGAAGCAGGTTTGTTACTCCATGTAATCGTGCTTTCATTCCAAGCATGATTGTCTACTAGATTAGCCTGGTTTGTAAAACCTGTGTTACCGCCTGTCGGAACCAAAATCATTCGAGCATCCCAAACTAAGCCGGTAATGGAGGACAGATCAAATTTCAGGTATGCGGATCGGTAATAGCTGGTGCCATCATTTTTGATATACATTGTGGAATCGTTGCCATAATTCGTATTTGAAAAGGTGCCGTCTCTGACAAATGCATCTGCTGTATCATTTAGAGATGCGCTTGGATTAGGGGCTATAATAGGTGTTGCCGTCACTTCATTCGAATTATCACTCTCACCTGCACTGTCTATAGCCGAAACAGCAAAGTAATAAGGTATTCCATTTGTAAGTCCTGTGACGTTAAAATGGTTAAATTTGCTGACATTTGYGATCTGAATTTCACTTGAATAGTTTCCGGGAGCATTGCCGTACTTCACTTTATATCCCTTTTCGCCGCCAACTGAGGCCCAGCTTAAATCAACTTGTGATGAAACGCCTATTTGGGGAGTGTTTAAGACTGGTGGAGCCTTAACAGCGGATGCCTCAAAATTAAATTTCGCATTAAATGTTTTTCCAAGAGCACCATTCACGTTAATCGTCATCATGATTGTCGGACTTAACTGTGTCACCGTTATACCCGGATCCAGACTGATCACACCGGTTGCACTTCGGGTGACTTCTATATTAATGGTTCCCTTGTTTATTTGAGTGGGATCGGATACGCCGATGTCCATCTGGTTTGCAGTTTCCAGTGTCGTAACCGAAGCCTTCTTGTCGCTTGTAATATAGCCTGTTCCGCCTACGGAAACCGTTTTCATAACATCGTTCCAGAAATTTGCTCCTACTGCGTTCAGCGATGTGTCCTTCACGGCTTGTGCATCCGATGAATTCTCAAGAATGGAAATATCCGGATTGCTTGCGTAGCTGGCCATATCCGCTGAGCTTTTATTCGGAAGTACAGCATACGCATAAGATGCATTCGTTGGATTCACGCCGTGATTAAACGCAAGACTAAAGAAATTGTTTGTATACGGAGTCGTGTTGCCCCCTTGATTGATATCGCTCCAGGCTCCCGTTCTTGACTCACGGAGTCCATTCAAGCTTGCCCCACCCGGGAAGTAGTAGCCGATATCAGATCCAGCGGCATTGCCAGCCAAGTGCGCCCATTGAACATTCGGCATGGTCTCCGACCATCCGATTGCGCTTGATTTGGCAACTCCGTTCACAGTCACAGTGTTGTCTCCGTTACCGCCGAGCTTGCGGTTCTCAACGATCGTTTCCACATTCGTGTTGTTCGTATTTGTAATTCCTGCCCCTAAGGCAACCATTTTATCCCCGAACATAAACCATGATTTCTTACCCTGCAATGGACTTCCTGTATTCTGTGAAAGTGAAAACTGCATGCCGGCTGTACTGTAAAGACCATCAACAGATGCCCCTCCGACCCAAGTATTGGGATTGGAATAATTCTTCCAAGCAATCGGTGTACCGCTGCCCGTACCGTCTGTTGTGGTTCCCGGCAATCGATAGCTATTAACGGTAGCCCAATAGTTATCACTGTATTGGTTCAAATCAGCGTTGTACAATTGCGTCATCCCAACACCCGTCCACCAGGCCTTTGAATTTTCCCCATTTCCGAACTCAAACGCGGAAATTCGATTAGAGAACATGCTTAGGCCAATGCCAAAGCCGGGACGCAGATGGGCAACTCGACCCATACTCGCAAACACCTGAGACTTAACTAATTCTCCGAATGGAACAACCGAGGCGTCATTCATTGTAGATTTAAACAATGTAATCAGGAAAATCGATATAGAATCGTAGTAGTTGGTAACCGTCGTATCCGACAGAATCCACTCTTTGACCATACTCTTATATAGCTTTGCTTTATCTGCAGGCGCGGACTGGGCTAAAAATAGGATCGATCCAATCACGCTTCTTCCGGTTGCATGATCCTGCTCACCCTGCCTTGATAACTTCCGTCCGCTTACCATATCCATCATAGCGCCTTTATAGATAAGCGGTTGATAAGCATTCGTAATCCATTCGAATACATTACTCACATTAGGATCTGTAACCGTCCATGTGGATCCATTAAGGATATAAAGCAGTCTTGCCATATCGGTAAGCAACACTACGCCATAACTCCCGGTATACGGGATAGATCCATGATCGACATATGAACCGTCGGTATAATAGCCATTCCCGCTGTTCACATAAAGGAAAATCTGACTCAGCGCATCCCTTCCTTGAGCGATCTTCGAGCTAGATTTGCCGACAATCCCCCTAATGATGAGATTCTGCGCTTTATCTGCACGATTAGCTCCCTCTTCCAGGGCATTATTGATAACCCTATTCGAGGCATTTGGGCACCATTTATCAATGGCGCTGATATAGTTGCTGATTTGAGCAGCCGTCAATTGGTCATACATCAAGACCATGATATCGTTAAGTTTGATCGGCGTACCGATTTCCCAATCATACCAGTTATCTATTTCAGTCCTAGAAGCATTATATTGATTGACATACATCCAATCGAGTCCCCTAATGATATCATTTGCTAGCATGGCGTTTCCTTGAAGAGAAGAACCGCTAGATGAATACGCAAGAGCCATAGCATACAGACGGCCATAATTGTTTGATATCGTACCAGAACGTGTCCAGTCCGATAAATCGCTCCAAAGGTATGTACCATCTGTAAGCGTATTTATGGATGACCAAAATACATTAGCTTTAGAGGTAATGCTGTCCAGTTTTGAAGTAATATCCGGATCTGCAGCGTTGTATTCACCTCCAACCAAGTAGCTTTTCCACTTTGCCCTTAGACCATCGAGTTCATCAGCAGCTTGGGCGGACGGGACCATCGAAATCATCGACCATAACATCGTTGCAATTAGAAAGACGGCTATATACTTGATTTTCAAACTGGCTTGCATGAAAAATCAGCTCCTTAGTTAGTCTCTTTCATTAATAAAATTTAGCTCTTTCTTGCTTAACTCAAAGCTACACGATTCGGCTATAGGAAGGAACAGCGAGAATTCCGCAAAGGCTATCCGCTCTTTTGAATATCGGCTATCCATTCTTTGGATTGACTGATTGATTTATAGATTCGCCGGAAAATCTAACAATGGACAAGCTATTAAGCCACTCATCGGATCGTTACGGCATGGAAAAATTGGTTGCAGGCTTTATTCTTTCTGGCATCATCACCTCCTCCACCCTACTAAATAAGCGTTCACCTGGTTGAGTGAAACGCCTATTTACTTCTTTATTTGTTACTTCAAAACTTTATTGTCTACTTCAAAACTTATTTGTCAACCGATAAAAAAGCACGATTGTTGGGTGACAAATAAGTTTTGAAGTGCAAAAAGCCAGCAACCATAAGGGTTTGCTGGCTTTTTCGTGAAAAATAAAATGACAAATAAAGTTTTGAAGTGGTTTTACGGTCAAATTGTCTAAATTACAAATTAGTTTTGAAGTACTTCTTACAAAGGGATTCTTCTCTATTAATTATTCAGGTTGTGAACTATTTGTCAAAATAGGAGAACGTATTACCATGATAATACTCGAAAGAGGAACCCCATTTTCCTAATAAATTATCACCTCTAAGATCAATGATTGCCAATTGTCCCTGAGATTTTAGAACTCTCTTTGCCTCCATCAATACTTTTTTAGGGTCCCAGAAATCCATCTGCAAATTTCTTCAGCTCGCAAAAAAAAGCTGGATATCCAGTGAAAAGATACCCAGCTTATGGAATCACATTACATCAAGGTGCTATAGGCGCAGGGTAGAATCGTACCTCGCTTAATCCGAAAGTACTTTGAATCCCAAAGGCTCCCTCAAATACCCCGCCGTAATTGCCCGGATTGGCATCCGTCGCACTATTAGGTGTTATTCTCACATAACGCGCATTTGCTCCACCAAAATCAACGACACCGCCGCCAACTAGATTTGTTGGCGCAAGTGCTGCAGTTCCATTTGCCGCTTTCGCGAACTCATAGTGACCATCCGCGCCAAGAGGAATCCAGTTTTCTCCATCTACTGAGTATTGCACTGTGGCATAACGAATCCCTGTTCCATTTTTTAACCATCCAGTGCCATCATCTTCGTTATAGTTCCATACGAACATTTCACCAAGACTAGTCGTTCTGCCCAAATCAAATTGAATCCAGTTATTGGTATCATCTGCATCTTCCGGCGTTGCCCACATATTTGAAAACGTATTGTCATGGGTGTCCGTTTTACCGTCTGTTCCCGACATTCCGGAATCATCAACTGTTTTTGGCGCTGTTATACCGTAGTCTGTATTTTCACTACCTGCAACTGCCGTTGCAGGTAATGAAGCAGTGAAATGTTTGTCAATCGAGATGACATATTCCTCTGTTGTTCTATGATCCGCCGCAGTCACCTTCCATATATTACCATCTAATAATGCAGTCGTGCCGTCAGTTATTTTCGTTCCGAGCGTTCCATCCGTATAAACTTCATATGTCTGTGCGGATCCGTCATTGGAATAAACAGCATCTGTGACACTATTTACAGTGGAACCGCTAGAAACATGGATTGTACCAGCGCTAATTTGGGATACAACATTGTTATGCCCGAATTTAACACCAATTCCAGTATTGGTTCCACTATAAATCTGACGCATATTTACAAAACGAGGATGATACATTTCACCATTCACATAATGTACATTGCCGCCATCTTCCGTTGAATTCACATTATATGAGATCAGCAGCTCACCGGGCTTGGATATGTTAGGATGTGCTTTCGCATTATAAATGAACGTATTAGCCGCATAGGATTTATCTTCCGGTGTATAGTACAAGGTTGTAGGCGGTCCGAATGGCCCTACAGGGGTATTGCCGATACTTTCTTTAATTAAACCATGATCTGCGCTAAAGACACCTGTCGAATACACAAGTCGATATTTGCCGTCATTCGGTCCACCAATGATTGGTGTCACACTTAACTCTGGCGATACATCAACATGACTGTCTGATATGATCTTGGCTGCGCTAATATCGCTAGTCCAACCGTTATTGCCATAGTACATCCATTTACTTTCATTCTCGAAATCTGACGGCAATACGCGTGCTACAAGCAGTCCCCTAACTCCAAAAACTGTTTGGTAGCCATATGTGTAGACATAACCATCGGGATTGGGTGCCCCGGCTTCAGCCGTATTCGGCATAAATCCAGCTCCGAATTGATTTTCTTGTGTAAGCATATTGGGAACATCGTTGCCATTTGCATCTTTTTTAGTTCCCCACTGGAATTCGGTGTGGTAAAGCAGCGAGGTATCTACTTGTGTTTGATTGACAACATCAATCTGTCCTTGGTTGATAGGAACCTTTATCATAGAAACGCCTACTACTTTAAACTGCCAGCCTGCAGGTTGAGTTGGGTCTGGGGCCACATTCATTGCGGAAATGTAAACATTGTTGTTCAAATTGATGCCATCTTGGAGCCAGTACCAATTATCTGGCGTTGCCTTAGGGGTTCGGGGAACGAAAAGACCGCTTGTTGTTTTTCCGTTAGCATCTTTACCCCAAATGTAATTCATTGCTGCGGGATCAGGATTTCCTCCATCCAGCACGCCCAACGTATTATTAGTAAAATCGGAAACATTTCTGTATTTTGAAACGGGATTAGCATTACCTACAAACGTATCGCTGAACAAGAATAGCGTTTTGGTTAGACCCGCCTTGCCAGGAGCATCGTAGCCGTTATAAGCGATGGAATAAATACCGTCGGAGCCCGTCCAGCCCGAAGTTTTGGTTACAAGCGCTGTCCAATCACGTGCAGGTTCAATTATGGTGCCTGGCGCACTGTAAAATCTCACCTGACTTAGCCCGAAAATTGCATTCTTGCTCCAGTTTCCATCACTTGCGGCAGAGTTCGGCACAATCTTTACATATCTTACACTCGCACCATTAAAATTGACGACTCCTCCGCCAACGAGATCCGTTGGTCCTTGCGCTCTCGATCCGGAAGCCTTTGCAAACTGGTAAGCACCCAGAGTTGTCCATATTGTTCCATCTACAGAATATTGTACTTGCGCATTTTTAATACCGTATTCTCCAGCAAACGCGTTATAATTCCATACATGCATTTCACTCAGAGGATACGTGCCTCCCAGGTCAAATTTTATCCAGTTATTCGCGCCCGGATTGACCGCGGTCAGCCACATTGAATTTACAGCATTATTATGTACATCCGTTTTACCCGCTGAGCCAGACATGCCGAAATTGTTAACTGTGTTAATTGCAGGTGTATAAGTTGAATTAACACTGCCTGCAGTAACATCCAAAGCGGTGACATTTTGATCCATTTCTGTGATATAGCTGGTGTATCTATAGATACGAATCTGGCTCAATCCAAAAGACGTGGGCCCTTTTGCATTCCAGTTACCATCGCCAGCAGTTTCATTCGGCACGATCTTGACATATCTGGCAGCAACGCCGCTAAAATCAACAGTAGTATTTGCCTTCTCTGTTGCTGAGCCGGATGCCTGCGCAAATTGTTGGGTCTTACCTGATCCGCCAAGGTTGGTCCAAATCAACCCATCGGTTGAATATAGCACTTGCGCATTTTTTACTCCCTTATTCGTAGTGCCCGGTTGATTGTAATTCCATACCAGCATCTTCCCTAAAGGATATATGGCGCCAAGATCGAGCTGTATCCAGTTGCTTGACCTTGGATTATTATCCGTCAACCACATGGTAGCACCGTTCGCGTCATTATCATGCGTATCTTGCGTTCCATAATATCCTGACATTCCAGAGTTATTCGTTGCATTTACAGCCTTATTGACAGAAGTTTCACTGCCAGTTGTAGTAGTAACCGGCGTCAGCAGGAATGAATCTCCAACGGGATTAACTGTAATCGCGTACTCAGCAGTTGTGCAGTTGTCCTCTGCTGTGACCTTTAGCATATTGGTAGTCATTAACACCGTATTTCCAGTACTTATCTTGGTACCGCCATGTGCCGTGTACACTTCGTATGTTTGCATAGAATTATTCGTGGCTTGCAAGGCTGCAATGACTTGACTTACAGTCGTACTAAAAGCAGCACGGATTGTTCCCGGCCAAATCCCTGTTACTACTGCTTCTTGTCCAACTTTAACATTTATCGAAGTGCTTGAACTGAGCCTATTAGATGTCTCGCCAATTTCCCCTTCGATTCTTTTGCATGAAGACACTTCTTTTGCTTCCCATTTTGTAACCTCATTGGAAGCCCGTTGCTTGGAAGAATCACTTGATGGAGTTTGAGCATTCGCAATATTAAAAACAGATACCATTAAGTAAGCAGCTAAACCAAATGCTGTCCATTTCTTCATTACGCTTCGCATACTATTTCCCCTTTATCGATTAGATTCACTTAACTTCTTACGTATGCTTTTAAGGTCCCAATTCGTTTTCCCTGACTTCGTCCGATTGGTCGAATTGTATATTCGCCTACGGCTGCGGGGATAATAAATGTTTCCGCATAGTGAACAACTAACGATAGAAAAGCACCGCTCGGACTTTCAACAATGGCTTCTTCACCTTCGATAAGATTCAATACCTGCACACCATTATTCGTGTGATGTGATACCTTATCGGTAAACCAATGGCGTCTGGTCTCGATAAATTCGAACTCGTGAAGACCGGTTCTTTCTTCTACCCATCCGTCTCCTTCTGCCAATTTCTCCACTTGGTTGACCAAATTTTTGGTAACCCAATCGGTAGTACGATCCCATTGTATATTAAGACGTCCATGCTGTAAGTGAACCGGACGCGGTCTACCGTCCAGTCCTAGACGTTCCCAGTCCCATAATTTAAATGTGAAAATATAAGGTGTAGCGCTAACTTCCAAAACCATAGAGTTTGTTCCCGAGCAATGAACCGTACCAGCCGGTATTAAAAAATGATCATGTTTTTGAGCGGCAAATGTATTGATATAGGTTTCGGCGGGAAACGAATAGTCCCCCTGTTGTGCCCTCTCCAAATCATTAAACATGCTCTCAGGATCGACGTCTTCCTTTAATCCCAAATAAACAACCGCATTTTCCCCAGCGTCCAGCATGTAATAGCTCTCATCCTGCGTATAGGTCATTCCAAAAGTTTCTTTTATGTAGTCCGTAAGTGGGTGGACCTGCAAGCTAAGATTTKGGCCCCCCATCGTATCCAGAAAATCAAATCGAATTGGAAATTCCGCTCCGAAACGGGCAAATACTTTCTCGCCCAGCAAAGCACTGGATTCGAAAAATACGAGATTAATAGAAGGAAGCTCTACACGAATATCTCCGTACTGAAAATACAAGCTATTTTCTTCGGGCACGCCGTCAAAGCCCCAAGCATAAGGGTGTTCCTTCGGTTCAAGATCAATATTCTCCTGCAACCAGTGACCGCCCCAGACTCCTGGATCAAAGTAAGGAACAAGACGAAACGGTTGACTGGCCGTTTGTTTCAAACCAGAAAACAATGCATGAAGCGTAACCATTTTGGGATCGTCTTTGTGGTTGGTGTCCAAATAATAGTCAATTTTGGGTAGCAAGCCGCATTTTAAACGATCGGCTACGCGCCATTCGATGAAATAGCCTCTTTTGTATTTCCTTAGAATATCCTCATGGTGATTAGCTGCCCGCCAATTGCCAAATTCCTTACTCCGATACCTTTGTTGAATTTCCCAACGAGCCATATCGGCATAAATGAGAATGTCGCTATCTGCAATCAACGATGCGCCGAAGCCGTAAACAATAATAACGCCTTCCTCTACTGATTCGATTTGGCGTTTGATATGATCCAGTTTCGCAGAATCATAGAATTCATCAATGGAGAAGGGAGCCATGCGCCCAAACACCCGATCCTCCGTCAAATATTGAGAAAGTTTATTCTCCATCTCTTCCGGTTCTATAGCGGCTTCTTCTATCGGGATGATTAGACTGGGAGTTATGTTCTTAAGTCCGTTAATGATTTCGTTTGTTCTTACCGCAGGATAACACTCAATGATAACAAGCGTTTTTCCATTGCTTTTCATTCTCTTCAGCAATTGTTCGGCAATCGATGCATAACCTCGCCACACCTCTTGCTCCATCCCATTAATCAAAACTACCGGTTCTTTATCGTAATTCGACATAGCTGTCAACCTCCATTCAACCCTTTACGGCTCCAGATGCGACACCATCCAGAATTTTTTCCGAGAATACCACAAACAAGATCATGATAGGTACAGTCGCCACAACAGAACCAACCAATGCTTTGTCCATCGAAAGCATCAAATTGCCTGTGTACTTCATAACAATAAGCGGTACGGTTTTCTTTTCTTCACTTTGAAGGAAGATAAGCGAAATAAAAAACTGGTTCCAAATCTGCACTGACATAATAATGCAAATACTAAAAATGACAGGACTTGCCAGCGGAAACATGATCCGATAAAATATTTTCCATTCGGATGCTCCGTCTAATAGTGCGGACTCGTAAACTTCTGAAGGCATTTTCGCAAAGAACACGGTTAGCAGCAACACTGGCATGGATATCCCCGATGACAAAATCAAGATAACAGACCAACTGGAATTCACCAGGTGCAAGCTTTTCATCATTAAGAATATCGGCAATACCCCTAGCTGCGCAGGAAACATCATCCCCAGCAAAAAATAAATTTGCATCGCACCGTTCAAACGAAACTTATACCTGCCCAGGGCATAAGCCACCATCGATGAAAATAGAACTATAATAGCTAACGTGGCCACAAGGATAAATACACTGTTGAAAAAAAACAGATGAAATTTCTGTTCCGTAAACATGGTTATATAATTATGAAAGCTTAAGGAACGCGGTTTGCCAAACGTATTCGATAATAAATCCGATTTTTCACGCAACGAATTATAAACCATATAAAGCAATACAAGAACTGTAAATATCGAGTAGATCCAGAGCAGTATGGAAGCAAGCGAGGCTGTAATTTTTTTCTCTGAAAAACTGTTCACTTATACTTCCTCCCCTCTACGTTTATAAGTCAAAACAATTTGAAGCAAAGAGATGACGAAGATTAGTAAAAACAGGACACAGGCGACCGTTGAACCAAGTCCCATGGCATTTTCGCTTAAATTTCCTCCAAGAGGATTATTCGATACTCCAAAAGTAATGCGATAAAAGAATAGCGACATGACATCCAGATGATGATTCACCCCTCCGGAAACGCCACCCAAAATAAAATTGAAATCAAAAATTGTCATGGAAATAATGTACGTAATCAATACCATATTAAGAATCGTGACTCTGATTTGAGGAAGAATGATGCTGAATAACCGCCTCCAGTAGCCGGCTCCGTCCAAATAACCAGCTTCTATTGATTCACGGGAAATCATTTTCATCGCGCCGAGAAAAAAAACCATTCCTACGCCAAAACCTGTCCAAGAAATCATAAGCCATACGATATACATGCCGAATTCGGGAACGCCAAGCCAAGGCCGTACATATTCACCTAGGCCAATTACTTCAAGCAATTTATTGAAGACGCCAACGTTGCTGTCCAGAAGTAACGTGAAAATGAAGGCAATAACAGGTGTTGAAATAAACTGCGGTGAAAAAATAGCGATTCTAAAAAATTTAAAACCTTTTACTTCGTTGTAAATCATATAAGCTGCAATAATTTGCAAAGGGATCAATATAATCACGCTTAATGCGAAAATTTTCAAGCTATTTAGCAGTGCATTCGTAAATTGCGACATCAGTTCCGAAGAAGTAAACAATTCGACGTAATTGGAAAATCCTACAAATGTTTTCGGCCCTATCCCGTTCCAACGAAAAAAGCTGATTCGTCCAGCTGCAATAATAGGGTAGACGACAAATAAGGTATAAATGATAAAACCTGGTGCGAGAAAAAAAAGATAAGGTCTTTTTCTGATGAAGGCCATGCCAAAACTCACCTACTCCATTGGTTTCTAAGTAAACAATCATGCCGATAAAATCATCCATCGGCATGATCACCTTACTCCTCTTACTTTTTGCCCAGTTCCTGTTGCATCAATTTTGTAGCATCTTCACCTGTGATTTTACCTGTCATCAGGTTAGACAGAATACCGGTCAACAGCAGGTCTTGAGGCTTGGATTTCTCCGTTGATCCCGCAGCGAAGCCATTGTAAATATTTTTACCGATTTTATCAAAAGCAGAGAACTCGGCAACAATATCACCCTTAGGCTTAATATCCTTTATGATGGGTACATTACCATTAGCATCTTCAACAATTTGTGCCGCTTCCTGACTGGACAGGAATTTCACATATTCGGCGGCTTCTTTCGGGTGTTTACTTGTAGCAGCAACCGAATAGGTTGTAGAGTTGTTCATCCCTTCTTGGGCATATCTAACACCCGCTTTATCGGGAATTGCAAACCGACCGATGTTCAAGGTGGTTTGGGCGTAAATGGAATTACTCCAAGTTCCGTCAATGATCATTGCCGCTTTACCGTTCGTGAATGCCAATTGTGCTGCCTTTCCATCCATCGCAGCAAAGTCTTTTCCCCAGTAACCTTTTTTGGCAAAAGAAGCGTAAATATTGAACAGATCCGACATTTTGGCTAAGTCGGCATCAGCAACTGGCTTTTTCTGGCTAATAGAAACAATGGCATCATTCATAAATGCAGGAGCAAAAACCTGAACAGGCCAGTAACGATCAAAATCGCCATTTCCGCCCATTGCGATAGGGGTAACTCCTTTACTGACCAAGGTATCTAGATTTTGAGTGAATTCATCCCACGTCTTTGGAGCTTTTAGATTGTTTTTCGTATAAATATCTTTATTGTAATACACTAAGGCATAATCGAAGAACTGTGGCAACGAGCTGTATAGCTTACCGTCGACGGTTGCGTAATCAACAGCTTCTTGAGGGAATCTGCTTACATCCAACTTGTAATCATTAAGCGGAATAATTTGTTTATTCTTCACCATTTCCKCCATCTTCGTGGACTTATTGCCCTGTACATAGAAGGCATCCGGCAACGCATTTGCTGCCAAAGCGACGTTTAATGAATCTTCCGTTTCAGACCATTGATAGTCAATTTTGATGTTCGGGAATTTTTTCATGAAAGCGGCATTTATTTTTGTAAACGGTCCTTCCAAGACAGCCTGGTTTGCTGAATCTCCCCAGACCTTCAACGTGACATTTTCCCCCGCTTGCGGAGTGTTAGAATTATTGCTGCTTGTAGGGTTCGCACTGTTGATAGCTGTGTTCGGATTGCTTTGTGAACAACCTGAAGCCAACAACATGATCATGAACATTCCGGTAGCTAAGCCTTTTCCTCTTTGCATACGCTTTCATCCCCTTAATTATCAAAAAGTTTAATACAGAAGCAAAGTGAGTTCTTGTGCAAATGCGGACTGTATCTATAACTAATTATATGGATTGTCCACTTATAAGTCTTTACAGTTAAAAGACATGGATTTATAAAAATTAGACAACTTCCAGTAGCAGTCTATCAACCTCTTTTCCCATCAAATTCTAATGCTGGCATGTACCATACTCGTGTATAATATATAGGTTATCTAACAATCAGGCGGTGAAACCCATGGATATGACTCAACAGGAACTGCATAACAGTAATTCATTGCTTAACGAATGTGCTATTAATTTACGCGGTAAGGACCTTTCGTTCTATGTTCATTATTGGGGCGGCGAACAAAAGCTATACACCAACCATATTCATAAACATTCATTTTTTGAAATATGCTACATTGTTAACGGGCAAGGGACTTACGTGGAGAACAATCAGAATTATCCCCTAAAGAAAGGGACATTCTTTATGTCGCGTCCTCATATTAAACATCAAATATTTAGCAACGAAGGGCTATATATCATTTTTATTGCATTTGAATTGATCGAATCCGAGTCTTCCGTGGAAGCTGTAAATAGATTCCAAAATATGGCGAAGTCAACCACGATTTATTTGGAGCAAGCGGAAAACTCTTCTGCCATTTTAATCTGGACCGCACTCCTGAAGCAAGTCCAATATGCGAATCAATTTCTCGAGAACAATGTACTGTCGTTATCGAGCGCGCTTATCTCTACTTTTGAAGTCATGTTTTCCGATAATAGAAACAAAACAAAAATCAGTCCGACTCAGCCCTCAAGCACTACACTTGTACATAAAGCAAAACTATATATTCGGGATAATCTTGCTCAATCTTTGAAACTCGGCGAAGTAGCAGACTTTTTGCATGTTTCCTCGCGTCACCTATCCAGATTGTTCGCTGAGGAATTAGGGCAAACTTTTATAAATTATGTTCGCAAAGAGCGAATTCGCCAGGCCGTTAAACTACTTTCCACTACCGAGTGGTCCCTTAAACGCATTGCGGAGGAAACAGGGTTTGATACGGTTCACTACTTTACTACTGTTTTTAAATCAGAAATGGGGGGGCCTCCCGGCCAATTCGCCAAAAAAATGAAAGACCAATTGGAGTAAATATCAAACACCCCTTGGACTGGCATTCAATGCCTTTCAAGGGGTGTTTTGATATTTGGCGAGTTGTTTAAGTTAGTTAACGAATACGGATCGTAATCCATTGTCTAGCACAGATAGTCCAGCTGAGTCCACCGTTTACGACCTCCAGCTCATTTGTATTTTCTTCCAAAATATTGGTTATATAAGCTTTATTTATAGCGTAATCTGGCATCTTAATGAACACTTGGGACGGTTCATCCTTCACATTTTGTAATCGAACCACAACACCGTCTCCATTCTCAGCCGGCTTGACATATTGAGTCACAATGCCGTCCCCCGCCACATCCAATAATTTCTTTTCCTTTTCAGCCGTAGCGTGAATTACAGGGAAAATTTGTACAGGATGGGAAGCTTCAACCCCTCTTTTGATCGTTTCATCCACCTGAAATTTGGTGAACGTCGACAAGACGTATTTGACTGTAATTCTTCCAGGTTGACTTGCTCTAAAATTCGTATCCCAATAATTGTTTATTGGCCATGCCAATAAAAGCGGATTCGCATCACGGTTGATTGTTTTTTGTTCTTTGCCAAAATTAAAATCGCCAATTTGTACAAGTGGCGCATCCGGGCATGCGAGCGTGATCCCATGATTTTCGTCATACAAAGAAACGGTTTGGTCAACGGTTACCCAATCCTTGCAGGCTTCGGGAAGCTGATCATCATCCAGACGGATGCTTGTGCCCGCACTATCAAACACAGCCTTCCAGTTGCTTTCCAAAGTAAGTGGAAACGCAAAATAGATAGATTCCGGCTTTCTGTTCTCTAGCTTGTCTATAATGGCAGACAACTCAATATTCGGATTGTTTTTAAAGAAAGTAATCCTTTGCTGCAAAAGTTGTACTTCCGGAGCTTCCCAAACGAAAGCCAAGGTTACCCCGGAATCATGCTTTTCGACCTGGAAGGAAATCAGTCTATCGACAGCCCTTCTGCTTGCTTTCCAATCGTTTTGCCAACAACTTATGCTGTTATTACAATCATCAAGCACCCTGTTGTATAACGTAGTCCTGTGCTGCTTATTTATTAGCGGGTCCGGAGTTTCATGAACGAATTGAAAGAAGGTCCACTCGCTTCCTGCATCAATCATTTGCCAACCCGTACTTTTATCCGTCAATTCTTTCATTCTTCCGGTCTCTTTATCGAAGGTCATCTTGTAAAATGGTGTTTCAATCCATTCATCCGAGACTTGAATGGCATCTGAGGAATCTTCAGATGAGACCGGGTCTGGAATTGGGATGATCTTATAGCTGAACGGAGGCATTTTTATTAGTCCAAGTGAAGGCGTACTCCAATCGACATCATAGTTATTCTGATTGAAATGAAATCTTGTCGCAGACGTATGTCTTCCCTCATGTATAAAATCTTTAGGTAAATGCAGGTCGCATGTTTGTTCAATATGCGTCGGATTTACAAGTAAAATCCCCTCCGGCCCACCGGACTGAAGTGGGTTACCTGCGAGCTGTTCCAATTGTTTATTGAGAATATACCCGCTTAAGCTGTTGCCTTGATAGGCGAAATGCGCTTTGTGCATCCACTGGGTCTTAGTAAATAACGAATCAGGTTCCGTGACCGAGACATTGGCTCCCCATGTATGTTCATCATACATCTGAACTTCGTTCCAAGCTTCTTTGTAGAGGCTGCTATCGCTCTGGTTTGGTTGAAATGCCGACAGAAATTCCGCGCTCTTCAAGCTGACTTTGGTTCTGCGGTTCAAGCGGGTTTCTTCAGCGGAACTTGCCGCTCCGAAATTCCAATAATCCGTCCAGTCCCCAGAATAAGCTTGTATAGATTCAGCTGGCTGTTCCCTCAGTTTCTTCAATAACGTTTCGGGCGTAACGATCCTGATTTTTTGTTCATAACCTTCTGCGTTCCAATTACGAATCATTTCCAGCAATTCCTGATCTGGAGGTGTATTATCCAGCATAGGCATATTGGTTGCGGATAGATAAATAAAATCGTAGGGATATCCTTCGCTTTCAATTCTCGCGATGTACCGGTCAAGCCCTTCTTTCATAAGATGGATACTTTTCTCTTCCAAACGGCAAAATTGGGTGAATAGGGAATAATGTTCGCCATGAAAGGTCAACAGCTCTCTGCCATCTGGAGCAATCCACCGGAAAGCTCTTGGTCGTAACAGCGGTATACCTCCAAAATGCATATTGATTCCGGTCGTATACAGCTCCACTCCTGCATCCAACATCGTTTGTGCCATCGTCCAAGGTTGACCGTTGATATCATGATTGATAGCTGTTCGGATGGGAACTCCAAATTTTTCGCGAAGTTGTTTAATCGGATACAGCATACGTGCCAATTGCTCTGCATTGCATAATGGGGTCATATGCATATTCAGCGCTGCCAGACAGATCTGACCGTTTTGCAAAAGGGCTCCGAAGCGCTCGATTTGATGACTGCTTGCTGTTTCAAGCCATTTCATGACTGGCTCGGTAGCCTCACATGTCCAATAGAAGCGATTTTCTTCAGTCTCATTCCGGGTTTGTTCGCAAAGCTCTATTGCTTGATCGATATATGTTTTTTGCAGTTCCCACAGGACTGGCTGCGTATGGGTATAACCGACATCTAAATGGCTATGATGATACACAAGGATTTCCTTTATTTTAGACAACACGCATTTCCCCTTTTCCGATTGGTCGGATAAATTTGATTATTTCTGAATTAGTTATTGCTTATGCAGTTGTCTTGTTTGTTTGCTCCAATAACTTGGACACGCCGATAAAAGTACTAATGGAGGTTTCTTCCGAGGTTTCAATTGTTACGTCATAACCTTCGAGAGCATCCCGACAACCTTCAAGGAACAAATCATGGCTTTTGGCAATTTGTCCGCCTATAATTATGGCTTGAGGTTGAAATGAATCCAAGAAAGGAATCAGCATGTTCCCGATCTGTTCGCCAAAATTTCGAAAAACTTTAGCAAGCTCCTCATCACCCTTTCTTGCCATTTCTGCCAAGTCTTTAATTTCGTTTGTTGAATCGATTCCTAACTCTTTTTGCAATCGATAATATCCCCGTTTTGATATGTAATCGTCTGCAATGGAACTGCGAAATGGGGTGCAATAAATCCATCCATTCTCCGGAACATCCTGTCTATTTTTGACCAATTTCCCATTCTCAATGAAAGCTGAACCTAATCCAGTACCAATTGTGATGCAAATCGATTTATGATACGGTTTTGCTTTACCTGAAACAATTTCCCCCAAGGCAAATAAATTGGCATCATTTTCAAAAACGATGCGGAAATCCTTTGACTTTTTCTGTTTAAAAAATGGCTCATTTTCCAATATTCCTGTTATATCTTCTCTAAGATTAACACCATAAATCGCTTCGAATTTATCGACGCCATTGATATAGCAGATTCCTTCTTCATAATCAAATGGTCCGGGAAACGCATATCCAATTCCTTTTATTTGAAAATACTTATCCATAATCATGCTGAGTTGCTGTTTGATTAAATCCGCGAAATGATTTAACAATTCACCTTTCGTTCCTTTGGATTTTGCAGGATATACGGCATAAGTATTAGGCACCACTTTACCATGCTGATTTAATACAGCAGCCTTAATAAACAACCCTCCAACATCAAAAACAATCGTATAGTCATTCATTTTCCTACACATCCTCTTCAAAATACATCACATTATCTTCTATATAATCTTATTTTATTAATTTGCACACGCGTTGTCTTTTTGATTTTTAGACTTAGTTTTATAAAATAAAGACGAATAGCGCCCTTTTCAGACGTCAGAACTTCGTTGGACACCAAAACGGAACTGAATGAAGGATGATAGGTGTGCCTATTTGGGTGGGGTTCACCATCCCTTGACTCCGTTTTGCGTATGTTCTGTTGGGTGATAAATTGGTTTTGAAGTGCAAGAAGCCAGCAAACGCAAGGGTTTGCTGGCTATTCTTATAAAATGGATTTACAAATTAAGTTTTGAAGTGGCGTTTTCTCACTAAAACCCTTAATTACAAATAAGTTTTGAAGTACTTTTTACAAGAGCTGAACGGATCCTCACTGCCAACGAGCTTCTTAGACGTGAGTTCCTCCTACGACCATAAAATCAACATTGATCACAGCGAGTCATACCTCTTACCTCCATGATCGAGTTTATTGGGATAAATTTGATCACCTCCCGTACTTTGTCACCGACCTGCTCCGCCGGAATCTCATATATCAGAAATTCTTCGATTCCATCATCCTCCCCAAAAAATAAATACTCGTGGAATACACCCCAATCAATTGAGTTTTGATTGAAATGCACTTGAATCGAATCCCCTTTATTTAACATTCTTTCATTCATTTGTATCTCTCCATCTGCAGACAAAAAAAGCACCTGAAGACAACGGCCTATTACCGTTATCTCCGGATGCTTTCCGGTGCGATTCGTATTAACAGCATAATAACATACCAAAATCTTCCTTGTCTATTTACCTAGAGTATTTTGTTCTTATTACATCATGCCGCCCATTATGCCTATTGTGGTTGTACTCCAACTGATGTTCATCCTTCATCGGACAACTGCCTCCACGCTTCCTGTACAAGTGCAACATTCTGATCGATTGTCTGCTCCGGTGTCAACTCCGGATGGCAGCGTATTTCCAGGGAAATCGTACCTCGTTCGCCGGCCCCTATATAACCCGTGCCCTTAAAGAGGGAAAGAACTTCACGTACCTCCGGCAAGCCTACTTCCGTGCCTTCCCACCCAAGTGGCGGGTGCTGGTCGCCCCACCATGGATGGGAACGATCCTTCATCAAGCAGTTACCCAAATGTACATGCCGCGTCCAATCCCGGCTCGTCTCAATGGTGTGTGCAAAGCTTTCTTGCATTAGCGGAATGTGCGACACGTCCACGACGATGCCTACATTTGGCGTATGGACGGCAACGCGTTTAACAAACTCGACAACTTCCTCCGTAGGTCCGCAGAGCGATTTCTTATCGGTACTCCGATCCATCAGCTCGATAAGAAAGTGCATACCGCCGATTTTCCGCAGATAGGAACCAAGCTCCGCGATATACTCCTCAAGTGCATCGTAAGCAGCCGCTCTACGTTCCGGGCCTGGATCTCCGCCTACGCTTTGCATGAAATGAGCGACTCCCGCCGCCTGCGCAACATCTGCTTGGTCCTTTGCCAACATCAATATTTGCGCCCGTTCCGTAGGGCTTAAGGTGCACAATGGCATTTTCGGAGTAGGCATCAAGTAGCCGTTATACACGATTGTCTTTCCACTCTCTCGGATCATGTCGATTGCCTTATACCGGTACCGGTCCCCATAAGGAATGGTCAGGTCCACTACTTCAAGATCCGGCCGTGCCAGTACGCGTTCCAGCGTTTCCACATGATACTCGGGATCGTCCTTGCATGGATACAGTCCATGGTGACATAATCCAATCTTAGCAACCTCTAATAGTTCGCTCATGCAATTCCATCCTTTCTGTATGCAGTTAAGCAGAAGAGAAACTCGGATCCCATTCTGCTCTACATTTTCCTACTGATTCTGAAATGGGTTTGCCATCTTCTCTTCCTCAAGCATAAACTGAAAATCCGGATGAATGCTCGCCTTGGACTGTCGTTTCGGTCCCGCGATGAACGTTACATGGTACAAGTCCGCTCCTGGTCCGCATGCGGTTGGATGATACCCCTTGCCAATGAACAACGAATCGTTGCTTCGCAAACTAAAGGCTTGATCCATCTCCCCTTCGTCGTCGAACTGCCAAGCGAGAGCATATCCCTGCGGCTTAGAAAATTGGAAGAAGTACGCTTCTTCATAAGCGACCTCTTCCCCTGGAATGTCGTACTGGTGCCGGTGCGGCGGAATGGTCGACCAATTACCAGACGGTGTAACGGTCTCGCCTACGACAAGCATGTTGCCCGTCGTATTGTCTGACCACAGTACGAAGCGTACTTCACGCTGCCAATTGGCGGCCCCACGCTTCACCGCGCGCACCTGATCCGGTGTGATCACCTGCAACGGATACACTTCAGCTGCTTCCGCGTGGGCAACCGCGAGGAGTGAGTCCTCCACTGCTGTGAGCACCACCTTTTCTTGCTTCGGGATCAACGCTGCATAAGCCAAATCTCGAAACGGATCACGTCGAGGGCCGAACGCGCACTCTTCTCTCTCTCCCGCCTTGAAACGACAATTCCCCTTAACTAATACAAGCGCATACTCCCTGCCGGCTGTGTCTAGCTCATAGCTCTGGCCTGCCTGTAAACGGAGGGCGCCTGTTTCCATCCGACGGAGATTCCCATCTACCAGAGCCGTATAACCTTCTTGCAACGGCTTACGTATTCTTCCGCATTCCATTTTGTCAGCCTTCCTTTCTACTCGAAAATGCCACGTAAAAAACATCGGGATTATTAATCGTCATCCCCATGGTCCGCGCTTCCGTTAGGAAAGAGGCATTCGTACTCGGACCGGTTAATAATACCGTTTTAACGTCAGTAATTTTCATTTATCTCTTCCTCCTACTATTTATTAAGATTGATCTTAATAACGACCTTCTTGATCTCGCCCGGCTCACCCCAACCGCATTTCGGCTTGTGGGCATCCTCCGGGAAGAAGATGGCGTAGGTGCCCGGCCACATATTAAGAGCAATTCCGCCGTCGCCTGCAAAATTGATTTTGTCGGTTTCTTCTATATAAGGGGTTGTAGGCGTTAGTCGATCGACATGCTCATAGTACATCAATTCTTGGCCGGATACGAGAAACTGGATGTCGAGATACCGCTTGTGGGCTTCCCATTTGGCCTCGTCTACGGAAAGCGGATCGAACGTTTGCACAAGAGCATAAACATCGTCACCATCGATCTGATATTTGCCGTCCGGTACCGGATTTTGAAGAAATTTGCGAATATATTCGATTCCCTCTCTCATACCGGGGATCAGAGATTCATATAAACCGCTATTGTCTAATATGTCGAAAATCATGACAGACCTCCATAAATTTAATCAATATACGCGGCGTAAAATGCCGGTCGATTCCCATTCTCGCTCTTGATTTTAATCCGGATTCGGAAAATTTTTTGTCTACATTTAATGGCCTATATATCCTTTGGATGCAAGACTTTTTTTAAACGCCGTCCCCTTATGTTGGCGTTCGAGGATTTTGCATTCGATAAGAATCAGGGCTTCAGCTTGATCCCCGTACGGTCCCTGCGCAAGCATTTCCCCGTCAGAGCCCACCGCGAGAGAACACCCGATGCATTTTTTGCCATCCCAAACACCGCCTACAATTAAGCCAACATTGGATACTCCGATTATAGGAATATTATATAATTTTGAAAGAAAGGTATAGGATTCCATCCACTTTACACCATACGGCTCTTTTGTGTTGTCATGTTCGCTTGGGACGGCCCAACTGGAAGGGGAAAGGAGTAATTGCGCCCCCATTCTGGCTTGGGCATGTCCTAAAGCCAACGAATTGGGTGCGTTGTCCGCGCAAATGTTGATAGCGATGACCCCTAACGGAGTGCGGGCAACTGAAAGGGAGTCACCAATCGAGTAAAGATCATGGGCGATTTCCAATTCATTGATTTTTCTATGCTTGGAAAGGATTTCTCCGTCCGATGATATCAAGATTGCCGCATTGAACAATTGATCGCCATATTTCTCTGTCAATCCAGCAACGACATACATATTGGCACCCCTAGCCGCTTCGCACAATAATTCGCTGTAATCGCCGGGAATCGTCTTTGCCAGCCTTCTGGCATCCGGATAGGTCCATCCCAAATCCATGCATTCTGGCAACACGATAATATCGCAGTTCAACTTTCTTGCTTCTTGTATCATTTCGCAAGCACGCTGCAGGTTCTGGGTTGGATCTCCTGATTTCACGCTCATTTGTCCCATCGCTATGCGTAATGTTTGTTCAAGCATCTCTGTGCTCCTTTTTTCTTCGCTTAATATACACTTCATGATCTGCGGCCGCAGTTCGGTCCACGAAAAAAGAGCAACCCTTCCTACGTTCGCTCTACTCGAATCCGTAAAAACGAGCGGGATTATAGTACAAAATTCGGTTGGCAATTGTTTTGGCGTAAGCTAAAGTCATAGATCCGTCTTCGACTTTGTTCGCCAGCACTCTGGCGATGTTATCCTTGGCGAGCTTCAAATGCCCGTAAATTTGCTCCACGGAAACGGAGTCACCTCCAAAGCCGAAAATTTTGTTGGACGGCACAGTATCCAGCCATTCGTTTAAATAATTCCTGGCTACGACCGGTGAAATCGCATGGAGCCAACATTGGTTGGCGTACACGTTTGGAAAATTTTTGGCAAGTGTCGCAAGCTCGCTCCCGTAAGGGTAGCCGCCGTGAAACACATCAAATTTAACTTCTGGATATTTCATGAACAGATTCGCTAAAAGCACCGGATTGGAATTCGTAATATAATTACCGTTTCCTGATTGCAGACCCGTATGTATCTGAATAGGCAGCCCAAGTTCCTGCGCTGCACTCACAGTCTCATGTGTGAGATAGTCCTGAAGCTGCGTGATCTCTGCATCGGTTAGTTCGTCTCCCGCATACAGTCGTGAATAAAGCTTGTCTGCTGTAGTCCGCTCCACCTCCATGAAGAGGATCTTTCTATTGTAGGCCATGCTATTCTTGAGCGTGATGGCTCCCTTGCTCTTAGCCGTATAGGCCGCACGCCGCATCGCATCTGTGAATAGACTCAGTGAACTCTTCTCTAAGCCGGTCTTCTTCTCCATCTTGACGATGCTGGAACGTCTTTTCTTCAATTGAAAATCGTGCGGCCTGAATGTCGATCTCATATAGGGTTCTTGATGATCAAATTCCTCATTAGGGGGGAGCTTGTCCAATATGCAATAACGGATTCGGCAGCGCTCCACCAGCAGACGGTCATACAAACCCGGTTTGCTGTGCTGCTTCAGCCGTTCGTTCGCCACGCGGTATGTGGACTCCTCCAGCTCCTCTATGCCGAATAAATCCTTCAGCACAATCTGAATCACTCTGTAATACCCCGTGTTTCTCACATCGTCGAGGAAAGGTGCGAGAACATTCCACTTGACTTCAAGCTCGCTCTCTTCATCTATCAGCAATTTACAGTCGAATTCCTTCATCCCTGCCGAGATCAGATCATCGGTTATATATTGATTGAAGAGTACGTTAAAAATATCTATCTTTTTGCTTGCCCGGATGCTTGATGGTTCAAGATGCTCATGGGTGTCGAAAACATCAAGACTGTCAATATGCTCGAGTAATACTGGATAGTACTTTTCCATTGTTCTTCTCTCCCTCTACAATTTCATCCCACTGCTCAAGTTAGCCGTTCAGGATAGCATGAATTTCTTTTTTTTTGAGAAACAAGTTCAACCATCCTTGTAGGAATATTTGACATTTAGACCCTTATGAGTCTTAATTCGATTTATTGAAAAGTAAGAAGGGGCCCTATTCTTTATGAGACTAAGCTGGCGTCTGTGCCCTAAATGCTTTATCACATTCCATTCGCTTATCCGTGAAACTCGGCGCTCGCAATCCCATATGCAAAAACCGTCTGCTCCTGCTTCATACAACTCTTCAGCGCGATTAGCGAAATCCTCGCCTGGCATTGTTCTTGGCATTAGGCTGTAATATACGGGTACACTGTGATTGGAATATTCCTTCCAATAGTTGATATAAGTTGGATTAACTTGATGATCTAAAAACAAATAATTGATGAGACCTTCATCCAGCCACACATCAACATCACAATCTTTTTGAGGTACTCCTGGCTCGAAGTTATCAAAGCCTGAGATTAGAACCGACAGCTCTCTATTGGGCTTCTCGTCTAATAGAGCACGAATTTCGCGCAGGAACTGAGTGGTGTAGCTTGCACAATGTTTGATCCACCTTGCATCATCCTCAGGTAAGGTGCGAGGATCTATGCTAAATTGCTCGATGAAATCTTGAATCGCCGGCTCTTCATACAGAACAAAAGGATTAGCGCGATTAAAGTGAAGCTGGATGCCGTCGATCCCATATGCCAGAGCCTCGGAAATGAGGGTTAGCCAGTGGTCTCGAACCCCTTTGAAGGCAATACTGGAATTGCCGCATGGATTACCTTCCTTGTCTCGCTTAGCCCACTCCAAATGATCCCAGAAAAACCGACTCCAGTTAATAGGATAACGGCTATAAGGACGGCTTCCCCCCATCATTCTAAGGCTAGCAAAAGCCTTCATTCCTTCATTGTGAGCTAGCCGGGTGAACTCTTCCAAGGGATCCACCCACCCCTCAGGCCAAGACTTGTCCAAGGTGCCTACATCGCCAGTCTTGGTTTTGAACAAACATAGGTTTCCACGCATAGCTTCAAAGCAAAAAATACCGAAATCGGAATTGCGGAATGGCTCAAATTCATTTTCAAACCACATCTTATCCGTGGGATGATACATGGTTTGTCCTGCGGTATGACCTGTAAGCGCACCAGTACACCATATAGCCGCCATATTCCGAGTATCAGAAGAAGACTTAAGCGACTCTTCCAGCAGCTGGTCTTCCTTATCTTCTGGAACTAGACGGATGTAGGAAATATTGGCAAGCTGGCCATAATACTTATTGTCATAAGGCTCCCCAGGAGGACGTAATACTAAGTCCTCTCCTGTCAACTCGGCCGTTTTCCAATATGTTTCATAAATAGTATTGAAGGAATGCTTCCCATTTTTTTCTGACTGGAACTTCTCACGGTATTTTTTTTGCGCATGCTGATCATATTTCTCATTGCCAATACGGGAAAATCCGTTGTCGCCAGTCAACTTTAAGAAAATGGCTCCATAGTCCCATTCCACCAAGCGGTCGGTATGAGCGTTGTGATATACGCAAAAACCATAATTCATTCCCACAAAAATTTTGTAGCGGCCTGTTATATTCAGTTTCAAAACGATTTCCGAAGCATGGTCTTCGGGTTCTGCAAACAGCATGACCCCTTTAGTCCCGTTCTCAAGCTCGTAAGGGACACGATGCCATAGCCCCGCTCCCCAATTATCAGATATGCTAGAAGTTGGAAGGCATGCCCCCATATCGCTTATCATGATCTCTGTTCTAGTGTTCATGGCAATCCCCTTTCCTGAATATATGAAAATCAGTTAGTTGCTTCATTCACCGAAATGAGCGCCTCCGCCTGCTGACCGAAACGTCTTCCATCCACAGTCAAGTCGGCCGCCACTCGCGCTCGGCGCCATACAGTTGAACCCGATGAAGGGATGATGCGGAATTCGACACGCTGGGTGGCATTAGCATGGAGCTGCAACGACATTCGCTCTGGCTCTGCCCGCCAGCCAGAAGGCATAACAAGCTGTACTTCTGCGAATGCTTCGCGCGGGAACGGGTTCATGACCTCCACGCACAAGGCAGCCGATTCACCGATGCGCATCTCAGTCTGGTAAGGTGAAATACGCAGCCCCACACCTTCTGCGCCGAAATCTACATCTTCAAGGGGTAGGAGCTCTCGGTGAAGTCTATCTATTGCATCGCCTAGCTCCTCCAGCCTATCCAAGTAATCAGGCTTAACCCACAGCGGGTCCCAATGTCCCGTCACAATGACGTCAGGCTGGAGTTTACGGTACAGCGCTGCGCTCTCTACGTAATCACGCTTGCTGAATCTGTTCTGGTATACATAATTAGCCTGCATTCCTTCGTTATCTTGATACTGATCTCCGGCTATAAGCACTCGCTTGCCGTCTACCTCCAAAGCAATGGCTACCGCGTTCAGGACATGTCCTGGCAGGGGATACAAGGTGAAGGTGTACTCTTCCCAGCGAATTTCCTCACCGAGGGGCAGTTCCCGATCAACGTGAATCGGATCATGCCAGAGGCATGGCAAGTCATAATCGGCTGGACGCCGAAGCACATCGGCGAAAATTTCCGCAGCCCACACCTCCGTCCGTTCCTGATCCCTCAGCAAATTAATGCCGGCCACATGATCGTCATGGAAATGGGTCGGTACGACTGCTTCCACCTTTGTTACGCCATACTGCTTTTTCAGCGTGCCCAGCGTATACAACCATGGCCTACTAGACGCCCGATCAAAACCGGCGATTTTTCCGCTTCTAAAGTCATAGCCGAAATCGAAAAACAGCGCTTTTCCGCTCTTAGACAGCAGTATATAGTAGTTCGCGTTGCTCGTAAGGCTGCGTAGGAAATTCGGCGTGACTTCCCCGAACGGTTTCTCACGTAGCTGAAATAACCACTTGTCCTGTTTTCGGTAGTGCATCAGCTCCCGCAGCTTCTCGATTAGCCGCTCTATACCCGCAGCCGGTTGTTCTATCCGTTCGCCATGGGATGGCAAAAGCAGCTCAGGTCCCCGCTCCTGCAGATCGAGCAAGGATAAGACAGTAGCCTTAAGCCCCTCCCCGCCGTTGTAGGACCACTGCGTCGCGGCCAGCGACCACAGCTTGCCGGGGCCTGCGATCAGGTCTCCGGTAAATGCGACATCGCAGCCATCGATTCGCGTCATCAACGTTATGGACCCAGTTGTATGTCCTGGTGTTGGAACAACAGTAAACGTGCAGCCTGCAAGCTCGCGCGTTTCATAATCTTTTAGCGTCCCTGCAATCACCACCGGCTCTAGAAGGGAAAATCGATCCTGACGGGTATTGTAGTTGTTATACACTTCACGCGCTTGCCAGTGGGCATCCACATGGGCAAACAAGTCCTGCTCCATATGCGGTACCCAGATCGGGATCCCCTTATCAACCGCTCGCGGTAATCCCTGGCCTTGATCACGATGATGATGTGTCATTAGGACGGCTGCTACGCGCTCAACACCAATTTCCGCAAGCCGTTCTAGCACATCGCCGCTTCCGAAATCAATCAGGACGGCATCCTTTCCGCTTTTCACCACATAGACATGGCACGTATCTTCATACAAGAACAAATTCTCCGAAAGCTTAAGCATAGGAGCCTCCCCAGCCATTTCGTTCATTGAAAATGTTAACTTGGCCGTGTCACCAGTTGTCTCCATTAGTTGCACTCTCCTAATGTATCTTTATTGGGTAAATTTATTGCAAAAGCTCCTCAAACTGCGCAATAAAGTCAACTTCCGCTAATCAGCTTTTGGTAGTGTTTCGTTACAAATTTTGACATACCCTCTACCTGTAGTTCAAAACAGGCCATTCCTTCTTCCTTAGAAGCATCTAGATAGGAAGTACGGCCCCCAATTCCAAGGTCAGGTATTTCCTGCATGTCATTGGCTTTCATGTTTACTCTGTCATGAGCGAGATGAAGCATCATACTCGTTTCATAGCCAGCTGCATGATCGGAGACTCTTCTTGGATTCCCCTTTTCTATTACGGTATACTCCATTGTAAAAATTACTGGTTCTTGCCCTTCATCAGTTTTCATAGAATAGCATACTTCGTCCATCAAATTTTGCTGAATCGAAGGGTTATGGCCTGATACGAGGACGACCATTTTAAAGCCACGTTGAAGGTAGTTCTGACAAGCATTTAGAATAAAGTTCTTTAGAAGAGATGTATCAATTTGGTAGAAAGAACCAGGTAGTTGAAACCCTGCTTCTGGATCCATACCAAGCCCATAACCGTTTCCACAGTCACGATAAACGTCGGTGGAAAAGTAAAATGGTGGCATTACTACACCACCTATCTTTTTAGCAGTACTGATACACAGCATCTCAGCCTTTATAGCATCACACCCTATGGGGTTCTGCCTTCCGTGCCATTCTAATGTGCCTATCGGCTGGAAGGCTACAGAAAAATTCTCCTGTATGGCCAGTAGTTCTCCCGGTCTCAGATATTGGGCACGTACTTCATCTGGTATAGTCTCAAAAGGTACAGCCTTTTTTACCTTTTCAAATTCATAATATTTTTTCATATTCATATAACCTCCCTTCTTGTTTGAATTTCCTTCCTCAAATTGTGCATATATGTCAACCGTCTTTGTATGAATACTTTACATTTAAACCCATGTGAAACTTGATGGCTGATGTTTTAAAATAAGTTGGTGCAACTTCCTCCAGTTGGTCAAGCATATCCCTGTGCCCAAGGCGCTTAAGTACAGCCCATTCACTCGCCCTCTGGAACCTGCGTTCACAATCCCATACCGTGAAGCCATCTGCACCGGCATTATACAGTTTACGTGCCAGGTCTGCATAATACTGTCCAGGCTGCGTTCTGGGCATAAGGCTATATAGCATCTGTACCTTGCCGTTGGAGAGCTCCTTCCAGTAGTTCATATATGCAGGGTCGGTGTTATGGTCAAAGCAAAGTATGTCAAGGAGATTCTCCTTCATCCATGAGTCAACATCGCAGCCATTTACAATAAGTCCGGGAATAAATTCCTGGGAACCTGCAATAATTACAGAGAGTCTTCTTCCTGGCTTTTCATCCAGCAACATACGTATCTCACGTAAAAACTGTGTGAGATATGATGCTGCGTGCTTCAGGTATCTTGTGTCGCCTTCGGGCAGTTCCTTTGGATGAATACCGTATTCCTGCATGAATGCACTTACCAACGGCTCCTCAAAGAGTACGAATGGGGCGCTTCTATTCAAGTGAAGGTGGATTCCGTCAATACCGTAGTCTAAAGCTTCAGAAATGAGGTTCAGCCAGTGCTGTCTGGCTTCGGGAAAGGCCAGGCTTATATTGGCAATAGGGTTGCCTTCCGCATCACGTTTGGACCATTCCGGATGGTCCCAGTAATGTCTTGACCAGCTAATAGGATTTCGATTATAAGGCCTCCCGGCACCCATCATTCGCAATGCTGCAAAAACCTGAAGACCCGCTTCATGACCTTTTTTTGTAAATTCCTCAAGCGGGTCGGTCCAGTCTTCCCCCCAGGATTTATCCCATGTGCCCACATCTCCATATTTTGTTTTAAAAAGGCACAAATTTCCTCGCATTGCTTCAACACAGATAATTCCGAAATCATTAGCCCTAAGGGCTTGAATTTCATCATCAAACCACCTGCTTTCGGTGGGATGGTACATGGGATGCCCTGCAGTATGCCCGGTTAGCGCTCCTGAGCACCAAATTGACATAAGATTGCGCGTATTTTTATTTTGCTTCAGTTTCTCATCAAGTTCCATATCTGTGGAATCAGCCGGAATAAAACGTATGTACGAGATATTAGCTACTTCTCCATATTCAAGAGTGTTATATGGCGCTTTGGGCGCACTGATTATGATATCTTGCCCGCTTAAGACCTCTGTCTTCCAATATGTCTCATAAATTGTATTGTAGTGCTGCTTTGTCGCCTTCTCAGGCAGTGTTTTGGGAGGATATTTACCTTCCGCATGCATATCGTATTTCTCAGCGCCAAACCTGGAAAAACCCTCGTCGCTGCTCAATTTCAAAAAGATTGAACCATAGTTGAAACCACTACTGCTGTATCGCTGGAAAGGATAGTTAACACCAACGAATATTTTGTACTTTCCCGATAATCCCGGCTTTAACACCAATTCCGGAACCATGTCCAATGGATCCGCAAAGAGCATGTTACCTTTAGTACCATCCTCAAGCTCATAACTTTCCTTCCACCATTTTCCAGTTATACCTCTATCCGCTATGCTCTCTGAGGGCTGACATACAGTCAAATCTGATATTAGTATCTCTTTATGATCTATCAATTTTATCCCTCCATTATTAAAACTAATCAAGCAATCTATCATATGGAGTCCTATCGCCGGCATAAGTTATCCGTTCGATATAGTTTTCAGCCCTCGCAATACTTCATTCAGTTTGTCAGGAAAATTAACCGTCATCCCGTCTGCACCACAATCAATGGCTTTCATCATTACTGAGGTATCTGTGACCTTCCAGGCTCTTACATTAAAATTGTGCTGACGGGCTAGCGAAACCTGATCTGCGTGCAGCAAGTTCGCATTTGGGCAAATCTGGGTTGCCTGAATGTCTTTCAGGCGGTTAATGGCCTCCATATCGATGACTTCTACAAGGTGGCCAAGGGAAATTGTACTGTCCAAACGGCGCATATTGGCAAGATAATCATAATGAAAGGAGGTGATGGTTGTTTTGTCCCGGATTCCATACCTGTTAATCAACTCCAGTGTTTGCTGCTCAATGTCCGGCACTTTTAATTCGAAAGCAAATACAAGTTCTCTCCTGCCGAAGAAATGAAGAAACTCCTCGAAAGTTATAATTCTTTCTCCTTTATAAACAGGTGAAAACCATGAACCGGCATCCAATTGCTTTAGCTCATTCAATCGATAGGAAGATACCGGTCCCTTTCCATCGGTCTTTTCATCAACAACATCATCATGAAAAATAACAAGGTGACCATCCATTGTCCGCTGAATATCCATTTCTATTCCTGCAGACTCCAACTCTATTGCCTTATAAAAGGCTGCCAATGTATTTTCAGGGGCATATTCGGATGCTCCCCGATGAGCAAGGTTCAGAACCATCTCTTACCCTCCAGTAATATAAATTTCAGCGTAAATTAGTAATGAAAGAAACATCAACAGCAAGTATACAAAAGCTACTTGCTGTTGATGCAGATGTATATTCATTTATTCATTAAAGCTTGGATGCAGTATCTAGACTTTTAATGTAATATTTAAAAGCATCTGTTTTTTCGCCTGCGTGCTGGAGGTCGCAGTCATCAGTCCATAAATAATCGAGATCGAGTTCCCTTCTTACAGGACCGGTTCTAAACACAATCCTATCAAGTGTTTTTACAGGAGCTTCGAAAAACCATCCATTCATGCCTGTTGATTGCCCTTGGTATATTTGATTTGAACCTAGGGATTTTCCATCCAGTTCAACATTAAACATATGGTTTTTGGTATCTGCTACAATTTTGACATCATACCATCTGCCAGCTTCATAATTTGCAAATTTCTGATGGTTACGCCCATGGTGTATGATCAGTTCTCCGTTATCGCCAAATATGACCTTAAAAGGCGTCCTGCCCTTATTATTGCACAATTCGATATAAAGGCTTCCCTTATCGTTCTGGGGGGCCATTATCCTCAATGATACCTCTACATTGACGCCTTCAGGAAAGACTTTTTCCGCTTTGGCATATTCATGGGGGTCAAAGTCCTCAAGCATCAGACATTTACCTGCCCCGTCAGGGCTAGAAGCGATTTTAACCGGTGCCCATTTCGGACTGTAAACATTCCAGCCTTCAATCCAGGAATCCTCCTGCATGCTGCTGAAATCCTCATGCACATCCTGCTCGACCGTACCCGTAATGGGTACCTGCAAACGGCTGATCCAAATATCCTCCTTGTTTACACTGTATGCCACATACATGGCCCCATCTGGCCCAACGCCTTCATTTGTTTCGATGCCCCGGAAATAATTGAAACCCGGTCTTTTGAATGGTCCTCCGACATATCTTTTCGGTGAGATGTCGCTGATGACATGCATCATTTTATCGAAAGTCAGCCCGTCAGAACCCGTAACTACCGCCAAAGGCCACCTGATGCCATTATTTGTGTGCGGGTTGTAAACTAAAGCGTATCTGTTATCCGAAGTCTTTTGACCCCATATTTTAGAGCCACCATGTGTAATCGTAGGAGTTAGTGCAACTTTTGACCAGGATTTTCCTTCATCATGGCTAACTGCGGCTTTCATCCATTTCCAGAGTCCAATAACTGTACGGTCGGGAAGCCTGTATCTGCAAAACGCCTTGTTGTAAAAGGCTCCTCCGTCCCTTGACTTCACAGTAACAAGCTCATCATCGTCGCCCTGCTCCTCTGCCCACTGCTGTGTGACAAGTGGATCCGCCATAAGCTGCTCACAGGCTTCTATAAACTTAACATCCTCGGACCTTGTATAAATTGGGTAGGATGTATTACTTTCATTCCATATCGTATTTTTATTGTAACGGATAAAGAAAATCGGCCCAAGTGAATCATCTGGGTATATTTCTCTGACTACTCTTCCAATGCTGAACCTTCCGAAGGGAACCTGATCAAAGCTTGGCGATATACCATAATTGGCAAGAACCAGAAACTTTCCGTTCGGTGCTAAGTAATATCCCATGCGCTGGTGCATCACAGCATATGTATTGTCCGGCAGCTTTTTGCCATCATATTCGAAAAGACCATCGGGTACTTTATAAACCGGAAATATCACTTTGGGCTTGCTCCAATGCATCCCGTCTTTTGAAACAGTAAGAAGTGTATGTCCCGGTGGCACATGCTCTTCAATCTCATTACTAAGGTATTCAAGGTAAATCTTGCCGTTGTGGTAGGAAAGCATCGGTGAATGATTATAAGTCCAACCCGTATCTTCCGCTTCCTGCGGGTTTTCACGGTTAGCTCTTAATACTTGAATGCTGTTGACACCGATTGCCGGAGGCAGTTCTCCATGGGGGTAGTCTATATTAACTGTTTCTTCGCCGATAAATCTGATCGGTTCTTCATAATTGATATTCATATTTACCTCCATTCAATGGTAATACATTTAGGATAAAGAAGAGATCCTAAACACAGGAACAGCTTAATAGCTGTGTAAACCCTGTGTTTAGGATCTTTTTTACAGCCCTGCTCTATACACCGTGCTAACTCTCAGATCGGAAATTCACCGGAGTGTCGGCGATATCTTTTTTGCCACTTGATTATTTTAGATTTATTTAGCCGAATCTACGTATCTCTTATACCCTGTGTTGTATATGCTCATCAATTCCTCCACTTTCAGAGCCTTCATCTTGCCAGTATACTCATCCCATTTGTCCATCGGCAGAAGGCCTGTTATAAACTTGGACAGGTATTCATCCCTGAGTGAAAAAATCGGTCCGACAAGTTCAGCTACCCTTTTTGTTTCATCTGGAGTAAATTTTGTGAATCTGAATTTAGTACCTACGGTAGTCTTTGATAAATCCGCTGTAAAAGTATATTTAGATGCAAGTAATTGTTCAGCCAATTGAGTCTTATTCGGTTTATCAATGACCGGCTGGTACGTGTTCGCAAGTGGAGTTTGATAGATCATCGCACCGAATTGCTTCATCTTGTCAAGACTATCAGGAGTTATGGTATATTTATTATCTTTAATCGTCGCAATGCCTAAATCTACACCTTGCCCAATGCCCATGTTAACAAGACGGACTCCTTCATCTGTAAAGAAGAAATTAAGGAGCTTCACTGCAATTTCTTGATTCTTAGACTTTGCATTGATCGCGATAGGCTGCTTCAACATGCTATCGGTATCTCCTCTTCTTACCCCGGTTGCGCTTTTCATGGGCTCGAGCAATTCAAAGGTATAACCCTTTCCTGCAAAATTCTTTTCAAGTGCATCGTTCGCCGCATTAATCCTGCTTGTAGAATTGAGAGCGACCGCTACCTTGTTACCGTAAACTCCTTCATAATACTGATCCTCCGATACTGACAAGAACTCCTTCTGCATTAGGCCTTCCTTCTGGAATGTCGCCAGCCACTGGATTGCAGTCTTCATCCTGTCGTCTATAGCACCTAACTTGACAACTCCGTTGTCGACAAAATATTCATAATTGATGTCGAATAGTGTATAGAAATGGTTCATATTCAATTTATTTATTGTTGAGAACGGAATTGTTTTCCCGCCACCAGCAGGATCCTTTTCCTTTATGGTTTTCAAAACCGAATAAAGCTCGTTGATATCCTGTGGTGCCTTCAAATTCAACTGGTTGAGCCAGTCAGTCCTGATCATGAAATGGCTGTTGAATGAAGGCTGCGTCCTGAATGTAGGAATGACGTATTGTTTACCGTTTGAAGCCGCAGCCCAGAATTTAGCTTCTGCATATAACGGATTCTGCATGTATTTTTTGATATCAGGGGCATATTTATCAATCAAATCGTTCAGCGGAGCGAATGCGCCATCTACTCCATACCTTAAAAAAAAGTCGAGATCGCTTCCCTGGACGATATCGGGAAGATTACCGGATGCGGCAGCAAGATTCAGCTTTTTAGTCAACTCACTGTCCGGAACAGGAATAGGATTGACTTTTAYACCAGTGATTTCCTGAAGCTTCTTAAAAAACGGTGAGTCGCCAACAATTGGAAACTGTGGATCCTCTCTCATCATCCAGCTGATTTCAACAGAAGTATCTGTAATCTTATTACTGGCGGGTTTTGCTGCTTCAGTAGGTTTACTGCTTACACTAGGCTGTTCTGCTGAATTCTGTGAACAACCGGTAATTGTTGGAACCAAGAGAAGCGCACCGAGTAAAATACTACTCACTTGAAAAAACTTCTTTTTCATGAATGAGACCTCCGTTTTTTTTATATTATATTTGTCATTACCTTTTAAAAAGGTAGAATAACCAGATAAATTGTACAGCAGCATGTTACACTTACCCTTTGATGGAGCCGATCACGATTCCTTTAACGAAATACTTCTGAACAAAAGGATAAACCAGAAGGATGGGCAGAGTTGAAACGATTATTATTGCATACTTTATAGAAGCCGAAGACACCTGCACCAAAGCCATAGAATCCGAAGCCGCCCTGTCCATGGTCTGAGACTCAATAAGAATCTTGTAAAGAACTACCTGAAGCGGAAACAATTTGGGATCCTGCAGATATATCATCGCAGGCATAAAAGCATTCCAATGATGAACTGCAGTAAAAAGAGCAATCGTCGCAAAAATAGGTTTTGACAGTGGAATAACTATTTTGACTAATATCTGGATTTCGTTCGCACCATCAATTAACGCAGCTTCATCCAGAGCTTCCGGCAAGGCTCTCAAAAACGTACGCACCATAAAAACATTCATGGCTCCCAGCGCTCCGGGTATAATCAAAGCCCATCTTGTATTTACCATTCCAAGCGCATTAGCCAGCAGGTAGTTGGGAATAAGGCCTCCACTGAAAAACATTGTAATCGTTATCATGAAAGTAAAAAAAGTAACGAAAATGAATGACTTTTTCGACAGAGGATAAGCGGTAGTAAACACAAGTACAACTGTTAATAAAGTGCCAAAAACAGTATAAATAATTGTATTGTAATATCCCATCCAGATAAATCTGTCGTCGATTATTTTCTCGTATGCACTCAAGTTAAATCCCTTGGGAAAAAGCTTAATCGCATTCGATTCAACAAAAATCGAGTCGCTGACAGAACTGGAAAAGACATAAACAAACGGATAAATCGTAATACAGCAAAGTAAAGCAAGCACCAATACATTAAATGTATCAAAAGTTTTCGAAGATAAACTCGTTTTCATTTAATATCCATCCTTTACCACAAACTATGTTCACTGACACGTCTGGCGATTCTGTTTGCCAGAATTATCAGAATTAAGCCAACTATATTGTTAAAAAGTCCGATTGCGGTTCCTATGCTGAAATTTGCACCCATCAGCCCGATACGGTATACATATGTTGAGTACACATCAGCTGTTTCGTAGGTCAGCGGGTTATACATGAGTAAGACCTTCTCCGAACCCACACTCATAAGACCTCCAATATTTAAAATCAGGAGTATCACAATCGTGGGAATGATTCCGGGTATGGTTATGTGTATCAGCTGCTTCCACCTGTCGCCTCCATCAATTTTACAAGCTTCATATAGCTGAGGGTCTACTCCTGCTATTGCTGCTAGATAAATGATGCTTCCGAAACCTATATGTGCCCAAATGCCTGACGCAATATACAGCGTTCTGAAATATGCCGGATCACCGAAAAAATAAATGGGCTCAATATTGAATATTGAATGAAGGAGCGTATTTATTATCCCAGTCGACGGTGATAAAAATGTAACCATAATGCCTACTATAATGGCTGTTGATATGAAATGGGGAACATAAGTAACGGTTTGTACGACCTTTTTAAAAGGAGACCACTTTAGTTCATTTAGCAGTAGTGCTAGGATTAAAGGCGCCGGAAAACTAAAAATAAGATTATAGACACTTAGTAGAACTGTATTCCGTAACAGCCTGAAGAAGTTAGGATCACTGAAAAATGCTTCGAAATATCTGAAACCGACCCAGGGGCTATTAAATATTCCCTTGAATACATTGTAATCTTTAAAAGCAAGAACGATCCCCCCCATTGGGATATAGTCGAAGATGATAAAGTACAGCAACCCCGGCAGGAACAGTAATATTAGGAACTTGTTTTTTTTAATCCTTTTTATTAAATCAACACTTTTTGAAGTTTTTATGCCTACGCTGTTTTTTGTATTCATTTTTAGTAACGGCTTTAATGGTAACATTCACTCTCGTTCTCCTTTCAACATTCGGTGAATTACGGCTGCAACTACAACTTGTGATATGTATGACACCAACATTAAGATATCCAATGATTTACGTAAAGGAACAGTTCCATCTTCAGCACACGATTTTCATGACGTTCGAGTCCAACATGGGCAAGTGCAGGTTTTAAGAAATTAATGTTGTAAAAAGTGTGCTGCCGTAGGAAGTGTTCCTTTACAAAATCGCCCCCATTTAAAAGAAAACTCTTTTGTTTCGATAAGAAACAAAAGAGTTTTCTATACATTTATGATTGATCCCGATATACCGTAGGCTGTACACCTTTCACCCTCTTGAATGCACGGCGAAAAGACTTGTCGTTATTATAACCGACCTGTATCGCGATATCTTGAATTGACATGTCAGTAGTCTCTAGCAGCTCGCAAGCTTTCCCCATACGCAGGTTTTCCAAATATGTGGAGAAATTGTTTTCCATTCGGTCTTTGAACAGAAAGGATATATAGTTTTCCGATAATTCGAAATCCGTTGCCAAAGTTGTAAGGGAAAGATCCGGGTTGCTGAAATGTTTATTGACGTAATCCAACATCATAAAAATGATCTCATGATGCTGAGATTGCTTCAGCTTAATGTAGCAACGCTGCAACTCTTTGAAGACATTGGACAGTTTATTAAATGAATAGGTCACATCCTTAATATCTATCTTTTCCATGGCTTTTTCGATCTCTGACCTCAAGGTACCTTCGTTTTTGGGGATTTGACTAATAATTTTGTAAACACTGCCTTTAAGCTCCATTATGAGTTGATGCTTATTGTCTACGGATATTTTTCGCTGTTTAAAATTACTAGTGAAAATATGCTCCAAGAGTGAATTGAGTGCTTCTTCATCCCCGCCTTTTACGGTATGAACCAGCTTATGTTCAATCTCAAGCGGAAAATAATAGTCATTCGACATATCCAACAGATCTGTCCACAAGATTTGATTCATTACAGATAAATCAGATGCGCCGAACGCTTCATAGAATGATTTCCAGCTCTCTGTAATTCTTGGTTGGAATGATCCTACTGTTAGATGACTGTTAATCTTAAATTTATTAGTAATGAGCTGCAACAGTTTGCCCAGCCCTTCTTCCAGACGTTTCTCGCATTCAGCCTCCGATTCTGCAGAGATGTGCAGGAGGGCCACCGTGTCCTCGTTCAAATCATTTGCGTACACAGGTAAGAGTAAATCATTTACTAAGTTTTTAATTATAAATTTATTGTTTTGAAGCTCCTGAACGTTCCTGTTTGTAATGGACCCGTCATAATTTTCAATTCGAATGACGATCCATATGAACACATTCCCCTTATAAGAAAGCTTCGCGTGTTCCGCGAAAGTTTTCGCTTCTCCCTCACTTTTAAACTCCCCTCGCATGACCTTCTCGATAAATACCGTTTGTAATACCGGAAGCTGTTGCTCCATTACGTTCTTCAATTCATCATGGCTTGTGGAAATGTCATGTAATTCCCTTATCAACCGGACAAACGGTCGACGATTCCGATAAGAAAGATATAGCGCTGTTATCGCTCCAAAAATAAGAGAGATCAACGTGATGATCCATATCGACTGTCTAACGTATTTTACTTTATTTAGGAATACATCTTCGGGCGTGATCAGGAAATATCTCCAACCTAATAACGCCGATTTGCTCGAGGTAACGTAATACCTAACGGAATCAATTGAAATGAAGCTGCCTTCAGCGGTAGTAAGAGCAAAGTCTAATGGAGTAATCCCTTTGGAATCGGTGGTGACCATCACTTCGTCCGCTTTATTCACCGCGAACGCCCAGCCTCCTAATCGGGATGATACGGGCGTCAGGATACTCCTGATTTTCGCTAAGTCGATGTAAACGACAACAGACGCATCAATGTGGGCGCCTCCACCAGGATTTATCGGAAAAGAGAAGGCTAATGTTTCTACAGGTCCTCCACTGTATAGAACAGTTTGAGGCTTATGGAAGGTATACCCTGGAGTCGTCATTTCCTCTGTCCACTCTTGGTAGGAAAGAGAACCATATTTAATGAACTTTTCGTATCCCTCACTTCCGTCATATGTACCGCGTGTTGTAAGAACAATATCCGAATTTTTGTAAATCAAGAGGATATCCTTTATATAGGCATTTAAGAACCGTTGACTCTCCAGCTCTCTTGTCAGTTCAATTAATTCATAATAATTCTGATCAATTAATGGCAATTTGACGTTTGAAAAACGCATTATATTACTATTAACAGCGAGTCGATTTGTAATTCCCGTTATAAAGTCTAGCTGCTCGTCCACGATTTTTCCGGTCTGATCCATCATTGCCAAACCGCTTTGTTTCGATTCCTCCTCAATAACGTGTAACGTTTTGTAGTGCACGAAGAAACCGATCACAATGGGGATAACTAAAATCAGTAAATAGGAGATCAGTACTTTATACATCCCGTTCATTCTTGTCTTTACCTGCAGCATATCGGGCCCCCGTTTCAATCCGTATTAATAAGTGAACTCCAGTAGCCATTGATGATAATGATACGACAGCACCAGTAAGAACAATGAACAACTTCTTCTTTATTTTTACCCTCTCATAATATTAACCCGTATACAGTTAATACTATAATGGAAGTTTCAGGAATTCGTCTATATAAATATGAGTCTCACAACTATTCCCCCTGGAAAAAACGCGCCATCACAATGACTATACTCTTCAGTAACCTGAACTAGTTGATTCCAACGAAGATAAAACATCATATTAGATGGAGAAGTAGCCTTTGTAGACAAGACGGGGACCATTGTTACGTCCAATAAAACCTTCGAGGAGTGGGGACGCATCTTATACGTTCCTGTCCTTGCTTCGGCCACTCTTGACCGTTTTGTGCACCTTTCACATCAAAGCCCCGTCCTAGGATAGAATCCATGAGAGTGGGACAACTCCTTTTAATGAAAATGATTACTTGGCTCTCACGGCTATTTGTAGTAACACTTAAGATATCTCCTACACTAATTTCTCCACAAACTCTTCCTTCAATGAGCCAGATACCGTCACCCTATTGACTTTTATGCTACTATTTTTTCACCTTTAGAAACCACAACCGCTTTGTCCGAAAGTTAGTCTAGAACAACTTGTATGAAAGTCTTACATACTTTTAGACACGACGAGATAATACATGGAGTTTGTCGGATATGAACGAGTATTTCGATAGCCATTCCTTGTCTATTGAAAATTCGTTAATAGAGATTGATTTTACCTTTCCATATCCTTGACCTCTACCATCCTTGTGTCTATTCATCTGCGTTTTGCGTATAGCACTACCTCTACTCATCATAAATTCAATATGCGTGCACCCAATGGAGTGAACGCAACTGCTGACTAAGGACAAATGTCCTATATATCTTGGTACTATACAATCTCGCCAAATAGATCATGGTTCCATACTTCAGAACTATATTTGTCACTTCAAAACTTTGTTTGTTACTTCAGAACTTTATTTGTCACTTCAAAACTTTATTGTCTACTTCAAAACTTATTTGTCACCCGATGATGGGTGACAAATAAGTTTTGAAGTGCAAGAAGCCAGCAAACACAAGGGTTTGCTGGCTTTTCTTATAAAGTCGATTTACAAATTAAGTTTTGAAGTGGTATTTATGGGTAAAAAAGCTGAACTACAAATAAGTTTTGAAGTACTTCTTTCAACATTTTGTTTCATAAAAGTCTGAGTTGTAGATGCCTTCTCATGTACGTGCATTGTCTATTCGCATAGCGTTACCCTTTTATTACCCTAATCGTTTAGTCAAATTAACATCAAAAGAGCTATATACGTGTGTACTTTCGTTCTGCTTCCATTAAATTCTTAAGCCGCGAGTTCCTCCTGCAGCCGTTATCAGCATAATGACGGTAGCGTGCTTTATCGTCATTAACTTTAGTTAATGATAGAGGAAAATAGCGCGTAATATCAAGGTTTTTGCACAATCCGTACTGGAATGAAATATATTTTAGATCATTGTAATTTACTCTATTGCGTGAGCAATTTGTGAGCATCTTTTTTGCCGCCTCAGAAGTGAGCAGCATTCTACATGTGTGACGATGTGCCCAAATAATAAATGCCTGACTTCCGAATTTATTCGTTAGTCAGGCTTTCAATTTGAGTTGGAATCATTATTAATTAATTACTTTTCGTGATTCACTCACAGTCCCTGATATATCTTCCAGGGATTGTCTGTTCAATATAGCATATAGCATATGATATACTTTTTGCATGATTCGAGGATCAATTACACATATAAAAGGAGAAAAAGAATTGTCGGATCAAACTCAGATTATATCCTTTCAAGAGATTCGATCGCGTGTCGTGGGTGCAGGCGTGTATCCTTTTCATCCCAGTCAGAAAATCCCGCCTCGACTCCCCTATTCGCATACTTTTACTTTTATCAAAAGCGGACAGGGAACCGTTACTATCGGTGAAGAAGAACACCTTGCTGAGCCGTACGACTTGTTCTATTTCGAGCCGGGCATCGTGCACAGCTACGCCGCAGACAGCAAAGATCCGATGGTCCACGTTTCCGTCTACGTCGATCTGCTCTGGAACACGTCACCAAAGCCGAAAGGAGACGAACATCTCAACGAATACCGACTCGATTCGTTCGATTCTAATCTGAGCGCAGCGCGTGTCGATTTTAGCGCCTATCCGCAGCATTCCTTCAACTGGCCGCTGAAAGTCAAAACAAGAGTTCCAGCCCAAGCCGAATGGCTTGACGCCTACCTATCCATAATCAGAGAATTCGACTCAGTGGACTTTACGGCGGCCATCCGACTGCGCTCATTGTTCGAGATGTTTTTGACCGGTTTTGTACGCTTCTTGTCTAATCCCTTTGAGCCTAACGATCCCCGGATCCGTGCCATCATCACATGGATGCGAATGAATCTGACGGATGATTTCCGTATCTCTGATTGGGCGAATACCTTTAAGCTGAGCGAAGCTTATCTGTATGAGTTGTTCCGAAAAGAAACCGGCGACAGTCCTAATCAGTACTTCATGCGCTGCCGGTTGGAACATGCAAAAACCGAGCTCCGAGAAACGAACATATCGGTTACGAGCATCGCGGACAAACTCGGCTTTTCTTCCGTGCATTATTTTTCGAGACAATTTACCCGATACCTAAGTGAATCGCCCAATCAATATCGGAAGCGCATTCGTAGCCAGGTTTATCCTCCCCACCCATAAGCTATATTACTTTTTGATCAGAAAAAAGACTGCCCGTTTGAGTTGTTAGAATATACAAGCAGAACATGTATGAAAATGTACATTTTTACGAAAATTGTTATGTTCCTCTTTAAGTAGCCTTACTCCCTTTGTTCGGTGATTGGTATTCCTTCAATATCTGCATTAAAAAGACAGGGCTTTGTTTGCCCTGTTCTTTCATCCGAACTTTTTTAATCGGCAGACTGATCCTGACCAACTTCTCCGGATTCCCCGTTCTTTATTCTGCAACMAGATTTCCTTCATGCTGCTTTCTCCATTGTCCTGTAGCGAACCCGCACCTACGAACAGATCAACAATTTTGCTTCATGTTTACCGAGCTCGACCTGAATGATCTCTTGGTCGGCGGCTGTGATTTCACCCGTCCAGAAATCCTCGATCCGACTGTTCTTACTGCTCGGGATTTGAACTTCCAAGGTTATTGGATGGTCTTCCCAGTTAAACAAGAACACCATTTCCTTATTCTGAAGTTCCACTCTGCCGATAGTAAGGCTCGAATCCTGAAATTTTGCTGCAACTCCCGAAGGAGGCAATAGTTTCTTCAACAACGCCGTCGACTTCTCCGACATCTCGACGACTTTATCCCCCGACAAAACCATAGCGCCTGTCGCTTTAATAAAGGTCGCAAGAAAAATGAATTCATTATCCGTCAAGTCCGATTTGGTCATCACAATATTTCCATCTGGTTCCAGTTGTTCCCTCTCCAAATTCTCAAACAACGCGCAATCAGGATCATTTATCCAGATGCGTTGATGCTGCCAATTCCGCCTGAGGTTTTCTTTCGCCACATCATGGAAGCTGCTCCACGTACGTAAAATATCGTTCGCGATTCTCATCCCGTGCACCAGCCCAAGCGACGGCCACATCGGCGCGTTACAGCCGAGGATGAAACTATCCGGACCCGCACCCTCGAGTATCGCTTCCATACCTTGCCGATAAGCTTGAATGCTTGTATAAGAGGGATCGTACCTCTTGCCAAACGGAAGCGCTCCCCACATATTCGCATCTAATTTAAAATATGTACAACCCCATTCTTCTCTCATAGTCCTGAACAGCTTTCGCAGAAAATCGCGAGCCTCGGGATGTGATCCATCGAGCATGTACCATGGACCTCTCCTCCAACCTCCGAATGAATCTCGATCCGAAGGTAATGGTCGATCAAATTCGTCTTTTACGAACCACTCCGGATGCTCTTTGAATAAAGTGGATTGCTCCTCCGCAATGAACGGAGCGACCCAAATAGCGGGCTTTAATCCTTTGCTCTTGATTTTATCGCAAATCCTTTTCACGTCGCTTCCGAAGTCCGGATGCATCGTAAGCCAATCTCCCATATAAGCTTGATAACCGTCATCGATTTGAATAAATTCCAAATCAAGATTTCGCTCGGTAATCGCATTCATATTTACTTCTACGTCTAATTCGGTGACTTCGGGCCCATAACATGCCCATGAACACCATCCTGTAGGCGGTTGCGCATACGCTAACTTCGGATGATGCTGATCGAGCTGTGTTGCCAGTTCCAACATCAGTTGCTCCCTATCTGCTCCCTGGAACCAATGAAAGATCTCCAACTCTAGGCTTTGTCCGGGTTCTAACAACACTCCCTCCAAGTCCAGAGCAATCTCAAGAAACTTATCGTTGATTCTAAACTCGCTTCTGAAACGGTTAGAAGAAACAAACGCCATTAAATAATACTCGGTCGACGAAGGGGACAATAGCAACAAATTATACACGGTAGATAAACCGTCAACAGTCGGCATCCGATAATGCGTGTGATCATTATAACTCCCGAAAAACTTTGGTTCGCTAATCGTTCCCCCATATTGGGAGAGTTTGCTATATCCTTCACCGTACATAGGTGTATTTTCTTTCAGGCCATGTTCTCCCGTGAACATAATGACTTCTTTTAGTCTTACGCAGCTGTCGCCTTGGTTGATAATCGTGCTTTTACAGGCATCACCTTCCCACGTTTTGGAGAGATGAATTTGATTCGCAAGGGTGCTTTCGCAATCTAAAAGCCTTATTTCTTCATTCATAGAAATAATTAGCGCTTTATTAAATACATTAGTAATCAAGCTCATTTACGTCACTTCCTTAATTAAATTAGAGTTGCAGTTTACTGTTAAACCCTTATGCTGTAAGGATACGGAAGACATGGGCGATTGGCGCCTCGCGAGCGATCACGGACTCAGGAAGCCTGATGGACAAGCCTTCGTCTGTATGGCTATAAGCCAGTTTCTCATATGTGCCCACCAACTCTATGCTCGAAGCTGGTCCCCTATAAGGGATCGAAACCGAGTCCGTTACCAACGTGTCTGCCGTTTTGTATAGATACGAACAATAGACACTTTCGTCTTTTTTGGTAAACGCACAGTTGCCTGTATAATACGGTGAGCAAATTCTTGTTCCGTAGACCGCTTCACCGTACGTTTTCATCCAAACACCCAATTCCTTCACTCGACTAATAACTTCCATTGGCAATCGACCATCCGGCCCAGGTCCAACATTAATAGCCAAATTGCCTCCCTTTGCGACGACCTCAAGAAGAATATGTACCAACTGTCGTGTTGACTTAAAGTTAATGTGGTCATCATAATTAAACGACCACGAAGTCCCGAGTGTTATACAGCTTTCCCAAGGAATATCCATCGGCTCCTCTGGAATCTCTTGTTCCGGAGTGACGAAATTTTCATAATTGCCTCCAACTGTACGATCAGCTGAAAGTAGCCATGGTTGATTTCTACGAGCCCTCTCAATCGCTTCTCCAAGTCGAATATCCTGACCTTGACAGCTGGGTCTTACCCAACCGGCATCCAGCCATAGTACGTCGATTCTTCCATACTGGGTCGTTATTTCATCTATTTGTTTATGTGTAAACTGGACAAACTCTTCCCATAATGATGGATATTGCTCTGGATCATAGGACGGTCCTCGCCAAGTTGAACGACTGCGTTCCATTCCAGGTGCCCAGTAATAAGGCGTATGCCAATCCGCTTTGGAGAAGTAAGCTGTAATCCCCAAGTCTTTCTCGCGGAACGCATTGAATACATATTTACATATGTCCGCATATTGATGAGTATGGAAGGGCGTATCCGTCCCGGTTATCCGATAATCGGTTGTTCGGGTGTCCCACATGCAAAAGCCATCATGATGCTTGGTTGTAAAGATTACATATTTAAATCCGCCTTCTTTTGCTAACTCAGCCCACACTTCCGGTTGAAAGCGAATCGGATTAAATGTTTGGTTCAAGCCAAAATACTGACGTTTGAATGCTTCACTATCCTTTTCCCAATCGATGAGCTCACGAGACCAGTCTGCATCCTCATCACTTAATGGCCATGATGCTTCTATGCCAAGTTGGGAGTATGGACCCCAGTGAATCATGAACCCTAATTTTTGATCTTTGAACCACTCAAGACGTTCCAAAAGAACGGGATTATCCGGCTTTATCCACTTCGATTCAATGGTGAAGTTATGTACCCCTTGATGTACCTCTTGCTCATCATTTTGATCTAGACGATTCATTTCTTGTTCGGTCATAAGCTATCCTTTCCGAAACAATTTGAAAGCTCCGATTGCACGATCTCAAAACGACATGAGAATTCCACTTCCAAATCAGGGTTTTTCATGGTCAGTATGATGCGATAAAACGGAGTATCTTGTTTTAAATATGAATCAGTTAATATCCGCTCAACCTCGACCTTCCACCGCTCGAGATCATAGTGCATCATAACTGCGTTCATCTGAATACGCCCTAATTCTGCCTCCTGTGGGGGTACACTGCTTATGAACACTTCTTGAAAAGATTCAGGCACTATGGAAAAATTGGCCTTATCCGTAATGACTAATTGCGGATTCTCGTTCTCTGGACGTCTCCATATAAACTCTCTAGTAAGC